>JAQTUQ010000012.1 GCA_028707255.1 Dehalococcoidales bacterium
CAGTTTCATGAAGGGGTTTGATGCGCATCGAGCTGATGGAAATTCCCGCTCCCATATTGCGAATTTCGGTTACTATCTCTTCGATTTGCGGATGGTCGGACACCACCGCCCCCACCAGCCCGATTCTCTTCCTGTATTCCAGCCCTCGCCTTGCTTGCTCGATAATGCTTTCCTTTGAGTGGAAACGTATCGGGCAGAAGGCGCTGCCGACCATGCAGAAACGGCATCCCCACCCGCATCCCCGCTCCACCTCTATCAGGTATAAATCCCCCAGCTCGGTTTCGGTAGTTAGCACCGCTGAACTGACAGGAATATTATCCAGGTTCGGTAAATACTGCCGCCTGATTTTCCCGCCGTTATAATATTGCGGGACGTACATCCCCGGCAATTTTGCCAGCGCTTCCAGCTTTTCATCCCTTGAAAGACTGCTATCGGTCAGTACAGCAAGCATCGGGGGGATAAGAGCTTCGGCTTCCCCGATACACATACAATCCAGAAATGGAGATAAAGGAACCGGGTTAGAGATAATGCAGGGTCCGCCGGCGATTACAATCGGGTGATTATCGCTGCGTTCGCTTGCATAAAGAGGAATCCCGCTTTGTTTTAGAAGAGCGACTACGTTGAAATAATCCAGTTCATAGGAAATTGAAAAAGCCAGAACCGGGAATTCGTTTACCTCGTGCAGGTTTTCGAGGCTGTAGAGCATACCTTCTTCGTAAAAGATGCGCTCGCAGACGACTTCGCCATAGCTGTTCAGCATACTGTAGATGGATTGCATTCCAAGGTTGGACATGCCGAGATAGTAGGAATTGGGGTAAATCAAAGCTATGGGGAGCCCGCCCCCCCAGTCCTTGACGACTGTCCCCTGCTCTTTCTTAACTAAATCGTCGCCCTTGCTGAATTTATCTCTTCCCATAAAAAATCCGTCGAGTCATAGCGTTTTAATTATGACTATAACCCGACGGAAAATATTATGCAAATGAATTGATGATGGCTTCTTCCGTCATCAGACCCTTCGACAAGCTCAGGGCGAGCGTAAGAGAAATATTTATAACCATTCGTGGTAATATTGACCAAGCCGTTCGTGGTGAACCTGTCGAACCATAACGGCGGCGCGTATCGAATCGCATTTAGATACTTCGCTACGCTCAGCATGACAAATAAAAAATTACCCACCCTGCTGACAGAGTGGGCAACAACTTCATATTGAAAGGACTTTGACTCGACCTAGCACTTGGTATAACCGCAGCCGGGGCATTTGAAGCAGCCTTCTTCGTAAACAAGGATGCTGCCGCAATCGGGGCACTGGCCGGCAATATTCTTGACCAACCCATAGTCCTGCATCGGTTTTTCAACGGATTCTTCGCCGTCTTTCTCACCGCCGTTAAAGTGGCGTTCCAGCACGCCTGCAATAGCATCAGCGCAAGAAAGAGTAGATTTACCACCCTCCCAAGCAATTGATGGACATCGAATACCTTTCAATTGCTTGACAACAGAATCGATTTCAATTCCCGACCTCAATGCCAGCGATATCAAACGGCAAATGGCTTCAAGCTGCGCCGAAGCGCAACCGCCCGACTTGCCCAGACTGGAAAACACCTCGCAAACACCGTGTTCATCGGAGTTGACGGTAACATAAAGGTGTCCGCAGCCGGTATTAACTTTCTCGGTAAAGCCGGTGGTAACCTTGGCTCTGCGGCGCGGAGTATGTTCGACTACGGCTGCTTTTTCTTCCTTTTTCTCGGTGCCGGTAGATAAAACCTGTCCATCGCGGCTGCCGTCGCGGTAGATGGTAATACCCTTCAATCCCTCTTCGTATGCCATCATATAGACACGGGCGATGTCCTCTTTGGTGGCGCTTTTGGCGAAGTTGACAGTCTTGGAAACAGCATTATTGGTATATTTCTGAAAAGCCGATTGCATCAGGATATGCCACCTGGTATCGATTTCATGCGCCGTAACGAATACTTTCTTTATCTTATCGGGAATGCCCTCGATATCGGCAAGATGAGCACCGCTTGCCAGCTTTTTCATCAAATCTTCCGAGTAGAAACCGCCATCTTTTGCCACCTGCTCGAAATATGGATTCACCTCTATCATCTTGGTGCCGTCAAGGATATTCCTGATATAACTTAAGGCAAACAGCGGTTCGATGCCGCTGGAGCAACCGGCGATAATACTCAACGTGCCGGTAGGTGCTATGGTAGTCCTGGAAGCGTTCCTGATTTTTGTCCCACCGGGGACGTCGTAAATACTGCCCTCGAAAGCCGGAAAGACGCCGCGTTCCCCGGCCAGCTCTACGGAATAATCGAAAGCTTCCTTATCCACAAAGCCCATCACGTCGGTCGCCAGCTTTAAAGCCTCCTCCGAATTGTAAGGGACACCCAGCCTTAAAAGCATATCGGCAAAGCCCATTATCCCCAATCCGATTTTGCGCGTTTTGCGCGTCATTTCTCCGATTTCCGGAATCGGAAACTTGTTGACATCGATAACGTTATCCAGAAAACGCACTGCTGCTCTTGTAGTCTCTGCCAGCTTGTTATAGTCGATTTCATATGTACTGCCGTTTGTAACCAGCATTTTCGTCAGATTGATGGAGCCCAGATTGCACGATTCATAAGGCAGTAAAGGCTGTTCGCCGCACGGATTGGTACTTTCGATCTGCCCCAGGTGCGGGGTCGGATTGTCCTTATTGATACGTTCGATAAAAATAATCCCCGGGTCGCCCGTCTTCCATGCCAGCTCGACCATCTTTTCGAAAACCTCTTTGGCGTTGAGCTTTCCGGCAATCTCTCTCGTACGCGGATTGATTAAATTATAATCCGCCCCGCTCTTTACCGCCTGCATAAACTCGGCGGTTACAGCTACCGAGATATTGAAATTGGTCAGCGAAACCATATCCTCTTTCGAGGTAATGAATCTCATAATATCAGGATGGTCGACGCTGAGGATTGCCATATTGGCGCCGCGGCGCGTGCCCCCCTGTTTGATTACATCAGTTGCCACATCGAAAGCCCTCATGAAAGAGACCGGCCCGCTGGCAACGCCGCCGGTGGAACCGACCCTGTCCCTCTCCTGTCGCAACCTGGAGAAAGAAAAACCGGTGCCGCCGCCGCTCTTGTGAATCAGGGCGGTATTCTTAACGGTTTCGAAGATGGATTCCATGGAATCCTCGATGGGAAGCACGAAACAGGCGGAAAGCTGCCCAAGCTCCCTGCCGGCGTTCATCAGCGTAGGCGAATTGGGAAGAAATTCAAGGTTTATCATTAATTGATAAAAGGTTTCTTCCCACTTTTTAACATCCGTTTTACTGCCGTATTCGGTCTCCGCTGCGGCAATCGTATGGGCAACACGGCGGAATAATTCTTCAGGGGTTTCGATGACCTTCCCCTGCTTATCTTTCTTTAAATATCTTCTTTCCAGTACCTGGAGGGCGTTATCCGTCAGGCTAACCCCGTTAGAAGCTTGTGAAGTAACTACCATGGCTTCTTTCTCCTTTGTTATAGTTTTTTCTTGATGTATCAGGGTTTCTTGCGGAGCAGATGGCGCTACTTTCCCGTTATCACCCGCTTTTTCTGTTTCTAATTTGGTTTCTTCTGCTATCTTTTCTATTTCCTGTTCCGTTTTTTCGTCTGCCAAAAATTCCTTTACCACGCTCAATATTTCCGATTCGGTAGCCGAAAGCTGTGTGCGGTAACTTTTTGGCACCAGGTCTTCCATACCGGGCAGTGTCTGTGGGCGTTCCAGCCTCTCGATGACCTGATTTGTTAAAAGTTCTATGCGCTTCCTGTCGGATATGCCCATCGAATCGGCTGCTGAAAAAATAATCCTGGCAACCTGTGTACGGTCGATTATTTTCCCTTTTGAATCACTGGTCTTGCCCATGATAGTTATTTCCCTGCCTTCCGGTTAGTTATTTCTGTTGTTTCATCAGGCAAAAGGGTTAATTGCCCGCTGGACCTGTTCTTTTTTATGATTCCGGCATTTATCAATGTATCCACTTCCTGCTTTAAATCGGTGATATCGCTGAAATCGCGGTAGACACTGGCAAACCTGATATAGGCGATATAATCCAGTTCACGCAAACCTTCCATTACCATATCCCCGATTTTATAGCTGTCTATCTCGCTTTTTCCCATATTATACAACTCAGATTCGATATCATCCGCCAGTTTCTCGATAGCGCCGATCGGTAACGGCCGTTTACCGCACGCTTTCTGTATCCCTAAAAGCAATTTTTCCTTGCTGAATTCCTCGCGCCGCATGTCTTTTTTAATCACAAAGAGACTGCTGGGCAGTATTCTCTCATATGTGGTAAATCTCGAATTGCAGCTTAGACATTGTCTGCGTCGCCTGACGCCGTCGTTGACATCGCGGGAATCGATAACTTTTAAATCTTCGCTCTTACAGTAGGGGCATTTCATAACCGCCACCTCGCTATATTGTGTTAGCGTTGTAAGATTACCACAATATATAGTACCCGTCAACCCCTACGATAGTTATTTTGGCACTATTTTTTTAAATTTTCCCCGAGGCATTTTAAGAGCGAGGGATGTTAATAATAACAGGTTTTTTCAAGAAAAGAAAGAAGCACCGGTATTATATAAAAATGGCTTCCCTCGATATTGTCATCCTGAATTCGTGAGGGACGAATGAAGGATCCGGCGGGTGGGGAGAAACAGCAAACAGGTTTCCTCGGCATAAATTACAAAGGGCACTTAAATACTTCGCTTTGCCCAGGATGACAATAACCACAAACTCGTAGGGACGACCAATGGTCGTCCGCATTTATGGTTCCGTATTTAGCGGACGGGCAATGCCCGTCCCTACGAATCTACTAATTAAAAAAGTTGCAGCTTGTTATTCCAGATTCCTCTTTATCTCCTCCAGTTCGTCCTTGGTGATTTCGCCCCTTGGTATAGCGTTAATCTCTATTTGTCATGCTTTTACTCTCTAATCTTTTCAGCCATATCCCTTCGACAATTGCTATTAATCCTGGCAAGACTGATATTCCAATGGTTTGTAATAGAGATCCAATGCGACTATAGTTTTGAAACTCTATATAAAATGGAAAAAAAGAAATGATGTAAAATAAACCGGTGATTATACAACCAATCCAGAAATATTTAGGTTTCGAGATTTCCCCTCCTATTATCATTAGAACGAGCCCTGTAATGCTGAATACAAAGGCAAACCAATACCCGAAAGCTACGCCGACTTGTGCTGAAGTAAATGTTATTGTCCATGATTCAGAAAATGCAATTATTGCGCCAACTGTGAAAAGAACAATGCCCGCCCAAGCAGAAAATTTAAGAAGTAGTTTCATTTTATTAATGCTCCTATTTGCAGACATGAGGTAGAGAGGCGGTATATAGAAAACCATATACCGCCTCTCTTTTGATATCCCTAAGATTCTTCTACTTTCGTCATCTGGCATATATCCCAGTCGCCATAAGCTAAATAATGGGTACTGGTATCCCATGTGTTGTGAAGTATAACAGAATTCCCCAAATATGCTGTTTGGTAACCGACCAGTGTAGTGGAATGTGAATTATTTGAAAAAGACATAACAGCAGGGTTATTTGCATTTACCTGCGTTGTTATATCGTTCCAGTTAGTTCCTGTTGTGTTATTTACATCAAAATCGTATCCACATAAGTCAAAGATATCTCTTATACCATTATCTATTAGCCACCAAGCAGTTGATCCGCCATACGTAGTTGTCATATAATGATGATTGTAATCTATAAGCGTGTCTTCCCCGTCTGGCAAGTTTGAGTAGCCGTGACTATCCCAATACCCGTGAATCATGGCTCCTGCAATGCAGGAACATCCATCCCATGCATCCCAGGGATCTATAGTCGAACCGGCACAAGCGGGAAAACTTACAGCTCCATCCCCGTCATCTCCATATCCTTCATCAGCACCACTTTGATAATATGCAGGAACTCCTGATATTATTACATCTCCTTTACTTGATTTAATATTACTATTGTTAATTAACTCATCCCATGAGGCTCTGGCTTGGTCAGCATCAATTTGGAGTTTCATACTATCAGGTACATTCTGTAATCTTCCGGTTGGCAGATGAATGGCAACTCCTTTTTCTTTCATCTGGTCTCCGTATTGAACGGCGTAAGTAAGCCCACCCCAATATAGTATTAACGGGGAGGTTTTATCGGTAACAAACCCTTCTTTATTGGCGAATTCCTCAGCGTTATCCAGATAACTGCTGGGGGCTTTCCCATCGCTGAACTCCAGCACTGGAGAAAGGCTTTTTAGTGCTGATACAATCATAAATCCAACAGATTTTCCTTCGTTTAGTACAGTGTATTCGTATGCTACAGGGATACTTGTATCTTCGACTGAATAATAGGTAACAGGCGCGCTTAATTTAGCTCCATCCCATGTAGAGAAAGTTGAAGATGATTCTTTTAACCAATATGTGGCTACATTGTCAGCTTCGCTTTGGCTGACAGCATCATCGGTAGTAGGAACAATATCGTCATTGGCTGCAAAAGCTGTATTTGCTATAACTAAGGTACACAATAAAGATACTATTAATAATATGGAAAATATTCTTTTTTTCACTTTTTTCTCCTTATAATAATTTTTGTTTGTTAACCGTGTATATACGCCCCCGCCCAATCCCTGTGCCAGAAGGGCAGGATATTATACAATCGACCTGCCATACTCCATACGCTTTTTGCAATGCTATATAAAACATAATGCCAACAACCTTTGTTTATCGTGTATGATTTTTGTATATGATATATTATATCATACAATACTGAACAAATTATGAATTTTATATAAAAATAACCCCGTTTTTAACTATTTTTTGCGCAAACAGTACTAAATTACCATTCTTTTTCCCGTTTTTTATACTCTATCACCCCAACCTTAACACAACCTGAACAACCCCCTGTTTTTCTAAAAATATTTTTACCCCCCTATAAGGTAAACCAGGTTTCTTTAAAAAGGTTGCATATTTTTTCACTTTTTCTCCAATTCTACAACGAAATAATTAACAAATAATTGCAGCAAATTGTGGCATTTGAACGTAATTGGCGTACTTTAGTAGTATAAAATGAGAATATAATACTATGCAGTGCGAATTTTAATAATTGAGGGCGATAAAGAGCTTCCCCGAGTGGAGCCCCGACCAGTCGGGACGAGACTGATGGAATACTAACATCATCGACACCGCTATGGATTCGACAGGCTCACCACGAGCGGCGTCTAATTATATAGAGGAATGCAATAAGAACACAAAAGCCGCAGGCTTTAGAGCCTGCGGCTTTTCATCTTGACTATTTTGTCAATCGACTTTTAAAATCGACTTATTGAAACCACATCCTGGTTTTCTTTTCATTGTGGACAACCCTGTCGACCGGGGTAACCACCTGGCGCTGCCTGCTGTAAAGCGGCTGCCTGATAAATGACGGGATATCCAGCTCGTCTTCGGTCTTGATTTTCTTAAGCTGCTTGGTGATTTCGTCCTCTTCGGTCGAATCCGAGAACTCGGTCTTGGAAACGAAGCCGGTGGTGATGAGTGTAATCCTGACATCGCTGCCCATGCTCGGATCGGTAGCTACGCCGAAGATGATGTTGGCATCGGGGTCGACTGCCTGCTTGATTACTTCCGCAGCTTCGTTAACTTCATAGAGCGAGAGGTCGCTGCCGCCGACCACGTTGAAGAGAACACCCTTCGAGCCGTCGATGGTAACATCCAAAAGCGGGCTGGCGAGAGCTTCTTTAGCTGCATCTACCGCACGATTCTTGCCGGTACCGCGCCCGATGGACATCCAAGCCGGGCCGGCATCCTTCATAACCGCCTTGACATCGGCAAAGTCCAGGTTGATGACACCCGGGACGGTGATAACTTCGGAAATAGCCTGTACGCCGTGGCGCAGAACATCGTCAGCCATCTTGAAGGCGCTGTCGACGCCGGTCTTCTGGTCGCAGAGGTCAAGCAATCTGTCGTTGGGGATGATGATAAGGGTATCGACTTTCGGCAGCAATTTTGATATGCCGTCTTTAGCGACATCAGTGCGGTGCGTTCCTTCAAATGTGAACGGCTTGGTAACAACCGCGATTGTAAGGGCGCCGCTCTCCTTGGCAACTTCGGCAACTACAGAGGCAGAACCGGTTCCGGTGCCGCCGCCCATACCTGCCGTAATGAAAACCATGTCGGCCCCCGAAATAAGCTCCCTGAGTTCGTCCCTGTTCTCTTCAGCCGCTTTCTGGCCTTTCAGATGATCGCCGCCGACACCCAGCCCGCGGGTTAATTTCTCTCCGAGCTGGATTCTGGTGGGAGCCTCTGTTATAGCCAGCGCCTGGGCATCGGTGTTCATTGCAATGAATTCAACACCCTGAATTTCTTCCCTGACCATGCGGGTAACAGCATTGCAACCGCCGCCGCCAAGGCCGATAACCTTAATCTTTGCCGGGTTTGGTACAAAACTTGTCTTAGCCATTTTTATCCTCCTACCCTTCTATATAGTTAAATTTATTTGAATATTTGTACCAGCTTGCTGGTAACCTGTTTCATCCTGTCTGAGAACCAGTTGCCCTTCCACTTCTTTGTGTTCTGGTTTTTGGCACCCCATAAAAGCAGGCCGACACTGGTTGCATATGCAGGATCTTTCAGTGAATCGGTAATACCGGATACGCGATTGGGGAAACCGACCCTGACGGGCAGTTTGAGGATATCGCGCCCGAGAACCTCTATACCTGAAAGGTTAGAGCTGCCGCCGGTAAGCACCAGCCCTGCCGGTACTAACGACTCATAATCCGAGCCAGGCATTTCAAGGAGGATAAGCCTCAGGATTTCTTCAACTCTGGCCCTGATGATATCACACAGGTCGTTATAAGATACGCCGTGACCATCTTCCGATATCGGGCTGTTGGTATCGATCTTGCTCTCGTATACCGGCATGACGCTGCCGTAGCGCCTCTTCATTTCTTCGGCCACCTCGAACGGTAACCCGAGACCGATGGCGATATCGCGTGTCAGCTGATAACCGGCAACCGGCAGGATTGCGCTGTGCCAGATGCTGCCATCCTTAAAGATACAGATATCAGTGGTGCCTCCGCCGATATCGGCAAGTACCACACCGACCTGTTTTTCATCCTCTGTCAGGACAGCTTCGCCGGATGCTAGGGGTTCAAGTACCAGGTCATCGATATCGAGACCGATACCCCTGATGCATTTGACCAGGTTCTGGATCGATGTCGCCGCCGCAGTAATGATGTGCGTTTCAACATCCAATCTGAAACCGTACATGCCGACCGGGTTCTTGACTCCCACCTGTCCGTCGACGGAGTAACCGCGGGGAATAACATGTAAAAGTTTTCTGTCATTGGGCACCTTAATGCTCTGGGCGCTGGAAAGCACCCTCTTCAAATCGTCGGGCCTGACCAATCTGTCATTACGGGTTATCGCCACCACCCCCCTGTTGTTTACCGAATCCACATGCCTTCCCGTAACACCCACATACGCCGACTCAATCTTGTAATTACAGGACTGTTCCGCCTTCCTAACCGAGTTTCGAATCGCTTCCTTGGCTTCGTTTATATTGACAACCAAACCTTTATGCAAACCGTTTGATGGAGTAATACCAACACCGACAACATAAGCATCACCGTTGCCGGTTGTTTCGGCAATTGTGGTGCAGATCTTGGTAGTGCCAACGTCAATCGAAGCTATTATAGACCGCTTATTCATCTGGTTCCTCCTCTCCTTATTTTTGTTCCCATATAATTATTTTTATTTTTCACATATTTGAGACCTCCATACATGAGAGATCGTCGCAATATCAATTTAAAGGGTTAAAGACGTACCGTATACCTCTTTCAACATAGAAGGCCTTTGCCAGGAGCTGCCGTTATCTTCACCGGGATTGTACGTCTTTTCCGCTATTCCACCCCATTCCAGATGAGCCGCCGTACGCTCGGCGATTCTCAGCTTGGCGCTGCGGCTGCGCGGGTTTTGACTGATTTCTTCAACAGAAGGGGTAATTACTTTCCTGTTAATCAGTTTCAGGCTAGCCGAATGATGGCAGTTGCAAATCATGGCTTCAGGCGGACAGATACAGTCTTTCGCTTCATGCTGCATGAACTGCTTCACTATGCGGTCTTCGAGGGAATGATATGTAATAACCACCAATCTACCCTCATAACCTAAAAGATCTACAGCCTGCCTCAGCGTCGATTGGAGGTGTTCTAATTCATTATTTACGGCTATTCTCAAAGCCTGGAAGGTCCTGGTTGCCGGATGAATCCTCCCCCTCTTGAAACCGACGGCCTGTTCTACAACTTTTGCCAGTTCGATGGTAGTGCTTATCGGACGTTCGTTTATAATAAATCTGGCGATACGGTTACTGCCGGGTTCTTCACCGTAATCCCTGATAATGCGCGCCAGTTCTGTTTCGGAATATTTGTTAACGATATCGGCTGCCGTAATTTTCTGTTCTGGATCGAAACGCATATCCAGCGGAGCGGCATATTGAAAGCTGAAACCGCGGCCATTATCGTTAAGCTGCAAGGATGAGAGACCAAGGTCTAACAGTATGCCGTGAACCGGCCTGAAATCGTATTTGGCGCATACCTTTTCCAGGTTTACGAAATTGTCGTTTTCTATCACGACCGAACTACCGTATCCGGCAAGCCGCTTGCGCGCTGTTTCCACCGCCGACGGGTCGGCATCGATACCGAGAAGCTGACCACCGGGAGAACTGTGTTTTAATATGGCGCCGGCATGACCGCCGGTTCCTGCCGTACAATCTATATAACGCCCGCCGGGTTGCACCGCCAGACCTTCGATAACCTCTTTCTGCATTACAGGAATATGTACTTTGTATGACCTCATATCAACTAAGCCTCTTTATTCTCTTCCATGTTCTCGATTATTTCCCACACCTTTTCACGGCTGCTGGCTTTTTCATTTTCCCATGCTGTTTTGTTCCATAACTCAAGGTAGTTATTGGCGCCCACCACAATTACTTCCTCATCTATCCCTGCATGCTCCCTTAACTGCACCGGTAAGCTTATTCTGCCCTGCCCGTCAACATTGATGTGGAAAGCCGTAGAGAATAAAGCCCTGTTCAACTGCCTGAGCTTACTATGGGTGACACCGCTTTTACTGTTGAGCGATTCGGCTATCCTGGCCCACTCGGTCATGGTATACGCTGTGATACAGTTTTCCACACCGGGTATTAAAACCAGCCCGTCTTTCAACTGGGTCCTGAAACGCGGCGGCAGAGGTATCCTGCCCTTTTCATCCATCCTGTAACCGAATTCACCGAAAAACATTTCCATAAATCCTTTATGCTGACCAGCTTATCATTATTTTTCCCACCGCCCCGAAAAAAGGCTTATTGCCATCCCTTTTTCTCCCACTTTCTACCACTTTCTACCATTCTACTACATTTAGCCCTGCGTTTGTCAATACTTTATAGCTCTTTTTTTAATATTTAGTAGATAATTCTTTTTACCACGCTTGTTTATGGTAATAAAGTACTCATCCGGAACCCCCCGCGGAAATATTCTGTAATGCCGGAATTGATAATATAATTAAGAATTATCTGGTGGAGCTGGGGCTATTTTTTTTACCCTGATATGCCGTTCACAGCGCGTATGTATACCTTTGCCTTTGAAGAGATGTTATAATCTAAACACAACTATGGATTACAAGAACTAAATATCGGAGGTAAGCATGAGAAAAGCCGGAATAGCTTTAAGCGTTATTGCCGCGCTGTTGTTACTTTTTGTTTCCGGCTGTCAGCCTGAAGAAGTAACAACGACAGTCATTTCTACTAAATCTACCACTATTACACAGACTCTTCCTGCATCTACGATCATACAGACATTGCCCGTACTGACAACCGTAACCAGTACAGTAACGTTTACTCCTGCGACAACCAGTGCTTCGGCCACCGCTACGAACACAACAACTCCGGTTGAAACAACCGAGACTGAGTCTACGCAGAGGCCTTATAGGCCAATGGACATATTCAGCGGTAAGTTCAATCCCTATGCCGATATGGACGATATTTTTACCGTTTTTGCAGCTTCCTTCAATAAAGGCTCGCCAAAGCTGGAGGGCAGGAATCCATTTGTCCTTTCCATGACAGCCGAGGGCAATATGTATGCGGCCGTGGCCTATCTCGCGGACATGGCGGGGCTTTCGGAGGAAGAAAAAAATAACCGCTTCAATGACTATTCGGAGTACGGTTTCTGCGAGTTTACCGGCACGGACGGCCGCGTGGTCACGATAAGTCAGACACAGCCCCACGACGAGCAGCACGAAAACGGAGCCTGCCTCATCAAATTGACTTACGATGTACCTGCCATGGACATGGAGAAATATATTGATCTGATACGGGATAACTACAACATGAATGCTTTGTCCTCTTTCGCAGAATATATGGATATCGAGACAGACTTTGCCGAATGCAGCATAGACGTGGATATACAAAGAAACGAAACCACCGTTGCTGTGCAATACTATGTTGACGATTCCGAGGCGTTACAACAGAGCATCGCTGCTGGCCTGCAAAGCGAATGGGGAGAATGGTACGGGCATCCGTCGACCAATATCACCTACGGACTGATAAGAAACACTCTCGTATTCGACAGCAGGTTTGGGGATGCTGTACTAATCATACAAACAAGCAATGAAGTCAATTCCCCGCTGAGTGAATACGTTGAGCCGGAGTTCTCTTTAGTAAAATTCGGCTTCGGCTTCGACGATGCCGGGACGTGCGGCGTATATGAGGAGCGCGAACCGCATTATAAGTCGGTCGCTATACACAGGCCGGAATGGGGTGAGCATCCCGACGGCTGGAACATCGAGCTTTGTGACACCAACATAAATGGTTATAGCTTGATAATGTGGTATTACGCAGACGAAGATAAATATCTAATACAGATAGACAGGGATAATGTGAGCGCAAGATTCGATTATTTTCCGTTAACGGGCGAATACAGCGAAGGTTACCCCGACCCTGATTCAGTGCAACAGATGTTCAACGATGCTTTTGGTACGCAAGGCGATGGTTTTCAGGATAAGCCATTGGCTCATATGGAACAGCTTGTCCAAGAGTTATTTGGCATGAGTATCGACGAACTGTACTTGTTGCCAAAGCAATAAAAGCGTCGCGAGCTATATACTATTCACATTAATTAAGCTGATCATCATATGAAATTGAAGATTTTTTCCAGAGCAGCCGATTTTCTCGGCTGCTCTATTTTTATACCACCTGTCAGAAAAAGCGTCAGCTATGACGAAGCCGGAAGAGAAAGGCCGCTTCGAACTGTCCACCGGAATAGAGGAAACAGGAAGAAAACCTGACAGCATCATTACAAAGAAAAGATAATCAAGCAGAAGCTATCCGGCGAGGAACACAGGGAACAAAACCGTACCATTTATGATAAAATAACCATGTGTTAAAACTTGCTTATTGCGGAAACGATTGCAACCAGTGTCTCAGACATGTAGCCACACAGCAGGGAAGCGAACAATTGAAACAGGTGGCTATCCTGTGGAAAAACCTGGGGTACAGGGATGAACTGGAAGCCCCGGAAAAAATAGCCTGTTACGGTTGTTCATCGTCTGCCTGGTGCAGACACGGCATCAAGGAATGCGCGTTGGAGGGTAAAGTCGATAATTGCAGACGTTGCAGTAAGTATCCATGCGATAAAATCGATACCATGTTCCAATGGGCTTATAAACATGTCGAGCGTATGAAAGAAAAATGTTCCACAGAAGGATACGAGTTTATTTTAAATGCCATAAACGATAAAAAACACAACCTTGATAAAGAGCATGCTTATTACGCAATTACTGAATATCATGAAGGATAAAATAATTTATGACTTTTTAACAGGAGCAACCGATTGAGAATCGATATTCTGACACTGTTTCCTAAAATGTTCGAGGATTTTTCCAGCACCGGTATTTTCCAGCGGGCGATTGAAAACAAACTGGTAGAATTAAATGTGTATAATATCCGTGATTATACCCACGACAAGCACCACGTAGTGGACGATTACCCATATGGCGGCGGCGCGGGGATGGTGATGAAACCGGAGCCGATTTTCGAAGCGGTGGAGAGCATCCTACAACCCAATGATAAGGATGAAAAGGTGTCCGTTATTTTAACAACACCACGAGGAAGGCTGTTTACGCAAAAAATTGCCGATGAGCTTACACAATATGACCGTCTTGTTATCATTTGCGGGCACTATGAGGGCGTCGATGAGCGCATACACCGCTATCTGGCGAACGATGAAATAAGTATCGGGGATTACGTACTAAGCGGCGGTGAACCGGCTGCAACGGTCATTGTGGACGCAGTGACACGACTCATACCCGGAGTACTGGGTTCCGAAGAATCAGCCAAAGACGATTCCCATTCAGGGGGATTGCTGGAATACCCTCAATATACCAGACCTCCGGTTTTCAGGGATTGGGAAGTACCCGAAATCCTGCTTTCCGGCAATCACGGAGAAATCGCCAGGTGGCGCCGTGAGCAATCGCTAATAAGAACTGCCGAGCGCCGCCCGGAGCTCTTGGATAAGGTTGAACTGAGCAGTAAGGAAATCAGGCTGGTAAATGAAAAACGCAAAAATCTTTCAGAAGAAGAATAAAGTAATCGAAACTTCAGCTTGGGTAAACTTGAAAAATTTTGCCGATAATGCTTTAATAAACAGATTAAGGAGTTCAATCAATAATGAATGTCAAAACACTAATAGAAGAAGTAAAATCCAATCCGGATATTCCCGAACTTGCATCCGGTGATACCGTTAAAGTACACAGCCTTATCAAGGAAGGCGATAAGGAACGTATCCAGGTATTCCAAGGGCTGGTAATCAGGATATGCCGCAGAGCCGATGGAGGCAACTTCACCGTCAGGCGTATATCGCACGGCGTGGGCGTAGAAAGAACCTTCCAGTTTATGTCGCCGCTGGTCGCCAAAGTTGAAGTGACCCGTCACGGAAAGGTGCGCCGGGCAAAATTATTCTACCTGCGCAAATTAAGCGGTAAAGCCGCCCGTATCAAAGAAAAACGCGATTTATAGAAGTAACGACAGCAGCAGGTTTTCTATCTTTAGAGAAGCCTGCTGTTTTAGTTAGCATAGATTAACTCCATTTAAATTAAGGAGTGCGCGTTTTGTCCTACGCTGAAGTCAGTGTAAACTCTGCGGTTTCTCATAACCGTACTTTCAGTTATTCTATTCCCGACGGGATGGATATTGCTTCGGGACAGGCTGTCTGGGTCCCTTTCGGCAACAAGACACTGCAGGGAATTGTAACCGCCATTAATGAAATTCCGGCAATCGAAGAGACCAGGGACATCAGCGCAATTATCGACCCTCCGCTGATACTTTCATCGCAACAACTGGAAATTGCCCGCTGGATAAGCGATTACTATATGTGCCCCCTCTTCGATGCTTTATCTACCATGCTGCCGCCCGGATTCGAACGC
The DNA here is from genome assembly GCA_028707255.1 of Dehalococcoidales bacterium. GTDB lineage: Bacteria > Chloroflexota > Dehalococcoidia > Dehalococcoidales > UBA5627 > UBA5627. Next base: position 15,494 of record JAQTUQ010000012.1, read on the forward strand.
AGGACAATCGCGTATATTTCCCCTGTAAAAGATATCGAACAACGCAGTTTGTCTAATCTGACAGCACAACAAATAAAAATCATCAACCTCCTGAGACAGAAGGATAAATTAGCGGTTAAAGAACTGGAAAAATCACTGGGGATTAAAACAGCGCAATCGGCCGTTTCACAATTACTGTCGCGCAACCTGATTATAAGAAACTATGAAACAGGGCCGGTAAGGGTAAAACCGAAGAAAGAGACCTGTATCGAATTGGCTGTAGATAGTGATACAGCCGGAGAAGAAATTCTGCGCTTATATGCCAAAAGGGCAGCCAAACAGGCAGAAGTAGTCGAGTTTTTAATACAATCGGGACCAGTTTCATTGTCGGAAGCCCGTAACAAGACCGGCTGCCAAACGGAAACAATAAAAGCACTGGTAAAAAAGGGCTTAATAAGTATTAAAGAGATTGATGTCAAACGCCAGCCGCTCTCTTATGATGATATAAAACAAAGCTCTCATTTAAAACTGGCACCTCAGCAGGAAGTTGCCTTTAACGAAATCAGGAAAAGTTTAACGGATAATAAAGGGGATACTTTCCTGCTTCATGGGATTACCGGCAGCGGTAAGACGGAGGTCTATCTGCAGGCGCTTGCCGAAGCCGTTCAACTGGGTAAGCGCGCCATCGTGCTGGTGCCCGAAATAGCCCTTACCCCGCAAACAATTGACAGATTTGCCTCGCGTTTTCCCCACCGGGTTGCCGTTATCCACAGCAAGCTTTCACTGGGAGAGCAGTTCGACCAGTGGCACCAGATAAAAAACGGCGATTACGATGTTGTAATCGGGGCGCGCAGCGCAATATTCGCTCCGCAACTGCAGCTTGGACTGATTGTAATAGATGAAGAACACGAATGGACGTACAAACAGGATAACTCCCCCAGGTATCATACAAGGGATGTGGCTCTGAAAATAGCCGAACTCAACAAGGCAACGGTAATTCTCGGCAGTGCCACCCCCGATGTAACTACATATTACCATGCACAAAAAGGTGACTACAGGCTTTTGGGAATGCCTGGGCGTGTTACCCCCAACGAGGGTTCCCCCCTGCCGCAAGTCGAAATCGTAGACTTGAGAAAAGAGTTGAAAACAGGGAACACCGGCATCTTCAGCCGTTTGCTGGAATCCGAAATAAACAAGGCGCTGAAAAAAAGGGGACAGGTGATTCTGTTTTTCAACCGGCGCGGCACGGCTACTTTCGTTCAATGCCGCAATTGCGGAAAAGTATTGCAATGCCCCAACTGTTATGTCAGCCTGAACTACCATTCAATTGGTGATTTTTTGCTCTGCCACCAGTGCAATTATAAAAAACGTACCCCTAAAAACTGCCCTGCTTGCGGCAGTACGCGCATCAAATACCTGGGGCTGGGAACACAAAAACTGGAGCAGGAAACGGCTGCCGCCTTTCCCAAAGCAAGATTGCTGCGATGGGACAGCGACAGCACAAAAGGGAAAGATTCTCACAGGGACATACTGGATGCCTTCAAAAACCATAAAGCCGATATACTCATCGGGACGCAAATGGTAGCCAAGGGGTTGGATTTGCCCAACGTGACGCTGGTAGGCGTGGTAATAGCGGATAGTGGTTTGAACTTGCCGGATTTCAGAGCCGGGGAAAGAACCTTTCAGCTTATTTCGCAGGTGGCAGGGCGTGCCGGGCGCGGGGAGGCGGGGGGCAAAGTGATTATTCAAACCTATATGCCCGACCACTATGCCATACAGGCTACAATAAATCACGATTACGCCGCTTTTTACAGGCAGGAAATCGATTTCAGAAAGCGATTGAAAAATCCTCCTTTTTCGAAGTTGATAAAGATGACCTTTATCCATGCCAACGATGCAGCCTGCCGGAACGAAGCCGAGCGCATGAAAAAACAGTTATCTCTTGAAATCGAATCCGCCGGATTATTCGGTATTGATGTACTGGGCCCGTCCCCTGACTTCATCCAGAGGCTGCGCGGCAGATTTCGCTGGCAAATCATTCTGCGAGGTATTAATCCGCATGCTTTACTTTCAACAATCGGTATTCCGCAGGGCTGGATTATCGATGTAGACCCGATCGGGCTCTCGTAAATAATATTAACCTTTTCAATTCTCATTTTAAATTGCATAAATTAAACGTAAATATTATAATTAATAATGCTTTTGACGCGCTTGTTATTTGAATGTTTTTTACTACTTTTATCATTTACTTCGTCTATAAAAATGCCATAAATAAAGAGGTGAATTATTAACAGGAAATTTCTGTTTGTTTTCATAGTATTTTTTATTGTTTTTACAATAGGAATTGTTTACTCCTATTTGTATGATTCGGTTTTATTTGATACAGCCCCCTGGGTTATTTTAGTCTCTATTTTCACCGGTATTGTGCTTGGTATCTTCAGGAGCAAAGCCATACAAAATAAAATAATCGGCGATGGACGGGTTATAAGACACAACGGGAGCGGATTTTTTCAGCATTGGGGAACGGCACTGGGTATATTCGCATTAATAGCATCGGGAATAATAATGGGTTTCCTCTTTTTCCCCACTATTATCAAATCACCCTCGGGATTTATATTTCCCATGAATATGCACTTCGTTGGTTTGATAGTTACTCTTTTTGGCGGTTTCTATTTCTTAACAAGTTATTTACTATCTAAAAAAATCGGAACTTTAATCCCTGACTCTAAAGACATCATACATGGCACCTTCGGTAAGTATATCTTAAGAAAGACGTGGACACCGGAAGATAAATATCTCTCATCTCAGAAAGCGTCTTTTCTATTGTTTGCGATATTAGGTTTGGGGCAATTAGTCACCGGCGGCATAAAAGTAGCTGCACATATATGGAGTTTAAGCCCGTCTTTAATGTCAATTTCAACAGTTCTTCATGATATATTCTCCCTGTTATTCATTTTACTGTTGTTGGAGCACATATTATTTGTTGTGCTGATAAAAAAACACCGCATTTTGCTTGCTTCCTGGTTCAAGGGAACGGTAGCCGAAGAATATACCAGAAAGGAACATACCTTCTGGTATTCTGAACTACAAAAACAGCAATTAGAAGTGGCGGACTCAGAGGAAATAAATAAATAATGAATACTTTTATAGAATCAAAGCATAAAAAACTTTTATTATTAGGCATAGCTATCTTAGCGGTAATAATTGTAATGACAGCCTGTAACAGGGAAACTGAAGAAGGCACATCGTTATCTATAGGAGATTCTATGCTTGATATGGGATATGAAAATTGCCTTATATGCCATGTCGGCGGACAGAATCCTATGGCCGTTCATTGCGATGAAACAATGCAAGACGACGCATCTCTTGATATTTGCTTGGTATGCCATGTAGATATGCGCAATATAATATCCGGTGAAAAACCCCTTATTAACTGTACGGATTGCCATTATCCATATACCGATGATTAAAAGACCAAGAGATAAAGTTAAGCATTATTATTTTTCTGATGTGATTTATTGGCAGGTTCAAATGAGGAGCAGCAGTGTTTCACAGCCTCGAGATTCTTCTTGACGAATAGTTGCAGCAAGTATTAATTCTTACATACTATTGACATTCGTCGAGCCGCTAACTACAATAAATTTATGACTAATAGTAAAATGGGATTGGGTGAAGTAATCAGGCAGCAAAGGGTTTCTATCCCTCTGACGCTTCAGGAGCTTGCCAGGATGGGTAAAGTATCTCCGTCTCACCTCGGTCGTATCGAAAGAGGTGAAAGATATCCTTCGGCCCGTATCCTGCGCAAGATAGCCAAACCGCTGGGATTCGAAGAGGATGAGCTTTTCACACTGGCCGGTTACCTGTCCTCTCCGCAAACCGGTTGCGCCTCGGAAGCAAGCACCAATTATAACAACGGAAGATTAGACCCCTATGTAGCCAAGGTACTGGCACAGGAACCTCTTGATGTCCAATATGCGGTTATCGGCATACTGACCATGCTTAAAAACATTGCCAAGAACATCGACAAATAAACTTAACGGGCAATTGTTTCCCTATTTTCCCCTTGATAAGCTGTGCATTCATAGGGTATAGTTTGGTTTATGACAGCATTAAATGATAAACAGCCCGATATCACAACCGGTAAGCCGCTGTTCCACCTGCTGAAAATAATCGAATCCTGCCTGAAAGAATCCGGTATCGAGGGGTATCTTGTCGGCGGATTCATACGTGACAGCATTTTAAAAAGGGGAATCGATGATATCGATATCTCAATTGCAACAGATGCGCTTGATTTCTCACCCAAACTGGCGCAATTTTTAAACGGCAAGTTTATCCCGATGGATAAAGCTAATAAAGTGGTGCGGATTATTTTAAAGGATGCCGATATTTCCAGTCCGCAACATATAGATGTATCTACGATTATTAATAATATAGAAGACGACCTGTCGAGACGTGATTTCACTATTAATGCCATGGCAATTCCGCTTGGGGATATAAGTGCCGCGATAAGCAGTCCGGAAATTATAGACCCGTTTTGCGGACTGCGGGATATGGAGCAAAAAATCCTGAGAAGCGTCAGTGATAAATCCTTCGAAGCCGACCCGTTGAGACTGCTTAGGGCTATAAGATTAGCAGCGGAAACGGGGTTTTCTATCGAAAGCGGTACGGAAGAACTGATAAAAAAACAATGCGGACTGATAAATAAAGTATCGGGAGAAAGAATAAGGGAAGAGCTGCTAAAATTGCTGGCAATACCAAGGACGGGAAACCTCTTCCTCTATATGGAAGAATTGGGGTTGATAAGCGCCATGATGCCGGAGTTGATACCCTCCAAAGGTCTGGAGCAACCGAGCGAGCACTACTGGGATGTATTTACACATTCGCTTAAGACCATCGATGCCGTCGGATATATACTCAGAAGCGGCCAGTGGGAATACAACAGCGAAGCTATCCGAGCGGTACCGTGGTCTTGCGAACTGGAAGCATATTTTAACGAAAAAATCAGCGCCGGAAGCACGCGCCTGTTGCTGCTGAAACTGACCGCTATATTACACGATATTGCCAAGCCGAAAATGAAATTCATCGATGAGGACGGAAAAATCCGTTTTTACGGGCATCCCAGGGAGGGAGCTCCCATGGTCGCGCTTATCATGGAAAGACTGCGCTTCAGCAACAAAGAGATTAGAATAGTTGAAGAAATTACCAGGCATCACCTGCGTCCCACACAGATGACACAGATGGGAATGGTTAGCGACCATGCCATTTATCGCTATTTTCGCGACGTAGGAGAGGTAGCTATCGATACCCTTTTCTTTACACTGGCAGACCACCTGGCGGCACGTGGTCCCGCCCTCGATATAAAAAATTGGCAGCAACATACCGCAACCGTGAATTACATTCTCGAAAAACATAAGGAACAGAAAAATAAAATTGTTTTCCCCCGTTTGATCAGCGGTAAAGATATTATGACGGAGTTCAAGTTGGAGGCGGGTCCCAAAATAGGAGAACTGCTGGAAGCCGTACGAGAAGCACAGGCGTCGGGCGGCTTGGCAGATAAGGAAGGGGCGCTTGATTATATCAGGGAATTATTGGCTGATTGAACTCGCAACAGTTTATTTTTTATCAAAATAGTGTATAATCTAGGGAATTTATAAAAAATTATTTCTGCACAATATTTATTTTACAGGTTGAATAAATGACAAAAAACAAATCTCTTTATATCGTTTTATCCATCTTGCTGGCTATTTTTCTACTGGCATCATTCATAGTATTCCCACTTGATAAAGGACTTCTGGGTAATCTCGGCATTTCACTGGGACGGGACTTGCAGGGAGGCACATATCTGGTTTACAAAGCCGACCTCTCTTCGGTTGAAGAGGGAATGGAATCCGAGATTATGAAAGGCGTAGCCAACGTTATCTCCAACCGTATTAATCCCCTTGGTGTAACCGAATCATCGGTTGAAATACAGGGAGAAAATCAGATAGTGGTGGAAATCCCGGGCGTCAGCCTGACCGATGCCCAGAAAACCAGCCTTGGCAGCACTGCACTGCTGGAATTCCGTGAACTGGCTACCGTGGACGGAGAGGAAAAATGGATTCCGGCAACCGGAACGATAGACGGGGAAACACTTGCACTTACCAGCGCCTATTTTAAAAGCAATACCTCGGTTCAAAAAGATCAATTCGGAAAGATTTACCTCGTTTTTGAGTGGGATGAAACCGGAAGCGAACTCTCGAAACAAATTACTACCCGTCTGATTGGGAAAAATCTGGCTATATTTGAAAACAACGAGCCTCTGCTGACCGAAGACGGACATATGATTGCCCCTACAATACAGGCAGTGATAACCGATAAGGGACAGATAGAAGGTTTGGGGCTGGATGTAGCCATGACGCTGTCCAAGCAACTGAACGCCGGGCGTCTGCCGGTATCACTGGAAGTAGTCTATGAAGAAACAGTTACTCCGACACTGGGTTCAGACTTCGTTCAATTGAGTTTGACAGCAGGTATAGTAGGTTTATTGCTCATAATGTTATTCATGTGCCTCTACTATCGTATGCCCGGCATCGTTGCCTCGCTGGCCCTGATATTTTATGCCGTCCTGGTGCTTGCCATATTCAAACTGATTCCGGTAACGCTGACACTGGCAGGTATCGGCGGTTTCGTGCTGTCGATAGGTATGGCAATCGATGCCAACATACTGATATTCGAACGTATGAAAGAGGAATTGCAGATGGGGCGCACACTCGGCGCTGCTACAGAATCGGGATTTAAGCGCGCTTGGTCTGCCATCCGGGATTCCAACATTACCACTATGCTGGTATGCGTTATCCTGTTCTGGGTTGGCAGTAGCACAGTCGAGGGAGCACAGGTGAGGGGGTTTTCTTTAACCCTGTTTATCGGTATCTGTGTCAGCATGTTTACAGCAATTACAGTATCCCGTTCATTATTGAGAACATTCGCCGGTACCAAATTTTCAAAAAAGACTCATCTGTTCACTCCTTATATCGAAAGGAAATTAAAAGCAAACAATGATTAATATAATTAAAAAACGATTCCTGTTTTTTGCGATTTCCATATCGGCGCTTTTAATAAGTATAATCTTCCTGCTGGCAGCAGGATTGAATATAGGCATGGATTTCTCCGGCGGCTCTCGTCTGACGCTTAATTTCGAGCAGCAGATTGCCATAGGAGACCTGGAAGCGGAACTTTCCTCTATAGGTTACGGCACGGCGGTTGTACAGAGCGCCTCCAGCGGTGATTATATTATCCGTACCGCAAAATTAAGCGCCGAAGAGAAAGAAACCATTAAAACGGATTTAGCCGCTGCATTCGGCGAGTTTATCGAAAAGGGATTCGAGGATATTCCGCCTGAAACCGCTATCGGAACCGCCAGGGTGGCAGTTATCGGCCTGGTACTGGCAGCAGCAGTCGTTATGGCTTATATTACCTGGGCATTCCGCGCCATGCCGAAACCCTTCCGTTACGGCGTCTGCGCCGTTATTGCCCTGTTGCATGATGCGCTGATTGTTTTAGGCATTTTCGCCATACTCGGGATTACGGCGCACTTGGAGGTTAACCTGATGTTCATTACAGGCATACTGGCCGTCATCGGTTACAGTGTCAATAATATCGTCGTTATCTTCGACAGGATACGCGAAAACGTCAAGGCGAATCCGGGAGCCAGTTTCGAAGTGATAGTAAGCAACAGCATCACTCAAACATTCTCGCGCTCTATCAATACCAGCCTGACTACCCTGATTACCGTACTGGCATTGATTCTCTTCATCGGCACTAACATCCAGAGCTTTGCCTGGGCACTGTTTATCGGCATCATCGCCGGCACTTTCGACTCCCTGTTCATCGCCACTTCGCTGCTGGTGGTATGGGAGAAAAAGGAGTGGCGCCGCTTTATAGACTGGATGCCGATGTTCAGAGCCAAACAGCAGAATATTAATACATAAGCCATCCTTAACCTTACAGCGCTCCCTATAAAAAAGGATTTCCGGCGATGTTATCGACAAAGGAAAACGTTTCCCGTTTAGCCATCATTTCTATCAGCGCATTGATTATTATGAAGCTGATAACCAGTTTTGTCACCGGAAGCATCGGCATTCGCGCCGATGCCTTTCACAGTCTGATAGATCTGGCCGGAGCCGTAATCGGTTACATCGGTATTAAAATCTCCTCAAAACCTCCCGATAAACAGCATGCTTTCGGGCATGGCAAGGCTGAAAATATCTCGGGTACCGCTATTTCTCTCTTTATATTCGCCGCGGCAATCCTGATTGCTTACCAGGCTATAGACAGAATTGTTTCGGGCGGAGAGGTGGAACTGGTCACCATCGGCATCTATGTGACCGCCGTCGCCATTGTCATCAACCTGATATTTGCCAGGTATGCGCTCAAGGTGGCGCGCAAAACGGATTCCGTTGCACTGGAAGCTACTGCCCGTGATATGCTGGCCGACGTTTACAGTTCGATAGCCGTGCTGGTCGGATTGGTACTGGTGCTTATTACCGGTCTGACTTTAATGGATTCAATTGTAGCACTTCTGGTAGCGCTGCTTATATTCCGAACCGCCGTCATTACCTTCAAGAAATCCTTTTCCGGAATAATGGATACCGCCCTGCCCAAAGAAGAAGTGGATATTATCAAATCGGTACTGGTAGAGCACAAGGCGCAAATCGTTGACTTTCATGCCCTGCGCACCCGTAAAGCGGGCAGTCAGCGCTTTGTAGACCTGCATCTGATAATGCACCGCACAAGCAGTGTCGAAGAGGCTCACAACATGACCGACCATCTCGAAGAAGACCTGAAAGAAAGACTTCCCAACATGAATATCACCATTCATATCGAACCTTGCAATTCGGATTGCCGGTGGTGCACGGACTCCGTAAAAAAGAGCGCTTAGACTACAAGTTGTATCCCGGATACGATGAACCAAGCCCCGAAGCCACACATCAGCAGCCCGGCAGCGATAAAGACCAGCGCCTGAACGGTAGCCCCCCACATATTATGCGTTTTATAGACTACCGCCGAAACAAAGGAAAGCCAGATCAGGTCGCACAGCCAGTGAACCATGATGAATACCGCCAACCCAACCGCAACAACTTCCCAGAAAGCCATAAACTTCATCAGCAGTAAAACACCTACGGTAGCCCACCACATTAAAAAGAAGGGATTAAGCCCGGTCATGATAACCCCGGCTGTAAAAGAGTTATATCGTATATCTCTGCCGCCCGCCGCCATCTCTCTGGGTGAACGGAACATTCCGATTGCCAGCCATATCAGCACTACCCCGCCGATAATACTGAAAACGAACTGCACCATAATATTTTCAAAAAAGTGAGAGAGCCCGAAATACAGCAGTATGATTAACGGAACCTCCACTACCGCATGCCCCAGTGACATCAGCGTGCCCGCCCAGGGCGATTTAAAGCTCTTGGTAACGGTAACGGCAAACATCGGTCCCGGAGCTATAACCCCGGAAAGCGAAGTCCCGACGACAGTCATCAGCATGGCAAACATTCGTTAAACCTCAAAAACATGTTAATTCTTTATTATAGCATTTATAAGTTTACATCTCTTGCCGATAATCAATTTGTATTATAATATTAGCTGTCCGATTGATTTCTTAAGGAAGGTGAATATGGAGTTTACAGAAGTTATTAAAAACAGATACAGCGTACGGGCTTACAAATCCGTTCCCATAGAAGATGAAAAACTGAACGAGGTTTTGGAAGCGGCGCGACTGGCTCCTACCGCCTGCAACCTGCAGCCCTTTCAGTTCATTGTTATTCATACCAAAGGCAAAGAAGAGGATTTAAAGCACATCTGCAGGGTCCCATGGTTTTCACAAGCCCCTATTATCATCTGCGCTTGTGCTATAGAATCTGAGGGCTGGGTGCGCAAAGACGGTACCAATTATTCTTTTATCGACTTAGCCATTGCCGTCGACCACCTTATACTGGCAGCCACCAACCTGGGTTTGGGAACCTGCTGGGTCGGAGCATTCGATGTCAAAGCCGCCAGAGAGGTATTAAAAATTCCGGCTGGAGTGGAACCCCTGATTTTTATACCGCTCGGCTACTCCAATGACCAGGCGGGAGCGAAATACCGCAAACCTATTGAGGAACTTGTAAGATATGAACAATATTGATGTTTAGCGTTGTGCCTTAATCAAGATAGAGGATGTTTACACAATGGTCATCCTGAATCCAGATAAGTCGAGATGAAACATCCGAGGCGTTTTAATAACGAATTACCACTTTGCAGTTCTCTCTCTTTAGCAAAGGGAGATTAAGAGGGATTTTGGCTATAAATCCGTCTGCCATTTTATAAAGCAAAACCTATACATATCAGGTGCAAATCTCCCTCAATCCCTCTTTTCCAAAGAGGGAAATGACTACAGACCGGGCACATAGGTAACATTTTTACTTATTTTTTAAACTTGAGTCGCCAATCTCAATAATCTATACTAAGGTATAATCCGATGATTTAAGAGGAGCGCAGATGTCGCTGGATTTAGACCGTATTGCCTCACAGGTAGAGAAGATGACCGACCACATCGATGCCGGCAATGAAGAGCGGCAAAAGCACCTGGCCAGAGCGATGTCGGTGCTCTGCGATAACTCCTTGAACATCGATGATTTAAAAAATAAAATCGTATCCGGAAAAATCAGCTGGATGCCTGCCGAACCGGTAGAAAACTTATCCAACCGTTATCGACCCGAGCAGCCTCCCGAAAATTTCGCAGTTGTTGCCACCGACGGTTCGCAGATAGATGTCGACCGCCACCACTCGACACGCTATTACCTTATCAATATCGGCAGCGTTCACCTCGAATACGGTGACAGCGCCGATGCCCGGCTCGAAAGTGCTCCGCAATTGTATTTCGATAAAACAGACCTGGTTATGACATCCCCCGACGGCAGCAATCGCGAGGTTGCAATAGAAGGTACATTGCTTGGTATCAAGCGAGATATAGAAGAGTTCAAACACCTGGCACAAATGGCCGCCTCGCTCAAAGAAGAAATCCCTGCCCTGCTACTTGCCGACGGAACGCTGATTCGCTGGAATCTCATGAGCAAGGACATCCCCGAATTTATAGTGAGTGAATTTTTGGGAAAGGGCTTCTTGAAATGTCTCGATGACATTAAAGAAATCAGTGAGGGGAAAAACATTGCCCTGGCGAGCTATATCAGTTTCCCGCGCTCTTCGGACGTTGTGGGAAGCATTCGCATCTCCATCTGCCCATACAATCCGGTAAACTGTGACAAATGCCGCCGGGATAATCCGAACGGAAATTACGCCTGCGGTGCGGTGGATGGAGTACAGGATAAAGACCTGTTTTTAACGCTTTTGGACAGTGGAGAGAGGTCGGGTATATTTATCAGCCGTTCTTCGATACAGGAGCGTTACGGGATTCACCGTATTTATTTTTATTATGTCAAGATAGAAGATGAAATCGCCCGCATAGAAATACCGGAATGGATTGCCCGGAACGATACTTTGTTAAATATGTCGCATACTTTAATACTCGACCAGTGCCGCAGGGGGCAGGGCTACCCGGTTGCCCTGTCGGAAGCCCACGAACAGGCAGTGGTAACCGCAGCCGACCGCGAAAACCTGCAAAAACTGGTGGAAGCATCACTTTCCGAGAAGAATATGGAGATAAATACATCGGCAAAAAGTTTCAGCAAGAGGACAAGATGGATATAGAAAATAACAGCGATGACAAAAAATCTGCCGGCAAGAGTAAAACTGGGGGCATACTGATTCGCATCGGCAGAACCATTGCATTCATTGCCGCGGTCTTTTTGATTGTTATGCTTTTAAGCGAAGGGGCGCTCAGGGGCATTACGACATCCGATACAGCGGGAATACTGCTTATCGTATTCGCCGTTATCGCCCTTGCCGCATATGTTCTTTCGATTTGGAGGGTAAACTACGCCGGCATACTGCTCATCATTGTCTCCCTGGCATTTGCCGTACACTCTTTTTATTATCTTAATAACGGACAGATTACCGCCTGGTTATTGACAGGACTGCCGCACCTTATCGCCGGAGGATTGCTGCTTTTCGGCTGGCGGATGAAGAAAACCGTATAGAAGTATTTTTATATTCGTTAATTTATGCGCAGACTTCCTTATCGGATTCGAAAACGTTAGAATATTGGTACGCTATGAAAAAACTATTATTATCGATAATTATCAGCCTGGTACTGCTCTTCACATCCTGTGACCTTCTGTTCGGACAGAAAGAAGGATATTTATACTCGGAGAGCGGGGCGGTCATAGTCGGCGGCGATAACGAACCCATCCAACTGATAAACAACGAGGACGCAGTCAATCCCACGTACGACGAACTGGTAATTTTTATATATACCGATGACACCAATACCCTGCCCTATGTCAAGGACGGCCCCGAAGCCTTCGTCTGCAGCGATTTTGCCGAAAGGCTGCACAACAACGCCGAAGTTGCCGGTATAAAGGCCGGATGGGTCAGCATTGATTATGCCGACGGCAGCGTCGGCCATGCCGCCAATGTCTTCGAGACGAGCGATATGGGGCTGGTGTTTATCGACTGCACCGGCGGACTGATAAAGACATGGGATGGTGAAAGTTATGTTTACGAAAGTGACGTAGACCCCTCTCCCGACCCGGATAAATGGGATACCGTAGCTTATCTGGTTATCGGTGAAGTCTACGGGCATATTGCCATAGATGAAGCGGAATCTCTTGATTATGCCTTTTTCGAAGACTATATCGAAAGCTGGGAGAACTATAGAACACTTCTTTCAGAGTATAACGATGAAGTACGTCGATATAACAATGCTCTAAAGGGAAAAACATTCATCATAGGTTCGGAAGAATACGAAAACATGAAAGCATGGGAAGCGGAGATTATAGCGATGGGGCAGATGATTGACGATTTGGAAAAAGAGCTGGGGGATTATTATTATCTGCCGTCCGGCGTGGTTTCCGATTACACGATATACTGGTGATAAACAGGCATTATCATTGGCGGCATTAATTATTCCGAATATACTTGGCATTACCTGCCTCATTAGTAATATAATATATGAAATCTTATCAACTCATCGAATAAAGGAGAGTAAAATATGCCTATCTGGTTTCTCATCGCACTGCTTGTCGAGTTTGTCTGGTTTCTGTTGGAAAGCAAATGGATGACCGTCAGACTGCCCAGGATATAAGCTAAAAAGGTATTTTTCGTGGACACAGAAGAAATACAAAGAGTCGGAGAGGTAATCCGCTCGGCAACGTCAGGTTTTACCGCCCAGTGCTATGAGCTCGACCGTTTTCCACATCTGGGCGGTCTGGTAAAAACCAAAAACATCGGTGCCCAAATCTACGGCATCGTGTTCAATGCGACCACCGGCGGAATCGACCCGGGCAGAAAGCCACTGGCAAGAGGGAAAGATGAAGTCAGCGAGGAAGCGCTTTATAAATCCAGCCCCCAGATTTCAAAACTTTTAAAAAGCGAATTCGAGGCGCTGGTAGTCGGATACAAAGAAGATAACAAGGTCTTCCAATATCTGCCCCCCCAACCGGCACCAATTCATAGTTTCGTCTATCTCTGCCCCACACAGGAAGTAATAGAGTTCAGCCGTTCTTTCGAATTTCTGTATACCCTATTGAACAGCGCCGTTACCCTGCCGCATGAAGAACTGATTGCCGCCGTCCTGCGCAATATGAGCCTGGTGCAGGAGGATAAGCACGCTTTCCTGGTATCGGCAGGCAAGCACCTTGCAACTATCCTTAGCGGCGATTTCAACCGGCTCAGAACCATCCTCGAAAGGATAAGGCAATGACCGCAGAAAATAAGAGAATGGGCATCGTCGTCTCCGGTTCTTCCAATAAAGGCGTTGAAGTGCGGCTTGACGCTGATACCTCGGTAGAAGATATGGTGGTCGGGCGTTATGTAACCATAGAAGGACAGAAACGCCGCTTTTTCGGTATGATAACCGAGGTGCTGCTGGGAGTGACCGATTTAAACCTGACCCAGACGCCGCCTGATACCAACGACCCCTTTATCGCCGAGGTTCTTGCGGGAACCGGAACCTTCGGCACCCTACAGGTGATGCCCTACCTGACCATCGGCGGAGATATTGACAGCGCGGTGGAAGGGCCGCAACCGGTTAAGACCGTTCCCAGCCATTATTCGGCGGTGAAACTGGCTGATGACCGGGATATAGAACTTGTTTTCGGGAAAGAGGACAAGGAAAGATTCTGGATAGGTAATCCGCTGGACATGGAAACCAAGCTCTGCCTCAATCTTCCCGAACTGGTTAAACGCTCCAACGGCATCTTCGGCAAAAGCGGCACCGGCAAGACATTTTTGACAAGAATGCTGCTGATTGGCATGCTGCAAAAAAGCGCCTGCGTCAATTTGGTTTTCGATATGCACAGCGAATACGGCTGGGCAGGCACCAGTGAAAAGGGGCGCAGTGTCAAGGCGTTAAAACAGTTGTTCCCTTCTAAGGTAGCTGTTTTTACACTCGATGAGGAAAACTCGCGTAACCGCGGCGTCAGCACCGATTTCGTAGTTAAAATCGGCTATAACGAAATCGAACCGGAGGATATGTCGCTGCTGCGGCAGACACTCAACCTGACCGACGCGGCTGTCGAGGCCATCTACCAGATGCGCCGCAAGTTCGGTAACGAGTGGTTCATACGCACATCGGAGCTCGATGACTCGGAGGAGACCAAGAAGCTTCTAAACCGCTTAAACATACATGAAAGCACCTTCCAGAACCTGCAAAGAGGATTGAATACCATCAAGAGACTGCCTTTTATACAGCAAAAAACGGAGCAAAATGCCGTTCACAGGGTTATAGAGTACCTCAACCGCGGCATGAATGTAGTTTTGGAGTTCGGCAGGTATACCGATATTACCGCCTATATACTGGTTGCCAATTTGCTGACGCGCCGTATTTATTCCCAGTACCGCGATAAAACTGAGAAAGCGATGAGCGGCGCAGGCGAATCCCCTGTTCCCCTGGTAATTACTATCGAGGAAGCTCACAAGTTCCTCAATCACGATATTGCCGAGAAGACCATTTTCGGGACGATTGCCCGCGAGATGAGAAAATACAATGTTACATTACTGGTTATCGACCAGCGCCCCAGCGGCATCGATGAGGAAATCATGTCGCAGATGGGCACCAAAATCAGCTGCCTTTTAGATAATGAGCGCGATATGGACAGCGTATTATCGGGAGTATCGGGTAAAAGCGAATTGAAATCGGTGCTGGCAAAGCTTTCCGCCAAGCAGCAGGCTCTCATCTTCGGGCACGCTGTTCCCATGCCGGTGGCTTTCCAGCCGCGTGAATACGGCAGCGCAGAATCATACAAAAGTTTTTCGGATACGGTAAACGATTCAGAGCAGGCTAAAAAAGATATCGAAGACCTGTGGTAAAAAGCGCGGGGTTTAATCTATGAGCAGGAAAAAAGTAGGCATTGCGCTGGGAGGAGGAGCAGCGCGGGGACTCGCTCACATCGGGGTACTGGAAATACTCGAGAAAGAACATATCCCCATCGATATGATTGCCGGCACCAGCGCCGGCGCCATTGTGGGCGCCCTTTTCGCCACTGGAAAAAGCGCTGCCGAAATCAAAAAAGAAGTACTGGAAATAGACCTGATGAAAAGATGGCAGCTAATCGATATCGCACTGCCAAAAACCGGCTTCATCGGCGGGAAAAAGTTAATCGAGCTTTTAAAAAGCTATATCGGAGATGTCGATTTCTCGGATTTAAAAATACCTTTTGCCTGCACCTCCACCGATATCATGAGCGGTGAAGAAGTCATCATAAATAAAGGCTCGTTACTGGAAGGAGTCAGAGCCAGCATTTCCGTTCCTATAGCCTTTTCCGCCTGCGAACATAAAGGCAGATTTCTGGTTGACGGCGGAGTTGTCGACCAGGTTCCAGTAGATGTCGTAAAGAACATGGGAGCCGATATCGTTATTGCCGTCAACGTCTCGCCGCGCATGCCCAATATAGGACAGCGTATCTATATCGACGAAGCCAAACTGGATGCAGACTCCGTATTAAAAGACCCCAACATATTTACCGTCATCATGAAGTTCATCAACATAATCAACTCTCAATCGACCGACAACAGTCTCAGAAAAGCGGATGTGGTAATTGAGCCGCGCCTTGCCGGCATCAGTTTCACCGATTTCAAAAAAGCAGATAAATGTATCCTCGAAGGCGAATTTGCCGGTATCGACGCCCTGCTGGATATAAAAAGGCTATTGGCCGGCTAGAAGCTGATATTTCTAACGCATTTTAAGCAATACAGGTTACTGCATCTTTATCCCTTCGACAGTGTCAAGATAAATGGGACAAAATAGCCGCTCGTGGTGAGCTTGTCGAATCCATAGCGGCGTTGACTTGTTGTTTATTAATGCCATGACTGATAACATCATCCATCTTAAATTGCTAAAAAACCTCTTTCATTGATATAATAATGTGTTAATAACAAGCCGTAACAGGGGCCCGTAGTTCAGTTGGGAGAACGCCTGATTTGCATTCAGGAGGTAAGGGGTTCGAACCCCCTCGGGTCCACTTAGGGTATATCTTGAAAGTTTGTATAATAGATGATACTGCGTTTTTATTAGAAATGAACAATGATTGCTATATTCAGCTTTTTAGGAATAGTAATAAAAGTAATGGTAAATTACATATAGAAACGACACCCTCTGTCGAATGTCTTGCAGCGACATATATAAAAAATAGAAAGTATCTTGATATTTTGGTTTCTGTTGATATAAAAGAGACAATAGCTTCCCAATATTCAAGGCTGTATACACAATTAGCAGGAGAGAATATTGTTTGGAATTATGACGAAATTTGTGGAACTTGTAAAAAAACACTACTAAAAAATATAAAATTAGGCCTTTGGCCATATAAAGAAAAATAAGAATCGTAATAATAATTTAGTTCTTAATCTATTGACTCCTTATCTTCACCAAATCTCATCACCGGCAGAGCTTATATTTTTTCCCCTTCAAGTTGGCCTCCCTACCATTTATCAAACTACTGGGAATGGAAATTTTTATCATAATCCTTTTTGACTATCCGGACTTTTATCGTGTAGAATAATGGCGTTCACTTACCGGTCAGAAAGGAGAGCAAATGTATCACAAAATTTTAGTCCCGCTGGACGGTTCCAAGCTGGCAGAGTGTGTGCTTCCTCACGTTGAATCGATTGCCAAAGGGTGTGGTGCAGACGAGGTTATTTTTTTCCGCGTGTGGGAACCTCTCCAGGTATGGAGTGGTGAGAATACCTTTAAGAGCGATGCGGAAGTCTCTCAGTGGAATGCTGACAAAAAGGCTGAGGCAGAGAATTATCTCAAGACGCTGGTCGCAAAAACCAAGTATGACGGGATACAAATCAGCAGTGATATTATGAGCGGCAGACCGGCACAAACCATCACCGAATATGCTACAAAAAATAAAGTTGATATGATAATAATTGCCAACCATGGCTGCTCAGGTCCATCTCAAATGTTTACCGGAAATGTAGCCAGCCGGCTTATTCAAAATCCTAAAGCCCCGATATTGATGGTCAACACACCTGATGTTTTTATGGGTGTTTAGAAGTTTCTTAAAACTGCTAAAAAGGTAATTTTAATTTGATAACCAGTCGATTAGCTATAAATTAGCTAATTAATACATTTATTGGTATAATATCAAAGGTTTTTATTAAATTATATTTTTAACATTATCAGGCTATAATCCCGGCGCTGCGAAAGCATCACACTGAATACAGATAACACTCCGGCTACGCTCACGCGACAGGTTATCAGTACAAGCATCACCCGCTTTTACAACTACTACAGGTAGCGGTTACCTCCAGATAACTGATAATGGTAACTTTTTAGCAATGAATTCGTTTCATATATTATAAAACCTGAAATAACCGGAGTCTTGCTTCTGATTTTATGCATGCGCCGGTTTTTTAAAATAAGATTATAAAATTGAATACGGGAATACAATTCTGTAATAAGGATAAAAGTCACAGACAGCTAATTGTCATCAGGTTTATTATAGAGTTATAAACTTAAATTGGGTTTTCAGTTCTTGCAACGTCACCGGAGCGATAAGCATCATACCTGTTCGCAGAACTCCATATTTTGCTTATCGCCCTTTTTTATATAAACAGGTATTAAATAATTTTAAACAGGGAAGAGGTATTTCACTAATTGGATAAAATCGAACAGACATCCGGGGGAAAGCAATCATCATCGATATGGAATAAAATAAAACACTGTCGTTTATTAAGTCTGGCCGGAATTATCGGGCCGTTCGCATTTCTGGCGATACTTTTGGCGCTGGATATCATTCAGTGGCAATCTTTGCCCGTTTTATCTAAAATAAGCGACCTGGTTCACGGCGCATTCGGCTGGCTGCAAACGGTTGCCTTTGTTCTAATCGGAGTGTTCTTAATTATTTTTGTTATGAAACTATACTCCATCACCCATAAGAAAATCAGTTCATTGACAGGCACATCCTTCTTCGGAATCACCAGCGTCGGCTTCCTGGCAATAGCTGCATTTCCTTCTGAAATCGGCAATATCGGGCTGAGCATACAGGGGCTGATTCATAATTCCATTGCCGGGGTAATTAGCGCAACCTTCATCCTCGGTTGTATTGCATTTGCTCACCACTTCAGAAAAGACCCACACTGGAAGCCTTACTGGATTTATACTGTTTTAACCGTTATACTGTGTCTTGCATTTGCTATTTCATGGGGGGTAGCCACCGAATCTCACCTGCAAGCTATCAGCGAAAGATTGCTGTTGATTAGCGGTTTTATCTGGATGCTGGTTATATCGATTAAACTGATAAGGTCTCACGGAAAACAACAGCCGGTTCCGGTAAACGTAGAAGAAGACGATAATTACTGATGTAAATGTGTATCGAATCGGATTGATTTTAAGTCTATTCCGTTTGATTTAGGAGCAACACAACCAACTCTGTCCCGCTTTTAAAATCGAGTTTATTTTCGGTTGTTATTACCGTTACGCCTCCATTGGGACCAATGGCAAGTAAAGGTAAGCTATCTTTCCCGAATTTGTCCGTAAACTTTGTGCTGTCGATATCATTTTCAACTGCTATAAGCTTAATCTTCCCTTTATCATAAAGCTCTGCTATCCTGTCATATGTCGCCCCGCTATCGAAAAGCAATCTTCCGGGCAGGTGCTGTAATTGCGTCTGCTCCCGAGACGCACTGTCGGGAGTGGGCAGTATAAAAACCCCGGAACGGCCGAACAATTTGCTCAATCTTAAAGCCACCAGTATATTATAATTATCATCGGCAGTCATTGCCGTAAAATACCCATATTCGCTGAAATCCGTATTATCCAGAAAACTTCCTGCCAGAGCATCCGCATAAACGGCATTCAATCCCTTGCGCTTTGCATAGGCGACATTTGCCTTGTTTCCATCGATGATAAGAGTTTTAATTTCCTTCTCAGCCAGTATAGCAGCAATATCCCGAATCCACATTTGTCCACCCAGAAACACGATACCCTGCGGATTCATCTGGCTTATTTTCAATCCTTTTATCAGTAATGGAGCAATAACACTGGAGGCAAGAATAGTTCCGAATATTACGGCAAATATAATCGGCGTCAACAATTCACCACCGGCATAACCGTCAGCCATTAAACGAAAAGCAAATACCGAGGCAATGGAAGCGGACACTATTCCCCGCGGAGCGATTGATGATAAAAGTAATTTTTCTTTTATTTTAAGTTTTGAATTACGTGCTGAGATAAAGACTGCCAATGGCCTGGCTACAATTATCAGTATCACCACAAATACCACCAGTTCCCAGGCAATACCGGAATAAGAAGACAAATCCAACTGGGCGGAAAGAATAATGAACAAAAACGAAACCAGCAATATGGTTAGATTCTCTTTAAATTCGAAAATATGGCTGATATCGGCTTTACATTGGTTAGCCATTATGGCACCCATTACGATTGCGGAAACTAGCCCGGCATTAGTTTGGATAAGTTCCGAAGCTAAAAAGACCCCCGCCAGAATACCTAACGTGGCTGC
Organism: Dehalococcoidales bacterium; assembly: GCA_028707255.1. Classification (GTDB taxonomy): domain Bacteria; phylum Chloroflexota; class Dehalococcoidia; order Dehalococcoidales; family UBA5627; genus UBA5627. The sequence goes on from JAQTUQ010000012.1 coordinate 35,575, forward strand.
AATATGTAAATGGTCGGGTAATATATGACGCCGCAGTAGTTGCATCATAACCCATGCCCCCAGGGCACCCAGAGCGCCCCCGAATACTATAGATTTGAAAAGAATTACTGCCGTTTGAAGCGCCGCACCACCCGTAGAATTCCCCGCCAGAATAATTTCGAGCACTATTAGAGCCAGAATAGCACCGATAGGGTCAATCAAAATCCCTTCCCATTTCAATACCGCGGAAACATTCTGCCCTGGGCGAAGGTAACGCAACAGCGGCATGATAACAGTCGGCCCGCTGATAACCAGTATCGCTCCCAGTAACACAGCCAGGCGGGTATCCATATCCAGTATGAATATTGCACCGACAGTAGCGATTATCCATGTTATAAGTACACCGCCGGTTATCAGGCGCAGCACTACCGGAGTGGTATGTTTGATATCGCTGATTTTTAGATTTAAACCACCCTCGAACAGTATCACCGCAACCGATAGCGACACCACCGGTTCCATTAACTCACCCAGCAAAGCATGCGGTTCAAATAACCCGAATATCGGTCCTGCCAATATACCGGCAATTATCAAAAGCAATATCGATGGCAACCTGGTAAGCCAGGCTATCAACTGAGATAAGATGGCAAGACCGATAATAACAACGATACTGATAATAATAGTGTCCATCTGATATAAAACTCCGGATAATCAGCGATACAAAACCATTAGTCTATATTAATATTATTACCGACTATTTACAATGGATTATTTGAGGCTTCATCAAAAATGTTTCAAGTGTTATCTCAAAGATAGCGTTAATTATTCAATTTATAGCTTGACTATGACGTAACGTCATAGTTTATTATTTATGTATGATGGTTTACACGGTTAAAAAGCTGGCCGACGTTGCCGGAATCAGCGTACGTACACTACACTACTATGATGAGCGGGGGCTTTTAAAACCGAAGTCCCGTACCGCAAACGGATACAGATATTATGACGACGAAGCAGTTGTGCGCCTGCAGCAAATCATGTTCTTCCGCGAGCTGGGCTTCGGGCTGGATGAAATCAGTAAGATACTGGCAGACCCGGATTTCGACGTGATTGAAGCGCTGCAATCCCAAAAGATGCTTCTTTCTAAAAAAGCAGACCGTATCAACGAGCTTATAAAGACTATTGAAAAAACCATTAAAAACTTAAAAGAGGAGACTGAGATGCCGATTAAAGAATACTACGAAGGATTCAGCGACGAGCAAATCGAAAAATGCCGGCAGGAAGTGCGGGAACGCTGGGGAGAGAAAACTCTTAAAGAGAGCGAAGAGCGCATTTTGAATATGGGAAAGGAGAAATTCAAGGCATTGCAGGAAGAAGGCGGAGCCATTTTTAAAGCTATCTGCGACAATATGCCGAAAGGTTATGACAGCAAAGAAGTACAGGAACTGGTAGGTAAATGGAGAAACTGGCTGGAGAATTTCTCGCATTATTCCGATGAAGCGGTTCTTGGTTTGGGACAGACCTATAGCCGACATCCCGATTTTGCCAAATTCTTTGAAAAATACGATGCGGATTTTCCCGAATTTTTTACAAAAGCGATTGAATATTATTGCTATTCAAAAGAGTAAATCTTCAGATAGTAAGCATAATATTGGCAACCACAAAATAAAGGAAAACCCCGAATATATCCATCACGGTGCTGATAAAGGGAGCGGACACCAGTGCGGGGTCGAGTTTTACCAGTCGGAAAGCAAAAGGCAAGGCCCCGCCGATAATGGTTGCTATCAGCGAGATAACTATCAAAGTAAAGGTAACTATACCGGCTACCATCAAATCACGCCCTAAAATATAGGCTAAAACCAATACCGCCACGCCAAGCGCTAAACCGAGAACAATACCCACCAGCGATTCCCTGCCGATTACAGCCATCGCTTTCTTGGGGTTCACTTCTCCGGTTGCCAGACCGCGGATTACAACAGTAGCGGATTGAGCGCCGACATTACCGCCGGTACCGATAAGCAAGGGGATAAAGGCTGCCAGTATAACCATCTCTCCCAGCAGTGCTTCCTGACCGGCAATAATGGAGCCGGTAAGCATATTTACCAGTATCAGCAGGAACAACCACACGGCACGGCTTTTTACCACATCCAGTATACGGCTGGTAAAATAACTCCTTTCGGTACCCTGCACAGCGCCGAATCGATAAATGTCTTCGGTAGTTTCTTCTTCAATAATATCAACAACATCATCATAAGTGATAATACCTACCAGCCGCTCTTCCGCATCGACCACGGGAACGGCAATCAATTCACGCTCGCGCAGTATTTTAGCTACTTCTTCACGATCGGTATTGGTATATACAAAAAGCGGGTCCGGTGTCATAATATCGGACACTCTGGCTTTGGGGTCGGCAGTGACCAAATCCCGCAAAGACACGGTACCAATTAAATGGCGTCCGCGGTCCATCACGTAGCATACATAGATTGTCTCCCTGTTTATGGCAAGTTCGCGTATCCTTTCCAACGCCTGTCCCACTGTCATAAAACCATGCAGATCGACAAAATAAGGTGTCATTTCACGGCCGGCAGTATCTTCCTCGTAGCCCAGTAAATGGACTGTCAGACGCCGCTGTTCGGGAGATAATATCTGCAGAAGCCTGCGGGCAACATTTGCCGGGACTTCCTCCAACAATTCGATACGGTCATCGGGAGGCAAAGCTTCAAGGAAAGTACGCGCTGCTTGATCGGAGAAACATTCCAGCAGGCGATTCTGCAACGCCCCGTCCATAAAATCGAATACATCAACAGCCAGGCTCTTTGGAAGCAGACGAAAGACTGTCAGTGCCTTGTCGGAAGGGATACTGTCAAGGAGTTCGGCGATATTAGACGGCTCGGTTTCCAGCAGTTTCTGGCGTAAAACCTTATAATTTTTTTCTGCCAGCAATTCTCTGAAGGCTTCAATATTCATCTCTTCCATCGGCAGCCTCTTCCTGACTATTGGGATAAAAAAACCCACGTCCGATGGGGCGCGGGGCATACAAACACCACTAAGCCGAATTAGCCTATTCCAAGGCAACTCCCGGCATTACCCATTGAACGCAAATAATCTTCTTCTGTCGTTTATCGGGTTCTCTGTCAGATTTTGTTTCCATTTTTATTTCCAATTCCTTAAGGATTATAAATGCAATATTAAACTCTTGTCAATTATTTGCTACGATATAGTTGAACATTGAGCGCAATTTAATAAAGAAAAATCCAGATATTAAATAGTAACGAACTATGGATTCCGCTTTAATAAACCCGGGCAGTTTTGCCTAAAAATTTCTCTTCTTTCACTCAAGACTTGAATTATTCTATGCCGATGATGAATAGGTCGGAAATTAAGGCTTGCTGATTTATACATCTCAGCAAGTCCGACAGATGGAATACAAGAACAAAAAACAACCATATGACCGCACGCTTATTGTACAGCCACCGTTCTTGATAGTGTCGTGTTATTTCTATTCTTTTTTATCGGGGGCAGTATCAGTTTTTACATCATCGCTTTGCGCGAGTTCCATAGCGGGATTCTCTGTTTCTGATGATTTCTGAGCATTTTTCGATTCTGTGAATTCATCACCCGTATCCTTTGGAAAATGATGAGAAATACCGAAGATTTTATCAATGGGAAGCGTAAAGGCGATACCGGCGCCCGGTTTTTCAAGCTCGGTAGCAGCAACGATTTCTTTTAAAATCGCCTCCCTTTCATCGGAGCGCACTGCCGACAATACGATTTCTTTTTCGGGTTCGAGGCTGATTCCCAGCAGAGTTCTTTGTTCATGAATGCCCATTCCCCTGCCGAGTACTATGGTTCCGCCGGTTGCCCCGGCTTTCATCGACGTCTCCAAAACTTTTTCGCCCCATCCCTTGTTAACTACCGTAACGATAAGATATATGCCTGATTCCATTTATTTATAACTCCTTTTTATGCTTTCTTAAACGTACCAGGAAGCCCAAAGTCATAACCGAAAGAATCGGTGCCAGCGCAATCAGCGCTATCAACCCGAAACCATGAAGAATAGGGTCGCGACCTTCCATCGCTGAAGAGATACCGACAGCTATCGCCAGCAGAAATGTAACCGCCATTGGCCCGGTAGCCACACCGCCGGCGTCGAAAGCGATAGACAAAAACGACTTGTCGCTAAACCACATCATTAACAGGGCAATTATATAACCGGGTATCACAATATACAACAAAGGAATACCGTAAACAATTTTTGCCATCCCGAGAGCGACAAACGTTGCAACACCGATGCAAATGGCATAAAGGACGGTGGATTTACGGATAGTGGAAGCCGAAGCTTTCTCTACCTGTTCACAGAGGACTCGCACCGCCGGCTCTGTCCAGGCAGTTAATAACCCGATGAAGAATCCGAATGGGATTAAGAGCCAGAAGGATTTGATATTTCCCAGATATTCCCCGATTGCCTCTCCGGCAGGCAGGAATCCGATATGTACACCCTGTAAAAAAAGCAGTAAGCCTAAACCGGCAATAGCCGTCCCCACCATCAGGTTATAAATATACTTCTTTGGCAGTTTCAGGAAAAATATCTGGAATATGACAAAAAGCAAAAGTATAGGCAACAAAGCCTTTATAACACCTATAAAGGTATCCCCGAAACCGCCGAAAATCGCTGCCCAGTTCAATACAGTATTATCCCCATTATCATTATTGCAATTACAGGCCCGACAGAAGCCAGTCCGATTAAACCGAAACCGTCGGATATGGCCGACCTCCCGGCAAGAGCCGAACTGAAACCCAGCCCCAGCGCCAGTATTATCGGTACCGTCATAGGGCCGGTAGTCACACCGCCGGCATCGAAAGCAACCGGCACGAACTGCGCCGGCGTGAAAAACGAAAGAATGATGATAATCAGATAACTAGCCGCCATCAGGTAAGCCATACGAAAACCGAAAACGATTCGGAGCATTGCCATAGCCACGAAGAAAGCGATACCTATGGCGATAATAACAGTCAGCACATTTGCGGCAATTTCACCGTCGGTAACCTGCGCGATTTGTCCGGTAAGTACGATAACATCCGGTTCCGCTATCGTTGCCACAAAACCCAGCAGGAAAGCCACAATTATCAAAAGGGAGAAAGAACGCCTCTTGGGAAGCTCGGCTCCTATTGCTTGACCCATCGGCAGAATACCTATCTCAAGACCGACCAGGAAAAGAATCATACCGGAAACAGCCATGATAACGCCCGCCAGAAATTGCCAGAACTGTTCGAGCGGCATTTTTATCAGGGTAAACTGCATGATGATAATTACGACAACAAGAGGGAGCATTGCCTTGAGGACTTCCAGTGATTTGCTTTTTAAATAAGATAGCATTCAGGCAGCTCCGTAAACGAAAATCATAAAGGGGAAAAGACGATATATAATTGTAACAGCAGCGGATGATATCAGTCAAAGCTTGTCTACTAAATTATATGTAAATAGTGCTTATCGCCGTTGTTCCCACAGATAAAAGACAGCCACTCGTATGCTTAGGGGAAATATGTTCGAACTGTCTCCCCTGCTTCTGCAAGCCATTGCTGTCTCTGTTCCAATGTGCTGGTTACGATGACTTCGAAATTCCTGCGGTAGCAATTATCGACGCCGCACAAGCGGAAGATACAGTTTTTCCACAACGTTTCGAGCGGGTCTCCGAATACATCCCTTTCCCTTGACGGAGGAGTGTTGGATGTGTTGAAAACGATAGCCGAGCGAGCTTTCAGTAAACCATTGGGAACTCCTTCCCCGCTATCCCCTTCTAAAAATTCATAAGCCACTCCCGAACGCAGTACCCTGTCGATCCATCCCTTCAAAATAGCAGGCGGCTGCCCCCACCAGTTAGGATGAACGATTACTATTCCATCCGCCTCAGTAATTTCATCACAATGAGTCTTGATTATCGCCGGTAAAGAAGCATTTCTCGGAATCTCGTATGCAGGAATGACAGGCGGAAAATCTTCCCTGTACAGGTCGTGGAAAAAGACGGAATGACCATTTTTATGTAAAGTTTTTACTGCTGCCTGTGCGATAGCGTAATTAAAACTCTTCGTATCGGGATGCGCCAGTATAACAGATATTTTCATTCGTTATCCCCTAATGCTAACAAAACCAAACGATTATCTATATTGTGTCTACTCATATTATACAAAGTCGGCAGGGATTTGCGATAAATCTAAACTCCCCTGCACTGTCTTTGCGAGGAGTCCTGATAAATCCGTTCATGGTGAGCCTGTCGAACCACGCGGCAATCTCTACCGGTTATTTTAATACCGCCATGCAGTCTATTCGAGAAAGATTGCTTCGCCCCGACAGGTCGGGACTCGCAATGACAGTTTTGTTCTCCCTACTGCCCGGCTTTCCTCTTCGCCTCTTTGGCGAACAGGTTCTTCCACTTTTCCTTTTCCATGCGCCGCACGCTGTTATCCTCTCTGGCAGCCAGATAGACCAGTTCGTTTTGCAGTTTTTTATAGCTCTCGAAACGGGATAATTCCAGGTCGCCTGATTCAATGGCATCCCTGACGGCACAACCGGGTTCCCTGTCATGCGTGCAATCGTTGTAATAACACCTTTCAGCCAGAGTTACTATATCGGGGAAAGCCCCTTCGAGGTCGTCTTCCCCGCCCCACATCTGTATTTCGCGCATTCCCGGGGTATCAATTACCAGCCCGCCCTCAGGCAGAAGAATCAGTTCCCTCTTTGTAGTGGTATGCCTGCCCATTTTATCGTCGTCACGCACTTCGCCGGTATCCTGCCTTTCTTCGCCGATGATGGCATTGATAATGGACGACTTTCCCACCCCCGAAGACCCCAAAAAAGCGGCCGTTCTTCCGCTTTCAAGATATTGCCCCAACTCGTTCAATCCCGACCTTTCTCTGGCGCTGAGGGCGTGCACAGGCACTCCCATTGCAACAGACTCGACGCTCTCGATGCTGACCTTCAAGTCCGGGCAGAGGTCGGTTTTATTGAGAACGATTACCGGAGACGCCCCGCTGTTCCATGCCAGCGTCAGGTAGCGCTCGATTCTACGCAGGTTGAGGTTCCTGCCGCCGTCCAGACCGCTGACGATGAAGACGGTATCCACATTGGCAGCCACTACCTGCTCTTTCGTAAGCTCTCCGGCGACTTTACGTGAAAACCTGCTTTTACGCGGAATCATGGCGTGAATAATAGCAGACTTTTCGTTCACTTGCGGTACGATTACCACCCAGTCGCCCACGGCAGGCAACTGCCCTTCTTCCCCTGCTAGATAACGCATCTTGCCGGAAATTTTAGCCGCCAGTTCTCCGCACTCACTGTAAACCTTATATAACTCGCGGGATTCGGAGGCGATTCTTGCCGGAATCGAACCGGGGATTTTTACCTGTTTGAATTGCTCCTCGAAGAATGAGTCCCAACCCAGTTGAGATAGTGAGTATCTAGTATTATCGTTCATAATATCAGTATTATATAACTTTTTTATTTCCATATGGAAAATTATTGCATCTTAAATAAATACGATGGAGTACGTTCGCTTTGCTCAGAGTAATAGTCCTCTGTATGTCTTCCTGGAGCGAAGATTTATCGAAGCGAAGGATCTTGGGGGGTATAGCCGTTCGTGGTGAGCTTGTCGAACCATAACGGCGGCGGAGTAGTTAAACATTCCTTTCCCGTTCGTTTAACCCTTCGACACGTTCAGGGCGAACGGGAAATCAAAATCCCAACTCAAGGTGCTTCGTACCGATAAAGCGGGACTCCATCATAACAATATTTATTGGTGAGCCAGTATAATCCATAGACGAGAAAGATAAATCCCTACTCTTCCCCACCTTCAGCTTCATCAACAGGTTTCTCTTCCTCAGACTTTAACGCCTTACGCGAAGCCTTGACCGCCTTTACTTTAAAAAACACCAGCGATACCCCGGCAGCTATCGATGGCAGCGCCATATCGACCACTCCGCCGCAGGCTCCACCGCAAAAAATACACATTTTATTTCTCCGCCTCCTCGATATCATCGGTATAATCAGGACTGAAATCGGTATTATAGAAATCGCTGCCCTCGCCCGGCAGAATCAGGTAAAATTCATTGGTGTAATCTATATAAATTGTAGCTTCATCTACCGTAAAGTTCAAAATATGCCCGCCGGCATCCAGTTCATCAGTTATAAAATGCAGATGATATCCGGCAACCCCCACCCCCGCCACGTATTCGGGGCAATAGAAACCGACTATCGTGCCTTTGACGTTATTAAAATCGAAAACCACCTGGTCTGCCGTAACCTCTGTCAGCGGAGGATATGGCTTTACCTGCCCGGCAACGCTCCTTGTTTGCATATAGATAAAAGTGCCCTCGATTTTTATGGCATAAAAGATATTTTCCGTCGGCAGTATACCGGTTATCTGTGTTTTAAGCTGTTCGAAAGTAGTTCCCGAAGCAATTGCTTCCTCATAATCCTTATCGAAAAAGGTTACATCGGCAAAGGGAACGCCTGCGCTATCTTCCTTGAGATAAGCCACTCCATCGCTTTTAATTTGATAACATTTGCCGTCGAGGACAATCATTTCTCCGTCGAGACCTTCGAAAGTGCCAATACCGAAATCGCCGTATTGAAGTAAATCTCCGACCGTAATGACGCTGTCGTAAATACCCTCCATCAGGGCATTGATTGTCGATATCTGAAAGAGTGTTTCCCTCTCTTTGATGGGATTGGAGGCATAACCCGAATTGCACCCAATTAGACTGAATATAAGAGCGCAGATAAGGATTACAGGAGATAGTTTACGAAGGCTTTTTATAAACATCAATCACCCCCGAAAAACATATAAATATATTTATTTAATAGTAATAAGTCTGTTTTTGTTGATTCTTAATAATGAAACCGGCCCCTAACCCGAAAAGCAAGCCCCCGAGATGGGCTTCCCAGGCGACATTCGGCATAAAAGACATTATCAATCCGCCGCCAATCACGGCAATCCATAACGGGACCGGAACCGGTATGAACATGATATAGACCTTCATCTTGGGCATCAGCACCGCCAAAGTGCCGCCCAGCGCGAATATGGCGCCCGAAGCGCCGATAGCCAGCCCGGGTATATCCGGACTGATAAGCGTGCTTAGCAGTACATAGAATATGCTGCCAAGCAAGCCGCCGCCTATATAAATTATCAGGAATTTTTTCAATCCGGTTATTTTCAATAAATAACTGCCGAAAAAGTAGAGCGCCAGCATATTGAAGAGTATGTGAGTAAAACTCACATGGGTAAACATGCTGGTAAAAACCCCCCACGGCTGCTGTAAAGTCAACTGCAGCGGAGCCCATAAGGCAAGGTCATAGACAAGCGTACTGGATATGTTTGCGGCAATAAAAATAAATACATTTATGCCTATTATTATGAAAATTGGATTTAACATCGTTTCTCATAATAGCAGTTAAACGCCGGCTGTGGCAAATCTATAAAATTCACGAATTCATCTCTATTGCAAAGTAAACGGCCTTGTTGCTACAATGAGAGCTAATCTGAAAGGAAAACTGAATATGGAAAACGTTTACAACCCGGTTGAAATCGAAAAGAAATGGCAAAACAGGTGGGCCGAAGATAACCTCTACAGGGTAGATGAGCACAGTGACAAACCCAAGTGGTATGCGCTTACCATGTTCCCTTATACCTCGGGAGACCTGCACATCGGACACTGGTATGCCATGGCGCCTTCGGATGTACATGCCCGTTTCAAGAGAATGCAGGGCTTTAACGTATTGCATCCCATCGGTTTCGATGCCTTCGGTTTGCCGGCTGAAAACGCCGCCATCAAACACGGCATACACCCTTACAAGTGGACAATGAAAAACGTCGAAAACATGCGCAAGCAGTTAAAAACCATTGGCGCTATTTACGATTGGGACAGGGAAGTGATTACCTGCCAGCCGGAATACTATAAGTGGACGCAGTGGTTCTTTTTAAAGCTTTACGAACACGGACTGGCTTATCGCAACAAAGCTCCCGTCAACTGGTGCCCCAAGTGCCAGACGGTGCTTGCCAACGAGCAGGTACTGGCCAACGGTACCTGCGAAAGATGCGATGAGCCGGTTATTCGCAAAGACCTCGAACAATGGTTTTTCCGCATCACCAAATATGCCGATGAACTGATGCAGCACGAGGGGCTGGACTGGCCTGAGCGTATCAAAACAATGCAGCATAACTGGGTCGGTAAGAGTATCGGAACCGAGATTGCCTTCGAGCTGAATATCCCGGGTATCTCCGAAAAAGAGGTGAGGGTTTTTACCACCCGTGCCGATACCGTTTACGGGGTTACCTTCATGGTGCTGGCACCCGAAAATCCCCTGGTAGCCAAAATTACCACCCCAGACAGAAAAGCCGAGGTTGAGGCATATATAGCCAAAACACGCCGTTTTACCGAAATCGAGCGGCTTTCCACCGAAAAGGAGAAGGACGGCGTCTTTACCGGAGCCTATGTCACAAACACACTCAACGGAGACAAAGTGCCGGTTTGGATTGCCGATTATGTGCTTGCCGGATACGGAACCGGCGCCGTAATGGCAGTTCCTGCGCATGACGAGAGAGACTTCGCTTTCGCTAAAAAATATAACCTGCCAGTGAAAGTTGTTATCTCACCGCCTGACTGGGACAAC
>JAQTUQ010000067.1 GCA_028707255.1 Dehalococcoidales bacterium
CAGTACGGTATATATTAGAATGCACGATAAAGGCAATTTAGAAAAAACGCATAAATACGCAAGGAGGATTAATATGGCTGCAGTTGAATACAAAAAAGATGGTAGAATCGGATTTTTCACCCTGAATCGCCCCGAAGTGTTGAATTCCATAAATGCGGAACTCAGCCGGGAACTAGGAGAAGCGATAAGAAATTTCCGCGATGACCCTGAAGTATGGGTTGGTATCATTACCGGAGCTGGAGATAGGGCTTTTTGCAGTGGCGCTGATATCAGAGGCTTCCATCCTGGTCAGCAGGAAGCAAGAGAAGAGCGGGTACGCGCCGACCAAGTTTGGAAGCCTTTTATTGCTGCTATCCACGGCTACTGTCTGGGCGGAGGATTGGAATTAGCTTTAACCTGTGATATAAGAATTGCCGCCGATAATTCTCGCTTAGGATTGCCCGAGATAAAAGTTGGTGTTATACCGGGTGGAGGCGGCATTAGCAGATTACCTCGTTTCATACCAAGAGCTAAAGCCGCTGAAATACTGCTGATGGGTCAGCACATTGATGCCCAGGAAGCATACCGTATAGGTCTGGTGAATAAGGTGGTACCGCGAGACCAATTGATGCCCACGGCAATACAGTGGGCAAATACCATCTGCGAGGCAGGTCCTCTACAAACCAGAGCCGTTAAGGAAGCGATGATACGAGGCCATAACATGCCGCTTGAGGAGTCTTTAAAATTAGAGAGGGAAATGGCTAACCGGATAAAGGACTCTGAGGACTTCATAGAGGGAACCCGAGCTTTCATCGAAAAGAGAAAGCCCAATTGGAAAGGGAAATAACCATCCCAATTATTTAGAACTAAACAGTGAGGCAGTTCCTAGGAACTGCCTCACTCGATTAATAATATTTTTTAACAGCGAATTTCCCTGGAGAATTATCTTTCGCTCTTTAAACTGAGCAATACCCTTCCAACGGTAAGCTGGTAACTCTGCAATCTGGGTTTGTTTATTGTGGAGTTATCGAAGCGACTGACGATTCGTGCAAAACACGAGTTCATGTGTTAGAATCAGATTTATTAGTTTACTTACTGATTATCTAAACTGCAAAAGGAAGCCTCATTAATGCAGAATACTGAAAATCGCGCACGCCGGAACGCCGTCCTTCTGGTAACAACTATCGCCTCGTTTCTTACCCCTTTTATGGCATCTGCCGTGAACATAGCGCTTCCGGCTATCGGAAAAGAATATAACCTTAACGTAATTGCGTTAAGTTGGGTTACTACGGCATATTTGCTCACTTCTGCGTCATTATTGATTCCATTCGGAAGACTCGCTGATATTCACGGCAGAAAGAAGATATTTACACTGGGAATGATAGTATTCACGCTTGGCTCCATCCTTACGCCAATATCAAACTCCGGCGTTATGATTCTCGTTTCGCGGGCTGTCCAGGGGATTGGCGGCGCCGCAGTTTTCTCTACTGCTCTCGCAATATTAACCGCTGAGTATCCAACCGAAGAACGTGGAAAGATACTGGGCATAAATATCGCTACCGTTTATATCGGGCTTTCCATGGGGCCTTTTCTAGGTGGATTGCTGACGCAATACATCGGCTGGAGAAGCATTTTTATTATCACTTCCGTACTTAATGTAATAGTTATTTTTATAGCACTCTGGAAACTAAAAGGAGAATTGATAGTAGGCGCAAAGGATAAATTCGACCTCGTGGGTGCTATTGTGTACAGCATGGCGCTGATTGTGATAATGTATGGCGTCACGCTTCTGCCGGAAACAAATGCTGTCTGGTTAATTATCGGTGGCATAATCATTGGGACAGTCTTTTTATGGTGGGAATCCAGAACGCAAAAACCCCTTTTTAACTTGTCTTTATTTAGACACAATCGAGCATTCGCATTCTCCAACCTTGCCGCTCTAATTAATTACAGTGGAACATACGTAGTGGCTTTCTTATTAGGCTTATATCCGCAATATGCCTGCGGTTATAATTCTGAACCCGCAGGCTTAATCATGGTTACCAGCCCTGCTGTCCAGGCTATCTTTTCACCAATCACCGGTCGGCTTTCAGACCATATTGAACCGAGAGCCCTCTCCTCTTCCGGTATGGCTATTTCTGCCATCGGGCTTGGGCTTCTGGCTTTCATCAATCAGGACACACCCGTAGGACTAATAATAGGCTATTTAGCGCTTCTCGGCTTTGGATTTGCTCTTTTCTCCTCCCCTAATACCAATGCCGTGATGAGTGCAGTTGACCAGCCGTATTATGGAGTTGCTTCGGCAACAATATCTACCATGCGTCAAATAGGCATGATGCTCAGTATGGGCATTACTACAGTTGTATTTAATCTGATAATCGGTCAGGTAGAAATTACGCCTGAATATTATCCGGCTTTGACAAAAAGCGCACATATCATATTTTCGATTTGCGCGGCGTTGTGCTTTGCAGGCATCTTCGCTTCACTCGCCAGAGGTAACATACACCAAAACGCCGTAATAATCGCTAGTGATGCCCCTCACAAATAGACCGATTCATCATGTAATTTCCTATCAGCGTATCAGCATGGCATCGCCAAAACTATAAAAACGATACTTCTCTTCAATAGCAATTTGATATGCTTTATCAATCAGTTCCTTACCAGCAAAAGCAGAAACCAGCATCAACAAGGTCGATTTCGGAAGATGAAAATTGGTTATCATTGCATCAAC
>JAQTUQ010000068.1 GCA_028707255.1 Dehalococcoidales bacterium
TTCCTGTTTATCGGGGCAGCAATGACTAATGTTAACAAGCCCGCGGACAAATTATATTCAATCCTAATAGTGCGGCCACACCTGCTCCGGTTACGCCGAACATCATGAAATGTTTATTGCGGGAAACCGTTTGTTGATACAGGTCGTCGAAGGTATTGTTTACCAGGGTGCTTCCGGTAGGTAACAGGAGGTCACACCATTCTATGAGGTTTTGGTTTTCTTGGCTGCCGTCGCGGATTACAGTACCGAATTTATTCGTGCCGATGTTCTTCACATCAAGGTCGCTGCACCGTATATTTTCCGCCCCGAATTTCTTTATTAAATTTTCCAATAAGGCCGGTTGGAAGCCTACCATAGCAATCTTAATTATTCCGAAACGCGTATAGAGATTGTTTGCCAGTTCTTTACCGCATTCCTCCGGTTCTTCGTTGCGGCAGTGGCGTACCTTACCGATTATACCGAGATGAGAACAAACTGCGTTTAATGTGGCGACGAATATCGCCCGGTTATTTATCGTATCCAGGTTGAGATTCAATAAATCATTCAATAGACCGTCGAACTGTTCCGGCTGATTGGTGAAAGCCTGACCGTAACTACCCTTGAACTGAGCCTCAATCATTACCTCTTTGCCGCTTAAAAGTGCGTAGTCATTTCTGGATGGTTTACCGATGGCCTGTTCCGCAGTCAGGGTGCCGATAGCTACCTTTACCGACTCATTTCTTAAATTATTTACATCTATTAGAGAGGTAAGTTTTTCTTTAGCCTGCTGTAAAGTCGGTATTATTTCCAATATCGATTAACCTCCTCAATCTCCGTAATATAGCCGTGCTTCTGGAATATCAACTTGCCCTGGGGGGATACCAGAAATTCGATGAATGCAAGAGCAGTTTCGGTATTTTCACTGTATGCCGACACGGCTGTTTGCATCTGCCCGACACCGGTTAACTGCTCCGGTAAAAGCCAGACTATATCAATCTTATCAGAAGCTGAGGTGCTAAAAAAGTGCCAGATAATACCGGCATCTATAGCATTCGTGGTCAGCATAGTAAGCAAATTGTTGGGGTCCGAGGCTGTAGCGATGATATTTTCTCCGATTGCCTGAGCAAGCCCCGCTTTCTCGAAAATTTCCGGGGCGAAGATACCCAATAACGTAGTCTCCGAACGGGTAATAGCGACGCGAATTCCGGGCTTAGCCAGGTCGGATAAACAGGTTATTCCTTTAGGATTTCCTTCGGGGACGGCGATTACCGGAATCATGAAGGCAAGGTTTTTTACGGTGGCGCCGACAATGGCATTTTTTTCGAGGGCACTCTCCATAAATCTCTGTTCGGGAGCAATGTATATATCACCGGTTTCAGACAGGACCATACGGGATAGTACTTCCCCGCCGCCGCCATAGTTGATATCGATATCCGTACTATACTCCTCCGTGAAAAGGGCACAAATTTCATCAATCGCCGGTTTGGCACCGCCGGCGGCGAACACGCTTAATTTCGGATTTTCCCCGGTGCGGGAACAGCCGATGAAAGAACCCATTAATAGAGCCGAAATTATTAAACAATAAAAAACTATCCGCGGTGAGAAATATTTATTTAATAACAAGGTCCGGTCTCCTAATTTAGCATTGAATTACCGAATGTAGGTTATAAGAATATTTATTTAATCAAAGCTTCATAGGCTTCGGGTAGTTCGTATTCGCCGCCGATAACTGCGTCGGGGGCAAATTGCCGGATTTCCGTCTCGCTGGTGATATAACCCCATTTTTGGAAGATAGCCTGTACTTTATCAGAGGTAAGGAAACCTATAAAGGCCTGTGCATCTGCAGTGTTCTTTGAATAAGTCGATATAGCCGCCGGGATATAAGCAATTCTGGGCGTTTGTTCCGGCTGTAAATAAATGGTATCGATATTTTCCGGGTCCCAGTGATGAAAGACATCCCAGCCGATTATGGCATCGACCGATTTTAATGATAACAAGGTGGCCGTTTTCTCGCAGCTTTCCGCATTGGTGATAATGTTACCGTAAACACTCTCCAGCATTCCGGCTTTTTCAAATATTTCAATAGCGTATAATCCCACACAAACCGTGGAAGGATTCCCGATACCAACTTTTATGCCGGGTTTGGTTAAATCAGTCAATGACCGGATATTTTCAGGGTTGCCTTTTTGTACCGAAATAACCGGCAGCAAATAAGCAACTATTTGAGTAGTCGCAGGGTCGGTAACACCGTCCCGTTCCGCTTTGACCAGATAATCGGGCGAACCGGGAATATAGATATCGCCGGTTTGTGATATTTTCATCTGGGAGAGCATCGTCCCGGAACCGCCATAGTTAATATTAACTTTGATACCGGTTTGTTCTTTAAAGGCCAGAGCGGCTTCATCCATCGGCGGTTTACTGGCAGAGCCGGCAAATACCATTATCTCTCTTGCGACCGCCGGGGAGTTATTACAGCCGCCCAATATTAGAACGGCAAGCAAAGAAAAAACTAATATAAAAGATACCCTCAATTTCGTTCCGGACAAGATTTTCAATTCCGACCCCTTCCTTGCTATATCGTTAATGATATAAGTGCACACATATATTACCAGTGATATAGCCGGAATGTCAATCTGAACGGGAACTTACCCGGTCGATATTTAACTGGTTTTACCGGTGGTGTATAATGTAACAAGATAATTGGCGG
>JAQTUQ010000013.1 GCA_028707255.1 Dehalococcoidales bacterium
TTGACGCTAACGGTCACCACCTTCGAACTGTCATCGGGGATTTTTATAAAGGGGGTGCTGCTGGGTGTTATCACCTCGCTGGTAGCCTCATTTATTCCAGCTTTCGAAGCTGCCGCATCCAGGCCGCAAATCGTCAGGTTCCGCTCGGTAATCGAAAGCCTCGCCCAGAAACTGCTGCCGAAAATCACCCTTGTCGGGCTGGGAATGATAGGGTTATCGGTAATCATTCTTTTCCTGTCGCAAAGAAGCCTGATAGCCGGATTCGCCTCGCTCTTTTTACTGGTAATCGGCTTTGCCCTGTGTGTACCCGTTATTGCTGAACTGATTTCGAAATACCTGGGGCTTTTTATGAATAAAGTAGGCAGTAAAACCAGCGTGCTCTACAAGATGGCGGTTACCGGAATTGCCGGCTCCATCAGCCGCACCGGAACGGCAATTGCTGCTATGGTAGTGGCAATCTCGGTGGTGATCGGTATGGGCATTATGATAGAGAGCTTTCGCACTACGGTACAACTCTGGATGCAGCAAGCGATACAGGGAGATGTTTATGTCAATACCATGGAAAATGTTTCCAGCACCGCTGAAACGCCTCTGCCCTATGAATTGGTAGAACAGATTGTCGCCCTTAAAGGAATCGAAGCCACCAAGGGCTTAAAAACAGTCTTCCTGGTAACAGATTACGGCACTCTGGAAGTCGATGTTATTACTCCCGTCGAACAGTGCCGCACGGAATACCAGTTAAAAACCGGTAACGCCATCCCTGCCTGGGAGAGCTTGAAAAACGGAGAAGCTGTTTATATCTCGGAGCCACTGGCCTATAAACACGGTTTGTCGGTCGGAGATACTATTGCCTTCACCACAGAACAGGGCAAAGAGGAATACGCCATCAGCGGCATCTATTATGACTACAGTTCGGATGCCGGTAAGGTTATCATGGCACAGAGCGTCTATGTGAAATACTGGCACGACGATACCATTGCGTCTCTGGGGCTGTATCTTAAAAATGCAGACGATAAGGTCTCCGTCATGACGGCAGTTAAAGCCCTCGTCGCCGACACAGCCGGAATTACGGTAACCGACAGCGCCACCATAAGGGGTAATGTGCTGAATCTATTCGACCGCACCTTCCTTATCACCAGGGTGCTGGAGTTCCTGGCGATTATCGTCGCCTTTATCGGCATACTCAGCGCATTGATGGCTTACCAGCTTGAAAAGATCAAAGAACTCGGCATTTTAAGAGCAGCCGGAGTAACTCCACGGCAGATATGGGGAATGACCGCATTGCAAACCGGGCTTATGGGTGCCATCTCTGGTATTTTAGCGATTCCGCTGGGAATCTTTATGTCGCTAATCCTGATTCAGACCATCAACATCCGCTCGTTCGGCTGGAGCATCCAGATGACAGTCGGCGCCGGGACTATATTAGAAGCGCTGGCTATAGCGATCGTGGCATCCCTGCTTGCCAGCGTTTACCCTTCATGGAAAATGTCGAAAACCTCGCCTGCCGAAGCCCTGAGGGAGGAATAAAATGGCAAATTCTCGCGCACTGAGATTGATTTCCCTTTTAGTAATTTTATTGCTGATATCCACCTCCGCCGGTTTGACCGGATGCAACTGTGAAAACAGCAACAGCGGCGGGGTAAAAATAAATATCATCGAAGCGCTTAGCAACAGCGATACCGAGGGCTACAGTATCGCCGATAAGGTAATCGATTTCAGCTTTCCCCAAGACCATGGCACGCATGAGGGTTTCCGCAACGAGTGGTGGTATTTTACCGGCAACCTTTATGACGCAGAGGGCAACCGCTTCGGCTATCAGCTTACCTTTTTCCGCATTTCGTTAATCCCGCTGGAAACCGACAGGACATCGGCTTGGGGAACCAACCAAATCTACATGGCGCATTTCACGGTATCGGATGTCAATAACGGGGAGTTCTACTGTTTTGAAAAATTCAACCGCGATGCTCTGGGGCTGGCCGGTTTTGCGAAAAATCCCTTCAAAATGAACGTCGGGGACTGGTATATGCTGGGTACGGGAGAAGGAGACTTCCCCTGGCAGTTATATGCTTCCAAAGACGGCATAACGCTGTCACTGGACGTGACGCCTTTGAAGGACATCGTTTTCGAGGGAGACAACGGATTAAGCTACAAGAGCGTCGAGAAAACCAGCGCCTCGTATTACTATTCGATTACAAGATTAGCAACCGAAGGTTATATTGAAATTGACGGCATTAAACATGAAGTCAGCGGCAACAGCTGGCTGGACAGGGAGTGGAGCACCAGCACCCTGAACGAGGAGCAGGGCGGCTGGGACTGGTTCTCGATGCAATTGAACGATAACACCGAGATCGTCTATTTCCAGTTGAGGTACAAAAACGGCAGCGTCTACCCCTATAACGAAGGATTAATCGTAAATGACGATAACAGTACTGTCAAGCTGGGAACAGGCGATATAGTTCTGACTGTGCTCGAAACGTGGAAGAGCAAAACTGGAGTTGTTTATCCCTTAAAATGGAGGGCTGAGGTGGTGCCGCTCGGAAAGACGCTGATAATCGAAGCCGCTTTTAACGGACAGGAACTAGACCTGAGCACGCGTTACTGGGAAGGGGCGGTAAATATCTACGATGCACAGGATGCGAATACGATTATCGGCACAGGATATTTGGAGATGACGGGTTACGAGTAAGGGATTTTTACTATTCTTCCCCACAAACTGATTTTCATCCTGAAGTCACAATGGGTGACTGAAGGATCTGGGGGGTGGAAAAATATAAAGTGCCTATCCCATAAAGTAACGTATAGGTATTGACAGATTTTAAATTATAGACTATAAATAGGGGTGTAATTATATAGAAGGGCGGGGGTGTGAGCCCCGCCTTGTCGCTACCTCTTAGGCTTAATCACAGAAATTCTGCGAATTGTCCTACAGACATGTAGGGTCTGTACCCTCACAACAGGTCGCTTGATGGCAGATTTTGTCATTTCTGCTACCTCCTCTCGGGGATTACACCCCTACCCGTAGGTGATTTACCCTCAATTTGATAGCAATCTGCAAGCTCAACCACACCGCCAAACCTGATTATACTACTAAAAAATTGTGTGTCAATATATCCAATTCTGTCTAATGCTGTGATAGAATGGATATATGGCTGAAATACATAAATGTGCTGATTGTGGCTACTTAACTATTAGAAATAGAAAAAATTATAGTCTAGATGAAGCTGATATTGATTTTCGGGAAAAAGGAATAGTACCGACCGTCTATGATGAGGTAGGGAGAAATCCGCATAAATTACATAGAGATTTACCATTATGCTTTGTTGGAAACTCATATTTATCTAATGCCATTAAAAATATTAAGCATAATGATAATCCATTTGATGAAATAAAAGAGATAATTCAGGCTGAAAATGATTGTAAAGAATTTACAGAATGGCGACAGGGTTATACTCCAATAGAGCATAGAGAGATGTTAGATAGACAATGGATGTTAGATTACCAAACGAGAAGAGAGGAAGCGGATAGAGCTTGGCAACACAAAGAACGTAAAAGTGATAAAACTTGGCGTGTAATAGAATTAATATGTCTTATAATTAGTGCTGGTTTATTCACTCTATTAGGTGCTTGGATAACAAGAGGGGCATAATCATATTATGAGTAAAGCAATAGATAATAGACAGCAGAACTACACAAAACGTGATTATATGGCAGATTTAAAGAAGGTTTGTGTTAAGGTAGATAAGCCTAAATTTTCTACAAAACCGACCAAAAAATAAGTTTATAATCCTCTTGTAATGATGTCAAGGGATAGTCACCCAATTATTTTTACGCTTCATGTCTATTCAAACTCAACTCCACAATGAGGGCAGAAATGAGCATCTTCGTCTTGAATTACTTTTCCACATTCTTCGCATCGAATGGCATTTGTTAAATCATTTAATTTATGTCTTAATTTAGACAGTCTATTTTCAATAGGCCAAGTGTTAAATGCCAATACAAATAGCATAATAATATTAATTAGCGGAATCAATAATAATAATCCTAATGCTCCAGAATAGCCGGCTTTTTCGAATATCCTAACAAAACAAATTGCATATAGTAATGCTACTAACAGATAAACAACTATGATCCATATATCCATTTTTATCTCTCCTTAGTGATTAATTACTGTTAGAACTATTT
Organism: Dehalococcoidales bacterium; assembly: GCA_028707255.1. Lineage (GTDB taxonomy): Bacteria > Chloroflexota > Dehalococcoidia > Dehalococcoidales > UBA5627 > UBA5627. The sequence goes on from JAQTUQ010000013.1 coordinate 4,183, forward strand.
TTAGAATTTACTTTGGTATAATACCTTAATGTAAGCATAAAAAAGCTAACATTCTAAGCTTGTCGAAGTATCAGAACGGAAATCAAAGCATCAGCAATGACAATCTTTACAAATCACCGAAAACTTTGGGAGCCTGTTCCTTCATAATATCCCAGATTTTTTGGGCGACCTCGCGGATTTCGGGCAGAGCCGCCGGGCTGGTGCGCAGTTTTAAAATATGACGGATTTCCCGGAAGTTCCAAGTGCATATGATCTCGGTCATGCAGGCATTCGGTAGAACGTACCTCGCAATTTCGGGTTTCATACCGGCATCCAGTAATTTTTTGTAGCTATCCCATGCCGCCAACATCGCTTCGTGAAATATCTTTGCCGCCCCTGAGTCTTTATCCTCGAATTCCGGAGGGGTAATATAATCCGCCTCGAGTTCACGAACATATCGCTGGCTGCGCTGCGAATAGCTGGCGATACGATGACGCACCAGTTCATGAGTGAGAGCGCGCGAAGCCTTGATATAAAACGTAGCCGAAGCATGCTCGATAAGGCTCTCATGCCCCTGCTTTACGCGTGCCGCCAGCCAGTTTTCATTGGTTCCCTGTTTATCGCCGCTGGCGTAGCACAACCTGCCGGCCTTTTCCACCAAGTTTTCACAGTCAGGGGTAATCGCCAGCAATTTAACCTCAAGCCCGTTATACATTTCAATACCCCCTAAAATTGTGATGAGATATTATATCATTGATAAGACAGAAATTTCGCCTTTTTGAGGAGCGATTTTGCCACTTGTTGGATTTTTCATAGCAGACTGTATGTTTATATAAAAATATACTTTTATTTTATATCGGAAAGTAATATAATCGTTACTATTTTCTATTCGTTTGCCGCAATTTGTTTATATGTAAATAAAATGATAAAACTATTGCTTAATAAGAATCTTCCCGGCTACTTCCACCGCGACATCTGGCTGATTACTGTAATCGGCATGCTCAACTGGATGGGATTTTCCATGTGCCTGCCGTTCTTTTCTCTCTACCTCTATCAGGAACGCGGCGTTCCGATGACGGTAATCGGATTCATTATTCTCCTAATTGGAATTGTGTCTGCTCTATCGCAGGTTTACGGCGGTATGCTGACCGACAGGTTCGGCAGAAAACCTCTTTTAGTCTGGTCGATGATTTTATCATGTATCACCTATATCATACTGGCATTGCTCATAAGAACAATGGCGCCTGTATGGATACTGGTAATAGTCTTCATTGCCTGTTACGTGCTGATGACTTTAATCCGCCCTACCTTTTTTACGATAGTTACCGATCTGGCGCCGCGCGAGAAGCTGACCAAAGCCTACGGCCTTTTAAAAGCCGGAATTAACGTCGGATGGGCGCTGGGACCGGCTATCGGCGGTTTCCTGCTGACATTCACAACATATGAATGGCTCTTCGGACTGGCGATGTTCACCTCCCTGATACCTCTTTTCATGACGGTTTTCTTAATGCACGAGAGTATGGAAAAAAGCGACGAAAAGGATATCATCGGTATTAAGAATATTGCCAAAGTAGTTAAAAACAGCAACTTTATGATTTATATCGCCATCACTTTCCTGCTGTTAATCGGGTTCGGGCAAATGGTAAGCACTCTTTCGGTTTATTCGGTAAATTTTGCCGGCTTCACGACGGCTCAATACGGTTCGCTTTTAACGCTGAACGGTATTATCGTGGTGCTTTTACAATACCCGATGGCATCTATTACAAGCTCAAGAACCAAATATAAGGTATTGATTACAGGTAGTTTACTGGTTTTCGCCGGATTGATTACCTTCTCGTGGGTCGGCAGTTATGCCCTGGCTGTTTTTGCCATGGTTATGCTGAGCTTCGGAGAAATCACATTCTCACCGGTTGCACTTTCGGTAGTCAGCGATATCGCCCCTAAAAGGCAGCGCGGTTTGTATATGGGTACCTTTTCTTTAAGCGAAACGCTGGGACACGCCACCGGACCCTTTATCGGCGGTATTCTGCTGGATGTTTTCCCCAACGACCCGCTATTCATTTGGGGTGGGTTGGCAGCATTCGCACTGGCTGCCGCTATCGGATTCCTGTGGTGGGGAAAGAGATATTATAGGACACCGATTAAATAGAGGCAATATCCCTCATCCGGCATCCCGACAAGCCGGTATGCCACCTTCCCCCGAGGGAAGCCGTTTTTCAGGTACAGACCGGGTACAATGGTAACAAAATAGACCGGGCACATAAGTAACAGTTAAGGTATTGTCATCCTGAAGCCACAAAGGGTGGCTGAAGAATCCGGGGAGTGGTAAACGACGAATTACAAACCCCGCCCCGGATGCTTCGTTCGTCCCTCACGAACTCAGTATGACATTAACCGAGCCGTTCGTGGTGAGCTTGTCGAACCATAACGGCGTCGAAAGTCGAATCGCATTCAGATACTTCGCTGCTCTCAGCATGGACAAATATAAAACGTAGGGACGACCAATGGTCGTCCGCATTTATGTTTCCGTATCTGGCGGACGGGCAATGCCCGTCCCTACGGATTTAATGATTAAATTGTCATTCCGGATGTCCCGACGGGGCTGGATGACGGATGATGGTATATACTATTCAACTAAAAATCGATAACGAATCTGCCATTCTTGTGCAGCATATTACCGTCGACACGGATTTCCCCGCCTTTCCGGAGGTCGCAAATCATGTCCCAGTGAATAGCCGATTCGTTCTTGCTTCCGCTTTCCGGGTAACCCGCCCCCAGCGCCATGTGGAAGCTGCCGTTGATTTTCTCGTCGAAGAGAATTTCACGGGTGAAACGGTTAATGTTGGGGCTGGTACCGATGGCAAATTCACCGAGCGTGCGCGAACCGGCATCCGTATCCAACATCTTGAGCAAGAATTCCTCATTCTTTTCAGCGCTGGCTTTGACAACCTTGCCGTTTTCAAACCATAACCTGATACCGGAAACCTCTTTTCCATCCTCGATAGCAGGATAGGAGAAATAAACATGACCGTTGACGCTGTCTTCGACCGGACTGGTAAACACCTCTCCGTCAGGCATGTTATAGCGGCCGTCGCAATTTATAAAAGGACGCCCTTCGATGCTCAACGTCAGTTCTGTTTCCTCCCCCTTGATGTAGACGCATTTCTTCCCTTTCAACCAGTCTATAATATTTTGCTGACGTTTCGAAAAACGCTGCCAGTAGCCCACCGGGTCTTCCATGTCGGGAAGACAGGCTTTATAGACAAAATCCTCATATTCGGACAGGCTCATCTCGGCATCCTGCGCATAGGCATTGGTGGGGAATATGGTATAAACCCAGCGAAACTGCCCGTCGGCTGAACGGCGCATCTGTGTCTTCATCAGTTCGGTTCTGGCCTGGTGCCGAGTGACCATGCGCGACGGCTCCACACTACTGAGAGCTTTGGTGTTTGAAGTGGCGCCAATTGCTATTGATACATCATACTTATCGGTGATAATCTTTTCAGGTTCATGTATAAACTTCAACTGCTCATCGGACGCATACTTGTAGAATATTTCAGCCATTCCTTCCGGCTCCAAAAACACTATCGGGTGTCCGCCGGCTTTTAATACTTCAGAATAAACAGCCTTTACCAGAGGAGCGGCCGCGTAATCCCCTCTTATTTTAACCTTGTCACCCTTCTGTACGGTTACGGAGTATTTGACTAAAAGTTCAGCCAGTTTTTCTATTCGAATATCTTTCATAATCGCACCTCTTATATCAATATAAAAATATTTATATATTCTATACCAGTATCAGATATAAATGCCACTTGCAATATCTTTTGCGAAAGAATAAAATATCATCCATTCTAATTATTTACTATTCGTAAACAGGCATATTTTACATTTAGAAAAAAACATCTATAATTAATATATAAAGTATTGAATAAATACATTATTTTATTGGAAAATATATATAAGAAGTCGAAGATAATGATTAAATATTCAACAGGGAATAAGGAGTATTAAACAAACAGGTGAAGACAAATTTAAAAACAATGTGCAGTAGTAATTCATTGGACACACTCTCGGAGAGCTACAGCAGCGAAGGTGATGACGAACCACCCAGTAGCTGTGACGAATCAGAACCTCCCCAATGCAGCCCCGCATCTAACAGGCTTAAACTTTTTGGGACGGTCCCCGATAAAGATTGGAACGATTGGAAATGGCAATTCCGCAATCGTATCACCTCGGTTGAACAGTTGGCAAGGTATGCCCCGCTATCAATAAAGAGATTTGCCGAAATAAGCGCAGTAACCAGTACTTATCCGTTAGCTATTACTCCTTATTATCTTTCACTCATGGATTTATACAATCCGCAAGACCCGGTTGCCATGCAGGCTATTCCTTCCATCGAGGAAATAACCGTTAAAACCACCGGCGTTGAAGACCCGCTGGAAGAAAAAAGGGATTCGGTCGTGCCCGGACTGGTACACAGATACCCCGACCGGGTGCTAATGGTACTCACTGACATCTGCCCGATGCTGTGCCGTCATTGCACACGCAAACGCGAATGGAAAAACGGAGACTGGGTACGCACGCCTAACGACATAGAGGCAATGTTGAATTACATCCGCCAAAATAAAAACGTCAGAGATGTTATTTTATCCGGCGGTGATTGCCTGACCCTTTCAACCAAGCACCTGGCAAGTGTTATTTCCAGGTTGAGGCAGATAAATCATGTTGAAATAATCCGCATCGGCACACGCTTCCCGGTAGTTCTGCCTCAGCGTATCGACAGCGAGTTTTGTGATATGCTGTCGGAATACGGTCCGATATGGATGAATACCCATTTCAACACTGTTAATGAGATAACCCCGGATTCGGCAGCTGCCATCGACCGCATCGTCCACGCCGGTGTTCCGGTAAATAACCAGAGTGTGCTGATGCGCGGTATCAACGATACCGTCGAAAAACAAATGAAATTGTGCCAGGGATTGTTAAAGATAAAAGTCCGTCCCTATTACCTCTTCCAGTGCGACGAAGTGCAGGGAACCGACCATCTGCGTACGCCCATAGATACCGGCGTTAAAATAATCGAAGGTATGCGAGGCTATACTTCGGGGCTGGCGATACCCAATTTCGTAGTAGACCTGCCGCAAGGCGGCGGAAAAGTCACCCTGCAGCCCAACTACCTGCTAGCCAGGACGGAAAAAGAAGTGCTGTTCAGCAACTATCAGGGTCGTTTCTTCACCTGTCACAACCCTGCGGCAGAAAAAGAGGCTAAACCGCACCCGGAACCTGAAGTAACTGCGAAAAATCCGGCGTTTAACTTTTCAGAGGTAATGGATGCGGATAGGGTTATCGTTTGACCTCAAACCGGATAAAGCTCCGGTTAATGAATATATAGACGACTCCATGGAGGAATACGACTCCATGGAGACCGTCGAACTTATTAAGTCCTCTATAGAAGCAAACGGACATCAGGTTGTATTGCTCGGTGGAGGACAAGCTTTTCTTGATAACATATATAAAGAAAACGTGGATTTTGTATTCAATATCGCCGAGGGTCAAGGCAATTACCGTAGCCGCGAATCGCAGGTTCCGGCTATTTTAGAAATGCTGGATATCCCCTATTCCGGTTCGGATCCGTTATGCCTTGGAATATGCCTTGATAAAGAGCTGACAAAGAAAATGGTTGCCATGGAAGGAGTAATTACACCCAAATGGCAGCTGGTCACTGATTTCGCAGAACTGCAGTCGATAGACTGGAACGAGTTCAGATTTCCACTGATGGTTAAACCGGCGCACGAGGGCTCCAGCAAGGGTGTCAGGCTGTCTTCGGCAGCGATGGATATGACGGAACTGGAAAGCGAAGCCAAACGGCAGTTTGAGGGGTATAATCAGGCTCTCATGGTAGAGGAATTTATAAACGGCGGTGAGGTTACCGTAGGCATAACCGGCAATAAACCGGCGCAGGTGCTGGCGATGATGCGCATCCTACCCAGGAAAAAGACCGAACACTTCGTATATTCCATCGAGGTTAAACGCGATTACCTGGAACTGGTAGATTATGAATGCCCGCCGAAGCTGGAGGCTCATATCGTAAAAAGACTGGAAGATGCCAGCCTCAAGATATTTAAAATACTGGGTTGCCGCGATTTTGCCCGCATCGATTTCAGACTGGATAAAGACGGAAACCCCTATTTTCTGGAAATCAATCCGCTGCCGGGGCTGGGAAACCACAGCGACCTGGTACTAATGTCCGCTATGCTGGGGATTTCACATCAAGAACTGATAAAAAAGATACTGTCAGCAGCGGTAAAAAGGTATTCTCCATGCCTGCCTCAATAGCAATCATTTATAATCAACCGGTTGCCTGTGCATATACCGGCAGGAATGAACAGGCTGCCGAAGACGGCGTGCTGATAGAAGTAGCCGCTGTAGAGAAAGCGATGCAATCACTGGGATACGTAACATCGAAAATGGAGCTCGCCCTGCCGCTGGAACAGGCTTTCGATAAACTATCACAGGTAAAAGCCGATATCGTTTTCAACCTGTTCGAGGGGTTTAGCGGCTTTCCCGAAACGGAAGCCCTGATAGTAGAACAGCTTGAATCGTTTAAATTGCATTATACAGGCTCTCCGTCAGAGACATTGAGACTGGCACTGGACAAGGCAGCCACCAAAAAGATATTACAGGAAGCAGGCATTCGCACACCCGCGTTTCAACTGCTGGATGAAGTAACCGTCAGCGATTTCCACCTGAGTTTTCCCTGCATCGTCAAACCGAACGCCGAGGATGCCAGCCACAGCTTGAATGTAAAAAGCGTCGTTTATGATTACGATTCGTTAAAGAATATGGTCGTGGAAATAAACGGAATGTACGGGAGAAAAGCGCTGGTGGAGGAATATATCGACGGGCGCGAATTCAATATGACAGTTATGGGAAACGCCATCCTGACACCCCTGCCGGTTTCGGAAATCCGTTTTACCCTGCCTGAAGGTATGCCCAGAATTCTCAGCTATGAAGCCAAATGGGATACCGAAAGCGTCTATTACAAAGGGACTCAACCGCAATGTCCGGCAGAGATAGATGCGGATACAAGGCGGGACATTGTCGAGGCAGGGCTGGACGCATACGCCATCACAGGATGCTGCGACTATGCCAGGGTGGATATGAGAATGGATAAAAGCGGATGTATATATGTTTTGGAGGTCAATCCCAACCCCGATATCTCACCGGATGCCGGAGCCGCTATTCAGGCGGCGGCTGCCGGTATGAGCTATAATGAATTCATACAGAAAATCGTACAGTTGGCTATGGAGAGAAATTTTGGCTATTAAGATTCGGCAACTCGAGAAAGAGGATAGACCCGCTTTGATGGAAATTCTGCAAAACACCCCCGAATTCACGGTAGACGAGGTTGTCGTAGCCGAAGAGGTTATCGACGGCTCGCTGGATAAACCGGAAACATCGGGCTATTTCTCACTGGCCGCCGAGAATGAAGACGGCGTTTTTATCGGGTTTATCAGCTACGGCCCGGTACCGATGACCCAACATGCCTGGGATATCTACTGGTTGGCGGTCAAGCGCGAATTTCAAGGGCACGGCACCGGAGCCGCTTTACTGAAAGCTGCCGAGGAAAAGATAGAGCAAGCCGGCGGCAGGATGGCATTTATCGAAACCTCCGGTAAAGAGCAATACGATAAAACGCGCCATTTCTACCTTACCAACGATTATAAGGAAATCTGCAACATTCCAGATTTCTACGCCCCGGGCGACGCCAAGGTTATCTATCAGAAGATACTAGGGTAATTCAATTAAGCCTGAATTTTCAAATTAGTCCTCATTAACCCACATAACCGCTTATATCGTTCTATCTCTGCTTACAATTGTTTTAACATTATTTTTACTCTTATTTATTTAATTAATTTAACACTTCACATACAAATCTGAGATTGGCAGCCATTATAGCATCAATAAAATGAACCTTCTTATAATAAAAATGAACTTTCTTATTAAACATACGTATATTACTAATAGAAGCATATTCATTCAATAATGAAAGACATTTGATTTTATTCTTTAAAAATTAATACGAAAATCAAGGCATCTTATGAATGTTAATTAAGCAAAAGGAGGCTTTGATGTTTATTAATCTGAACATTTTGTATGAAATATGGCGGTTATAAATGGCAATACTTTTTGATAATAAATAGTATAAATTCATTTAAAAGGAGAAACTTATGAAAATCAGTATTAGAATTATTTTTGCTATTATTCTTGCTGTTACCGGTGTGTTAGGAGCTAGTAGTAGCACTATCTTAGCATCTGGTGAAGATAGGTATAATGGAAGCGAACCACAAGCATTTAATCAGGTGCTTTGGGATGAATTTACAAAAGCCGAAGATATAGATAAATTTTTTAATGGGTTAACACCAGAAGAACAAAAAGTTTTAATTGAAATGCTCACAAATCTTAAATGTGAGACCGTCATAACTATAGAGCAATCACGTGGAGACCTAGCTGTTACCCATTCGAAATATTGGACAAACCTTGGTGCTACTATTTACGAATATCATCTAAGAATCGACTGGAGTTGGGATGGTGAGACAATAACACAAATACGCGATCATCATTCATGGGGTGTTACATACTGGTATTATCAATACGAACAGTTAAGTGAAAGTGAATCCGGTGGTGTTGGAGATGATTTCTTCATGAGATGGAGCCAAGGCCGTTTTTGGTTAGAAATAGGAGGTTGGACTATCTCAACCAATATGCATGAAATTTCTATGACTGTAACAGCTAATGGCGGATGTACTAGTTATTGTAATTAATAACATTACAAACAGATCTTTCTTTCTAGACCTCTGGTCAAATTGGACCAGAGGTCTAGAATTGAAGCAGGAATTTCGCAAAGTTTTGATAACGCACTGGACTAAATTATGAACTTTATTATTCTAATTCGCGTATAGTATAGTGTAAATAATGACAAAAAAATTAGAGAAGTGGCAAATAGGGGATATGAAAGCTTTTGAAGCGCTTTTCCTTGAATTTAAAGGGCTTGTATTTAAGAATGCTATCTTTATGACCGGAAACAGGGTGGAAGCAGAAGATATACTCCAGGAAGTTTTTATTAAAGTATGGCGTTCTCGTCATGATTTTAACCCTGAAAAAGGAAAGTTTGTCACGTGGCTGTATAAGATAACTTTAAACCAATGCATAAGTAATCACCGTAAAAAACGACCAGATTCATTATCATTGGATGACGAGTTATTAAGTTTATCTGATTCTATAAAAACAGATTTTATTGAAGAAAATTTAATTAACAAAATGGAATACGAAAAATTAATGAGAGAGTTAAATCAGCTAGATAATAAACACAAACAGGTGTTGATTTTACGATATTTCAATGACCTCTCATATAGCGAGATAGCTGAAATACTGGAGATCCCTTTGGGAACGGTGAAATCGCGTATTTTTATAGCTGTCAGATTACTGCGTGAACGGATGCAAATGGAAATGAAATATAACTGTGTCGATACAGGGAGAATGCTATGAAGTGTAACGACACAGAAAGATTAATTACAGCTTTCCTGGACGGAGAACTAACCGATAAAGAACGGTCAGAAATAATAGAACATTTATCCACCTGTCAGCATTGCCGTGACGAGATGTCTTCTACTTCCGACTTTATCTCCTTGCTGCATAGTAGTTCGGAAATTATATTGACGGAATTCTCACCTTCCCCTGCTTCCTGGAAAACATTAAAGCAAAGGGTAATTGAAGAAGATAAAAAATCAAAACCGTGTATTGTCAATAAAATTGAGAAATTGATAAAAGTACAACCCGGCAAGACCGCGTGGTTGAACTGGAGAACTATAACCGTAGGCGCTCTGGTCTTATTATTGAGTGTTGGACTGATATTTACAGCACCATCATTTCTTAAACAGGATTACAAAACTCTGGCAGCAAATATTTCTTTAAGCAATCCATCAGTACAGGAGATTATTAACGAACGAGGAATTGCGACAGTTAATGAACATGTAATCGATAAGATAGATGACAGAGGGCATACATTCGTAGTTCTAATCAACGATCCTGACTATATTTTGATCTCCGAAGTAAATTTCGAAACTGAAGAAGTAGTCCAATTATATGAAATTGAATTAAATGACGATACGAAACAGACAATTATAGATATCGCCGGTACCGACCCGGCTATCAAGGATTTTCTGGAACAGGGAGCACATGCAAGCGAATTTGAAATATATTGGGGGTACAAATTCGATGACGTTATCGGTCAGGATGGAAATGTTCAACAACAAGGAAAACTGCATTTTACAGGATATGTTAAATTTGAACTAGAGGAGAGAAGTTATTACTCCTATGTAAATATAACTGACGGATATATAGATAGTGCTTATACTCCGTTGGTAATATCCCCTAATAGTATATTTACCCCGATAGCTTTCATTATGCATCTTCTCGGTATAATTATCATTATTGCATTGGCATTACAGAATAAAATATTAATGAAAATCACAGGGACATTATCGATTATATTTGCAGTTATGGGGTTATTATGCGGATTATTTGCCGTTCAATGGGTAATGACAAACTTAATAGGGACTTTCAGTATCCCCATATTCGGCTCAATAATTGGAGCTGTAGGAATAAAAATGAATACAACCGGTAATAATAGAATTTTATCTATTTTGGGTACATCATTATGCATAATTGTATTCATCCTGGATATGATATTTTTTATGACAGGGATAATCGTTCTGGAACCAGTATTTTAGATATATTCATAATATAGATGCTGTAAAAAAGAATAAAATAATTCCTTATTTTACTAACCTTACTAAAGTTATTTCGTTTTAATATTAAAATGCCCTGTCGCATGTGATATGATATAGGGACGAAGGATAATTGTAATATCCGCCGAATGGAGTATTTATTATGAATTTCTGTCATATCTATAAAAAAATATGCGGAAAATTAAGTAAACTCGTTCAAAAAACACCTTTCTGGATTATTCTTCACATTGTACTTTTCCTGGGGGTCTTCCTGCTCTGGAGCCACGTATTCTATGATTTCTACGGCCCCAGCCCCGGCGCTGTCGAAAAGAATATCGTCCTCCAAATTTTCGAGGGGCAGATACCCTATGTCGATTTCGAGTGCGAATACCCTCCTATAGCTTTACTTCTCTTTATCATTCCCGGATTATTCTTCCGCGCTCTGCCGAGCTATTACATCGCTTTCACGGTAGAGATGCTCCTCTTCGATTTACTGGCTATCTTCCTGATTATCTTTATAGCTAAACGAATTAACATATCGAAAGTCAAAGCCCTGACCGCTTATACTCTTTTAATTGCCGTTGCCGCCAGCCCGTTAGTAACCCAGCGCTACGACCTGGCGCCGGCAGTGATGGTACTGGCGGCTGTAGCTGCCTTTTTGGCCGGTAAAAACAAGACCGCCTGGGGAGTGCTGGCGCTGGGAGTAACGGCTAAGGTTTTTCCTATAGTTGTCGCCCCGGTTTTTGCCATCTGGCTGTTAATAAAAAAGCAATATGCCCGGCTTTTTAAAGGCATCGCTGCTTTCGCAGGAGTGACACTACTGACAATTATTCCCTGGCTGATTATAGATGCCAAGTCTCTGGGTTCGTTACTTACCTACCACATGGACAGGGGGCTGCACGCCGAAAGCACTTATGGCTCTTTTATTATTCTGGGGCAGCACTTCGGATGGACCAGCGTGAATTGGGATTTCAGCTTCGGTTCCTTTAATATCACATCAGGGCTGGCAGACAATCTGGCGAATGCATCCTTCTATATAATGGGAGCTATATTACTGCTGGCATATGCGCTGTTTATCTATCAACTGCGCAAAAGTGGAAAAAACAAGGACGTGAAATCTAATTCCCAAGTAGAGCAGGAGACCGTGCTTATCCGTTATGTCGCAATTTCGGTACTGGTTTTCCTGCTCTTTAACAAGGTATTTTCCGCCCAGTATATGGCATGGTTTTGCCCGCTGATACCGCTTTTAAACATTCGCTATCAAAATCTCATCGTTGCGCTGCTGCTGATTGCCGGGGTATTTACGATATATATCTACCCTTTCAACTATATAGAGTTCGAGTATTATGAAAATCTTCCGGTACTGATAATGGCAAACCGCAATATTCTCTTGATCATTGTATTTGTACTCGTTTTTATCGGTAGAAAACCACAGGGAAAGAATGCTCAAACATACAATATAAATAATATGATTCGGACTTAGAGCAATGTTTTTCGTTATTAAAATATATTTGCCGTCATAACTATACTGTGATAAATTAAATCAAGACCGAAATTAATTGTTAGCTAAATATGAAGTGTTTAATTCTAGCCAGCGGATTCGGCACCAGACTCTATCCGCTAACTCAAAAGATTGCCAAGGGTTTACTTCCCTATCAAGATAAACCTGTCATCAGCCACATCATCGAGAAAGTACCCGAAGGCATAGATATTTCCGTAACTGTCAACCGTAAATTTGCCTCGCAGTATGAAGATTGGCAAAAAGGATTCGACAGGCATATAAACCTGTGGGTAGAGCCGGTGGATAACGAGGAGCAGATGCTGGGCGCCGTCGGTTCGCTCAATTACTGGGTCAAATGGAATAATATCGACGATGACCTGCTGGTTATCGCCGGCGACAATTATTTCAGCAGCGACCTCTCGTATTTTATATCCACTTTCAATTCGCAAGATACCCTGATAGCCGTATATGACATCGGAAACAAAGACGAAGCAAGACAGTTCGGTGTTGTTAAATTGGACGGAATGAAAGTCACCGAGCTGGCGGAAAAGCCCCAAAATCCACAGTCCAGCCTCGTATCGACCGCCTGCTATGTTTTTCCATCACGCATTATTCCCCTGCTCGACCAGTATTGTAAAAATGTTAAAAGGGATAACCTCGGCAGTTTTATAAGCTATCTGGTAGATGCGGATTCAGTAAATGCTTATATCATCGACGGTTCATGGTTCGATATCGGAAGCGTTTGGAATAGATTATCCGATAATCAAGGGTGAGTATCCGGAAGTCTTATATCAGTTTTTTGATAAAAAGAAGCCTGACCCCTTGCCACAAAGCTTATTTACGCATATAATTCAATTTGTATATTGCTTTACTGATTGGGGATATACCGATAGGCATAAATCTATGAGTAACCCGCAACTTCCCGGGAAAATAACAGCATTGGTCGTAGACGATGAAGAAATCATTCTCAGTTTTCTTAAGCGTTTATTGAACAGTTGGGGCTATGAAGCCGAAACTATCAACACCCCCAGAGAAGCAATCGAAAGTATTAAAAAGAATGATTATGATTTTATCCTGCTGGACGTAAAAATGCCCGACATTAACGGACAACAGCTCTATGATATGATAGCAGAATTCAAACCGTCGCTTATAAACAGGGTTATATTCGCTACCGGAGATGTCATGAACAAATCGACCGCCTCTTTTTTAAATGAAACTCAAGCACCCGTACTCACCAAGCCGATTGACACCCATGAACTAAAAGAACACATCGATAAAATCCTTTCCGTTAAATAGCATTGCCGACGCTTTGAAATCCCGATTTCTGCCGAAACTTTTCATCCGGAAACAGTAAAAATATATTTTCTTATACCGCTTGTTAATAAAAATACCCGCATATATAATTCAATATATGAAGCCCGATTTGATGGATATACTTGTATGCCCGTTGTGTAAAAAAGCCTGCAGCTTGTGGTACGGGAACAAAACGCACAAGAGATTGTAACCGGCTTCCTGTTTTGCAGTGCATGTAGCAGCACTTACCCAATATCCGATACTATCCCTGATTTACTGCCGCCGCAAGCCAATTCATGGTTTTAAGCTTATAAGCGTCTAAAACCGTTTCGGGAGTTCTTATCTGCTTTAGCGGATTGACTATTTATAATATACCACCCAAAACCACTGACGGTAAAAAAACGCCCCGCTTTTTACTATCGCTTAAACAGCATAAAACAATTATTTATCAAATATTTTTCCACGTTTATTTTACAATTGTCTAAAAAAAACAGTTGTGTTAATCTATATAAAATTCCTTTTATTTTTTATTGAATGAAAAACAATATATTAAAACCAAAATACCGCGGTATACCGCAGTGGTTTAAAATACCCGAACATAAACTGACTGCCACAAATGCCATTCAAACACTGCCTTTGCCGGACAGGGTTGTCATTCCGTTACATCAGCATATAGGCCCTCCCTCATATCCTGTTATTAAAATCGGAGATACGGTTTTAACCGGACAGAAAATCGGTGACAGCAATGAATTCAGATGCGTCCCAGTGCATGCTACGATATCAGGAAAAGTAACCGATATCATTTCTTTCAAGGACGTAGTACGCAACAAGGAACAGCAGGCGATTGTAATCGAGTCCGACGGAAAAGATAAGTGGATAGACCTGCAAACAGTCGATGACCCCGAATCATTATCCAACGAGGAAATAATCTTCAAAATAAGAGAAGCCGGAATAGTGGGTATGGGTGGAGCCATTTATCCCGCCCACCTCAAATTAACGCTGCCGAAAAACGGCAGGCTGGAGACATTGATACTGAACGGGTGCGAATGCGAGCCTTATGTAACCGCAGACCACCGGGTGATGCTTGAATACGGGGAAGAGGTTATATCCGGCTTGAAAATCATAACAAAACTCATCTCTCCCGATAACATATTTATTGCCATAGAAGATAATAAACCGGATGCCATTGAGCATTTGACAGGAATCGTCGAAAAATCAAGCCTTGACGGTCGGGTAACAATAGTTCCGATAAAATTGAAATATCCTATCGGCGCCCGCGAGTTGCTGGTTAAAGCTGTCCTTAACAAAGAAGTTCCTTTCAGCGGCAGATGTCGTGATATCAGCGTGTTAGTTCACAATGTCAGCACCGCCAAAGCCATACACGATGCCGTAATCGAGGGCAGACCTTTCATCGAAGAAGTTATCACCGTCGGAGGAGGCGTTAATAATCCTCAAAACCTGCTGATACGGGTGGGAACACCGGTTAAAAACCTTATCGAATACTGCGGCGGGAAAAATGTTAACGTTAATCAAATCGTGCTCGGCGGCCCGATGATGGGCAGCGCCATAACCGACCTGGAAACGCCGGTTACCAAAGGTACCAGGTGCCTGCTGCTCAAGAATACTAAAGTAAAAGCTGAACAGGATTGCATCCATTGTGGAAATTGTCTTGACGCCTGTTCGATGCGGCTCAACCCGTCTCTGCTGGCAAAATACTCTCAATCAGGCAGATACGATGACTGCGGAGAGGCTTATATAGACGACTGTATCGAATGCGGTGTCTGTACATATGTTTGCCCGGCGAACATACCGATAACCCAGTACATAAAAACAGCCAAACAGCAACTTTCCCTGATGGAATAATCGATGGCAAAGATAAAGAAAGATAATTTAAATGTGACTGGTGAGGAAATGCTGAACTCGCCTGCCCCACATATTCACAGCAAGTGGTCGGTTAAACGCACCATGTACCTGGTTATCCTTGCCCTGATGTTCCCGACCGCTGCCAGTATTTATTTCTTCGGATTAAATGCCATACTCGTAATACTTACCAGTGTACTTGCTGCCGTAGCCACAGAATACCTGATAAAACTTGTCAGAAAGAAAAAATTCGTCATGGACGGCAGCGCGGTAATCACCGGCTTGCTGTTGGCGCTTACACTGCCACCGACGCTTCCGTTATGGATAGCAGCACTCGGAAGCATCTTTGCCATTGCCATAGTTAAAGAAGCTTTCGGCGGTTTGGGACATAATATTTTTAATCCCGCCCTGGCCGGCCGCGCATTTATACAACTCAGTTTCCCGGCACCAATGTCCGTATGGATAGCTCCATCAGGTTTTGCCCCGGATGCCGTTACCTCAGCTAGCCCCTTGAGCGACGCCTTTAAACAAATCGGCGACAATTTCGAGCTGTATATGGATTTACTGCTCGGAAATACCAGCGGTTCGCTGGGAGAAACATCTGCCCTGCTGCTTCTGGCAGGAGGAATTTTTCTGATAATTCTACGTATTATCGACTGGAGAACTCCGTTAGCCTTTATAGGGACGATGGCTATCTTGAGCCTGGTGTTGGGGCAGGATGCTGTTTATCAGGTCCTCAGCGGTGGATTGATGATAGGCGCATTCTTTATGGCAACCGACTACGTTACCGCACCGCTGACACGCACCGGCAAGATTATTTTCGGAGCCGGAGCAGGGGTTTTAACGATAGTAATCAGATTGTGGGGCGGTATGCCCGAAGGTGTGTGCTATGCAATTCTGCTTATGAACGCCGCCGCTCCGCTTATCGACAGGTATACTCAACCGAAACCTTATGGGCTTAAAAAGAAGTAAATTATGATTAACAGTTTGAAAAAATATTATCCTGTATTCTTTCTGGTAGTTGTCATACTGGTGTCTTCCGCTTTGATGATGGGGGCAGAAAAAATAAACCGGGCTGCATTGGAGTCGCGGCAGGACCCGGCAACGCTGGCATTGCTGCAGCAAATTTTCACCAACGCTACCTTTTATACTTACAGTGTCGATACGGAAATATATACAGTTTACAATTCCGGCCGGCACAAGCTAGGTTATGCCGTATACGGAGATGGAATGGGATACAGAGGCAGAATTACTGTCTTTGCGGGGCTTAGAGACAAGGAAACGATAGAAAATATAATTGTAATATACCAGGTTGAGGACCTCTCATACTGGTACAGACTGGAATTAAATAATTTCTTCGATCAATTTATCGAATTGAATGTCGAGGATTGCTATCCGAGTTTTACATGGCTGCCGGGTGGCGTTGATTCTATATCGGGGGCAACCTTCAGTTCGAGAGGCGTAGTAAACGCCGTCAGGGATGCCATATTGGATAAATTACAATATATAGATTAATATCGATACGCAGGAGATTTTGAAGTGTCGGGATTTGCCAAAGAATTTA
Organism: Dehalococcoidales bacterium; assembly: GCA_028707255.1. Classification (GTDB taxonomy): domain Bacteria; phylum Chloroflexota; class Dehalococcoidia; order Dehalococcoidales; family UBA5627; genus UBA5627. The sequence goes on from JAQTUQ010000013.1 coordinate 21,170, forward strand.
AAAAGGGAATCGTGATTTCCAATCCGGTTTTTGTTCTGGCGCTCAGCCTGTGCCCGGTTTTGGCGGTAACCAATACGCTGGATAAAGCCATCGGCATGAGCGGCGCATTTGCCCTCGTGATAATCGCCTCCAACCTGATAATTTCACTGATGCGTAAAATGATTCCCGATATCGTTCGGATTCTAGTTTTTATAATCATAATCGCCACCTTTGTTTCTATTGTCGAAATGCTTTTCCAGGCATATATTCCCACTATTTATTCCGCCCTTGGTATTTACCTCTCACTGCTGGCAGTAAACTGCCTGATACTGGGGAGAGCCGAAGCGTTCGCATCTAAAAACAAAGTTTCAGACTCGCTGGCGGATGCCCTCGGTATGAGCATCGGTTTCTGTCTGGCACTTATACTGATATCATTTTTCCGGGAACTGCTGGGGAAAGGCGGAATTACCATATTCGGAAACGAACTTTTTACACTTCCAGTCCTGGGAGATCATCCGATATCCGTTTTCGGCATGTCGATAGGAGCGTTTCTTGTAATGGGTCTTCTGGTTGCCTTCTTCAAATGGATAGGAGTAATAAAAGATGTCTGAATTATTCTCCATATTCATCGGTCTGGCGCTTATCAATAATATAGTATTGGTGCAATTCCTCGGACTGTGCCCGGTTTTAGGCGTTTCCAAAAAACTGGGGCCGGCGGTCAACATGGGATTGGCGGTTACGCTGGTTATATTCATTTCTTCGGCTCTGGCATGGCTTGCCAATAACTATATACTAGTTCCGTTACAAGCCGAGTATCTGCACCTGATAATCTACCTGTTGATAATCGGTTCCATGGTGCAAATCCTGGAAATTTTATTAAAAAGAACCAACGAGAAGCTTTACAAATCGTTCGGATTATACCTGGCATTAATCGCCACCAACTGTGCCGTTATCGGAGTTCTGCTTTTAAATGCCAATGAATCCTATAACTTCATCGAAAGTCTGGTAGCGGCACTGGGAGCCGGCGCCGGTTTTACACTGGTAATGGCCTTGATGTCTGGAATACGCGAGAAACTGGAGCTCTCGAATATTCCCAAAGCGATGAAAGGGCTTCCGGTAATATTCATAACGGCAGCTTTGCTGGCTTTGGCTTTTAGCGGTTTTGCGGGGATGTTGTTTTAATGAACTACACACTGATAATTATAATATTTGCCGTTCTGGGATTTATTTTCGGAGCTTTAATTTATTTTGCTCAATATAAAATAAACGAACGTAAAAATAAGCCGGAAGACAACAATCATCTCCCAAAAGACGGTTGAACTTTTATCATATGGCAGCAGTTTAGCCCCGCGAGATGACCTCTTTAAGAATTCAAACATAAAGATTTTCTAATATAGATTACAATTTGTATTAAAAGGATTACATTGTTGTAGGTAGTATATTGACATCTTTTTATGTTTGTGTTACATTGACAGACAATTGGTAAATATAATACACTCTTTCTCATGCAGGCATATTATTTGTTTCGCAAACAGGAATAACCGGAAGTTTATTTAATAACTTCTGAAAAAAGGTCTTTAATATAATAAATACTACTTGAGGTTCGGAGTCCAAAAAAGTAGTATCTCCTATCGAGGAAAGGAGATGGCATGGTGAGCAGACGATAAGTGTAAAAACTTAGACGTCTTAATTACAAAATTGCGTACTGTTTTTTACTGACTAAGTTATCAATAAATTCCACGTAAAGGAGTAAGAATGGATACACTCTTTCTAAGACCCAAACCAACAAGGCGAGAATTTTTACAAGTAGCCACTGCCTCACTGGCACTCCTCGGGCTGAGCCAGGCTCTAACTCCGAAGGTAGTTAAAGCCCTGGAAGAAACCTCCGGCAAACCTTCCGTAGTTTGGCTTCACGGACAGGAATGCACCGGGTGCAGCGAATCCTTCGTCAACAGCCTCGACCCGACAGCAGCTTCACTTGTACTGGATACCATTTCCCTGCGCTATCATGAAACGCTGATGGCAGCTTCCGGCTATCACGCCGAAGAAGCACTGGAAGATGCGATATCCGAAAGCGGTTATCTGCTGGTAATCGAGGGAGCGATTCCTCTGGCTGAAGACGGATTGTACTGCACTATCGGCGGTAAAACCTTCAAGGACATCGTCAGGGAGTCCGTTAAAAATGCCGCAGCAATTGTATGTGTAGGCTCCTGCGCTACATTCGGAGGTTTCCCGGCGGCAGGCCCAACCGACGCGGTCGGATTCCTCTACAAAAACACCAAAAAACATCATGAATTCGATGATGTCACGGGCAACAAGCCGGTTATCAATCTGCCCCGCTGTCCGATGCACCCCGAAAGCCTGGTAGCCGTAATAGTACACTACCTGACATTCGGCACGATTCCTCCACTGGACAACTTCGAACGGCCGATAGCCTTCTACGGCGAATTGATGCACGATAACTGCGAACGCCGCGGACAATTCGAAGCCGGTCATTTCTTAACCGATTGGGGAGACCCCAGCCAGAACGGTTACTGTCTGTATCTGAAAGGATGCAAAGGCCCCTGGTCAAGACATGATTGCTGGAAACGGGGATGGAACGGGACAAGCACTTATTGTATCGCTGTCAATGCACCCTGCATAGGTTGCAGCGAACCCGAGTTCTATGAGCGATTCAGCCCGTTATACGACAGGCAGTTCGATGTTACTCTGCCCGGAATCGGTAAAGTAGATATAGATAAAGTTATGGCTACCGTAGCTGCCATTGCCGCAGCCGGCATTGGTATTGATACGATTATAACCAAACTGAAAGGGGAGGAGAGTTAAATGGGCGAGCGAATTATTATTGACCCGATTACCCGTATCGAAGGCCACCTCAAAATAGAAGTAGAGGTGGAAAACGGTATAGTAACCAATGCATGGTCTTCCGGCAATATGGCGCGCGGCATCGAAGTACTGCTGCAGGATAAAGACCCGCGGGATGCCCCTTATATCACCAGCCGCATCTGCGGTGTATGTGAAGGCGTGCATGCTATCGCTTCATCTTTCTGCCTTGACAGTGCTTTCGACGTGGAAGTACCGGAAGCCGGCAGGCTGATGCGCAACCTTTACTGTTCATCGCAGTATACCACGGACCATTATATTCACTTCTATGTGCTTTCAGCGCTGGATTACCTGGATATCATGGCGGTAGCAGATTACGCAGGGAATGACGCCGGATTACTGGCTATCAGAGATAAAATCAGGTATCTGGCTTCCAAGAATGACCTTTCACCGTTTACGCCGCGCTATGAACCGGACCAGTATTGCGTCAATGACCCTGAAATAGTAACCACGCTGGTATCACACTATATCCAGGCAATAGAAGCCAAAGCCAGGTCAAGTAAGTTGCGTGCCATGATCACCGGTGTTCAACCCCATATTAATTCGACAATGGCGGGCGGATGTACGGCAACCCCCACAGTCGAACAACTGAGAGAAATTAAACAACTCTGGCAGCAAGAGGTTGATTTTGTAAATAATATATATATCCCCGATGTTGAATTCGTCGGCACCGGCCCGCTTTTGGAACTGGCTACCATGGGACTGGGCGGCGGTACTCAGAATTACCTGTGCTATCCGATGTTCCCGCAGGCCGACCCATCCGGCAGTGCCGACCGCTCATTCGGCGGCAGAAACCATATGTTCAAGGGCGGCGCTATTATCGGCGGCGCATTGAATGCTGCTGAAAACGTTGATTACAGCAAGATTACCGAATCGGTTAAATATTCGTGGTACGACTATCCCGATGACAATCAAGGACTTCATCCATATGACGCTGTAACCCAGCTCAATGCAAGGAAGGAAAATGCTTATTCATTTGTAAAAGCGCCGCGCTACAAGGGGCAGCCGATGGAAGTCGGACCTCTGGCAAGGGGTTTGGTGAACAAGTATCCCGGCCTTATGGCGTTAATCGAAGCTGGCGTCAAGCCCGGCGCTGTCGCCAGACATTATTGCCGCGCTGTCGAATCACAGTCGATAGCCGAAGCCGGACTGGAATGGATTGACAAATTGACCGAAATGGCTTTAGGCGGAACGATAGTCGGTATGAAAGACCAGCCTGTTCCCAAATCGGCAGAGGGCTTCGGTGTCTATGATGCTCCCAGAGGTGCACTCGGTCACTGGATACAGATAGAACATGGACGCACCAAGAATTATCAGATTGTCGTTCCCAGCACATGGAACGCTTCGCCCCGCGATGAAAATGGTGTCATGGGACCATATGAGGCATCTCTTATCGGCTGCCCGGTACCCGATACCAACAACCCGATTAACATCGTTCGTATCATTCGTTCTTTCGACCCGTGCCTGGCTTGTGCCATCCACGTTATCGACCCGGAAAGTAATAACATAAAAGTACACAAGGTAGTTTAGGGGGTAGTGAAAATGACAAAATCAGAATCTCAGGAAATGCGACACCCTCCGGTGTTCCGTAAATTACACGGTTTAATAATGTGGTCTATCCTTCTCCTGGTAGTTACCGGTTTTTATATCCACTATCCCTTCGTGGATGGGCAGGGATTTTTAATGTCGCTGGCACGCGGCGTTCACTTCCTGTTTGCCGGCGTACTGATAGTTGCCGGCTTGACCCGCTTTATAATGATGTTTATCGGTAAGAACCGGGATTGGAAATCGTTTATTCTCACCTTTAAAGACTTGGCTCTGATGCCTAAATTTATAGCTCATTATCTGCATCTGACCAAAGAACCCAAGCTGTCCAAGAAATATAATCCGTTACAGATGTCGGCATACTTCATGGTATTTCTATTTATTATTTTCCAGATACTTTCGGGCTTGGCCCTACTGTTCCCTGAAAGCTTTATGGCATGGTTTAACTACGGTATCTTTGGTAACGAATACACCTCACGTATCTGGCACTATATTATAACCTGGGTATTCGTCTTCACACTGATGATTCATCTTTACCTTGCTATTCGTCAGGGACGTGGAAACAAGGCGGAAGATATCAGGGAGATGCATTCCGTAAATACTGCCGACGAGAAAGAATAATACGACAGGTAATTATTTAAAATGAATAATGATGTACTTAAGGCGGAAAAGAAGACTATGGTGCTGGGAATCGGCAACATAATCATGGGTGACGAGGGCTTCGGACTGCATGTTATCCGCCGCCTTAAGGAAATCGGAATGCCCGAAAACATAATCCTTGAAGAAGGCGGAGTAGGCGGATTCGACCTGTTAAATGGTCTACAGGGTATAGAGAAACTGGTAGTGGTAGATATCATGATGCTGCCGCTGCCGCCCGGTGAAATTAAGGTATTCGAACCGGGGAATCCGCCGAAAGAACCCGGAAAAGCAATCGTTTCTTTCCACCAGATAGGTGTCCTGGAACTGATAAATGTATGGGCAATGATGGGAAACGAAGAACCGGAAGTGACGTTCATAGTTACCCGTCCACAGACTATAGACTGGAGCACAGAGCTTTCACAGCCATTGAAACCGGCTGTCGAAAAGGCAGCGGATATGATAAAAACCCTCTGTGCGGATTATAATTAGAAGGAGTAATAATTATGTATCATCTGGCTTTTTTAATCGCTGCACCGATATTACTGATATCAGTGATCACTTTTTATATAGGCGTACGCAAAACCGGGAGTAACCCGCGCGGCGGTGTCAGCGTCATGTCGTGGGGATATAATATCGGGCTTCTCGGTATTTTCGTAGCTGCCATGATATATCTCTTCGCTTAATAACGAATCAATTTACATTTAACATTAAATAGATATCGCATTATCGATGCCGGCTATGTAATCGTATAGCTGGCATCGGTTTTTATAATAAATATGCTCCTTTAATCAGTTTAAACACTCTTAAGAGAATGACCGGATTGTTAGCTAAACCAACAAAGTAACGTACTATAATCCCCCTTGTTACCTCTTTTATAGAGGGGAAGACTTGGTCATACGAAATTGTCATCCCTGATGGAGTAAAACGACCGAAGGATCCGGGGGAAGGGTATTTTTCCACCCCACCCAAGATGCTTCATCCCGATAAATCGGGATGAAGCATGACAATTCCATATTCGCCACCCTGAAATCATAAAAGGAGATTGAAAGGGATTTCTAAAGGTTATTCCGAGTATAATTTGTTATACTGTAAAGACAATCGATATGAATAGTACTTCAAAAAAGGATAATAATACAGCCAGAATACGCATTGAGGTAAGCGGCATAGTGCAGGGCGTCGGTTTCCGCCCGTTTGTTTACCGCCTGGCTCATAAATATAATCTGACCGGATGGGTAGTGAATACCTCCGGCAACGTGACTATAGAAGTACAGGGAAAACAGGCAAACCTGGACGGATTTGCCGATGCCCTTAAAAACGAAGCACCTCCGGTATCGCATATACAGAAAATCAGCATATCGAACATCTCGGTTACCTGTGATATCGATTTCAAAATACTCGACAGCAAAGCCAAAGAGGGAGAGTATCAGCCGGTCTCTGCCGATATTGCCACCTGCAATCAATGCCTTGGCGAGATTTTCGACCCTGCCGACAGGAGACATCTTTACCCCTTTACCAACTGTACCAATTGCGGGACGAGGTTCACCATCATAAAAGACATTCCTTACGACCGGCCACTGACCACCATGAATAAGTTCAAAATGTGCCCGAAATGTCAGGCAGAGTATGACGATCCGTTAAACCGGCGTTTTCATGCGCAACCCAACGCCTGCCCGGTTTGCGGCCCGAAGCTGCAGCTTACGGATAATAACGGAAATGAAATTAGTTGCGGAGATGTTTTAAAGAAAGCGGCGGAGTTGATTATCAAAGCCAATATCATTGCCATAAAAGGACTGGGAGGATTCCAGCTTGCCTGCGACGCCACGGACTATGATACCGTGCAAAAGCTGCGGGAGAGGAAAAAACGCCCCGGCAAACCCTTTGCACTGATGATGGCATCGCTTGAGGATATTAAAAGATATTGTATAGTCTCGGACAAAGAAGCGGAACTGCTTGTTTCGGCTCAAGCCCCCATCTTGCTTTTAAAAAGACGTGATGATAATGCGGAGATAGCTTTAAATATCGCCGAAAACAACAAATACCTGGGAGTGATGCTGCCCCCCACCCCGCTCCACCATATACTGATGAGCTATGTGAAAAAACCTCTTGTTATGACCAGCGGAAACCTTAGTGAAGAACCGATTTGTAAAGACAACGAAGAAGCGCTGACAAGGCTGAAAGGAATCGCAGATTATTATATACTGCATGACAGGGATGTCTATTCCCGCTATGACGACAGTGTTTACCTGTTGGAAAAAGGCGAAGCGCGCGCATTGAGGCGCGCCCGCGGATATGCCCCGTCTCCCGTCATGCTGCCTTTTAATGTCGGACAGATTCTGTCCTGCGGGGCAGAGGAGAAAAACACCTTCTGCCTCACGCGCGATAATCATGCTTTTTTAAGCCAGCATATCGGCGACATGGATAATGTCGAAACGCTGGAACACTTCGAAAACACCATTGCCCTGTATAAACACCTTTTCAGAATCAAACCAGAATTAATTGCCTATGACCTGCATCCCGAATACCGGGCTACCAAATATGCGCTGCAATGCGCTGCGGATAATAATTTGAAGACTGTCGGAGTGCAGCATCACCATGCGCACATTGCAAGTTGTATGGCCGAAAATAGTATTCAGACGCCGGTTATCGGCGTGTCCTTCGATGGCACCGGTTACGGAACCGACGGCAATCTGTGGGGCGGAGAGTTTCTGCTCTGCGACTATAGCGGTTTTCAGAGACTGGCTCATCTTGAATATATACCGCTGCCGGGAGGGGGGGCTGCTATTCGCAAACCATACCGCATGGCGCTAGGTTACATTTACACGCTGCTGGGAACAGAAACAACACTGGAAGGGATGCCGGTTTTGGCTAAAATCCCCCAAACCGAAATCAATACTATAAAGAAACAACTGGAATTAAAGCTTAATTGCCCACTTACTTCCAGCGCCGGACGTCTTTTCGATGCCGTTTCCGCCATTTGCGGCATCTGCGGAGAAGCTCTTTATGAAGCGCAGGCAGCCATCGAACTGGAAATGTCGGCCCCTGATAATATCGACGATGCCGTGATGCGGGGAGTTTATCCATTTGCTATTGATGAAAATAGCGACATTTCTGTAATAAGATTGAAAAACCTGATAAAATGTATAATTCAGGATGTAGGTAAAAATATAGCGGTTCAGATTATCGCAGCCAGGTTTCACAGGACAATGGCGCAAATGATTATCGAGACCTGTAAATTGCTTGCACTAAAAACGGATATTAAAACGGTTGCCTTGAGCGGTGGGGTTTTTCAAAACCGCTTGCTTTTAAAGCTGGCAATCGATGGACTGGAAAAAGAGGGCTTTACCGTACTCAGCCATAAAGTCGTTCCCTGTAACGACGGGGGGCTTGCCCTTGGTCAGGCGGTAATCGCCCGGTACAATGATAGTTAAGGAGAAAATAATATGTGCGTTGCAGTTCCATCGCTTATTACTGCGTTAGACGGTTCGGATGCTGTAGTCGATATCGGCGGCATATCCCGCAAGACCAGCCTGATGTTGACACCCGAAGCTAAAATCGGGGATTATGTCTTGATTCATGCCGGATATGCCATTTCTATAGTGGACAGGGAAGAGGCTGAAGCTACCCTCGAACTTTTCAGAGAACTGGCTGACGGCATCGAACCTGAGGAGTTGATTTCCTGATGACAGAACTGAGTTCTTTCAGGCAATCGGATATGGCAAAAGGACTGGTAGAAAGTATCAAACGCCATGCCTTAAAAGAAGCGCGCTACATGGAGTTTTGCGGCAGCCATACCGTTGCCGTTATGAGAAACGGGTTACGGCAGTTGTTGCCGAAGACACTGACGCTCACTTCAGGCCCCGGCTGTCCGGTCTGCGTTACGGATAATTCCGAACTGGATAAAGCCATTGCTCTGGCACAAGTACCCGATGTTATCATAACCTCGTTCGGGGATATGATAAGAGTTCCCGGAAGCCATTCCAATCTACAGGAGGCTAAAGCCAACGGCAGCGATGTGCGTGTGGTCTATTCGCCGCTGGATGCCCTTCAGATTGCCCGAACTAATCCGTATAAATCGGTAATTTTTATCGCGGTCGGATTCGAAACCACCGCCCCTACCGTTGCCGCTTCCATATTACAGGCAAAACAGGAAGGGTTAAATAACTATTACATTCTTTCCCTGCATAAAGTATGCCCGCCCGTAATTAAAGCCTTACTCGATTCGGGAGAGGTGAATCTGCAGGGTCTGATTTGCCCCGGGCATGTCAGCGCCGTTATCGGCGCCAAAGCCTGGGATTTCATAGCCAAGGACTACGGGATACCCTGCGTTGTCGCCGGATTCGAACCGCTGGATATTTTACAGTGTATCGATATGCTGGCACAGCAGACCGCCAAAGGTGAAGCAAGAGTAGAAATAGCCTATAAACGCAGTGTAACACATAATGGAAACATCACTGCACAAAGGATACTGGAGCAGGTTTTCCAACCGGCAGCGGCCAGCTGGCGCGGTATGGGAGATGTTCCCGGCAGCGGCTTGAAGTTAAGACCTGAATTTTCTGCATACGATGCCGAACTTAAATTCGATTTCGACCCGGGTCCGACTAAAATCCAGAAGGGCTGCATCTGCGGAGAGGTTTTAAGAGGTGTTAAAATCCCCACCGAGTGCAAATTATTCAGGAAGGTCTGTACCCCGTTGAATCCAATCGGACCCTGTATGGTGTCATCGGAGGGCAGCTGCGCCGCCTATTATCACTATGGAGAAAGCAATGACAGATAGAATACTGCTGGCTCACGGCAGCGGCGGGAGTTTATCCCACGATATCGTAAATGAAGGAATTCTTTCAGTATTAGGCAACCCAATTCTGAATAAGCTGGATGATTCGGCGGTTTTCGATGCCAAAGGGAAAATCGCCTTTACCACCGACAGCCACGTGGTACAGCCGCTGTTCTTCCCGGGCGGCGATATCGGGAAATTATCCGTTTGCGGTACGGTAAACGACCTTTCGGTCATGGGAGCCACACCGCTCTATTTAAGCCTGGCACTTATTATCGAGGAAGGGCTGCCGATAGCAGACCTGAAAAACGTCATAAATTCGATTAAGGAAGCGGCTGAAGAAGCCGGTGTAAAAATAGTTACCGGCGATACCAAGGTGGTTAACCGCGGTAACGCCGACAAGCTGTTCATTAATACCGCCGGCATTGGGATTATAGCGGATGGAATCAATATTTCAGGGCATAATGCAAGACCCGGCAACAAGATTATTCTCAGCGGTACCATCGGAGACCATGGCATTGCGGTACTCAGCAAGCGGGAAGGCATCGGATTCGAGACAAAACTGCAAAGCGACAGCGCTCCACTCAATAAAATGATAGCCGAGATGATTCAGGTCAGCAATAAAATAAACTGCATGAGAGACCCTACCCGCGGCGGGCTTTCCAGCACGCTTAACGAAATCGCCGGGCAATCGGGAGTCAGTATTCGAATCGATGAGGATAAAATACCTGTACGGCGCGAGGTAGCTGCCGCCTGCGAAATGCTGGGGCTCGACCCGCTGTATATAGCCAACGAGGGAAAGGTTGTAGTTGTGGTCGAAGCGGAAGATGCCGATAAAATACTTGAACAGATGAAAAAGAATAAATACGGACAGAACGCCGCCATCATCGGCGAGGTAACGGAAAAACACGCAGCTAGAGTAACGTTAAAAACCGCGCTTGGAACCTCGCGCATCGTAGATATGCTGGTAGGCGAACCGCTGCCGAGGATCTGTTAGCCATGCATGAACTGGAAATTACGCGCAGCCTGGTACATCTGGCGTTAGATGAAGCTAAAAAAGCCAATGCCCGAAAATTGACCGTTGTAAACGTGGTGCTCGGGGAGATGTCGGGAGCAGTGGACGACTCGGTAGCCTTTTACTTCGAACTGATGACCAAAGATACCATCGGCGAAGGGGCAAAGATAATTTTCCGCAAAGTGCCGATGCAGGCCAAGTGTCGCAATTGCGAAAGTACTGTAAGCCCCAAGGACATCTTTTGGGAGTGTGAAAAATGCCATTCGATGGATATCGAAATGACAGCCGGCAAAGAATTATATATCGAAAGTATCGAGGTGGATTAAATGGAAATCAAGGTATTGAAGAATATACTGGATGCCAACGACCAGATGGCAATGCAGAACCGCAAACTGCTGGCGTCCAAAAAGATAATGATGGTCAATGTCTGGGCATCGCCGGGCGCCGGAAAAACTACTACAATGCTAAGGACTGCCGAAGCACTTAAAGGAAAAGCGCGCATGGCGGTTATTGAAGGGGATGTTGCCTCCAGTATCGATACGGTAAAACTGACTCAGTCTGGAGTTACGGCAATACAGATAAATACCGACGGCGGCTGCCACCTCGACGCCGGCATGATAAATATAGCCCTGCAAAATCTGCCGCTGGACGAACTGGATATCATCTTTATCGAGAATGTCGGTAACCTCATCTGCCCGGGTGAGTTCGACCTGGGAGAGTATAAAAGAATAATCATTTCCTCTACTCCCGAGGGAGAAGATAAACCTCATAAGTACCCGCTGATGTTCACCATCGCCGATGCCTGTATCGTAAATAAAATCGACCTTATGCCTTATGTAAACTTCGATATCGATAATTTTACGCGCACCGTCAGCGGAATGAACGGAAAAATCGAAATATTTAAAATCAGCAGCATTAACGGCGACGGCGTTGATGCGTGGGCAGACTGGGTATTAAAGCAACTGGAAACGTATAGGAAATAATTTTCAACAGACTCATAACGAATCCTCTTTCCAGATTTATGGAGGGGGATTTTCATTTAAAGATTGCTCAGACTGTTGCAATACCCCCTCAATAACAATCACATCTACCTTGCCTATTTATAATATACTCGCACCTGTTTTTAGATTATCGAATGGTGTTTAGATCCTTCACTACGTTCAGGATGACAGTTCTCTATATGTCATTCTGAAGCCACAATGGGTGGCTGAAGAATCTGGGGAGAGGGAATAGATAAATTAACTACCCAACCCCTGATGCTTCGTTCGACCACTACGAACTCAGCATGACAATATCGAAAACTCAAAGCCACTCGTGGTGAGCCTACCCCAAACCGTTCGTGGTGAGCCTGTCGAACCATAGCGGCGGCCACAAATAATTACACGTGTTGAAAATCCGTTCGTTGAACCCTTTCCCGATACATCGTGACTCAGAGCGAACGGATTTTTTATTGTCATCGCCATGTCCCAGTATAGTTGAACGAAGCAATCTCTATGATTCAAATTAATGATTCCGTCAATTAAACAGTATCTTGCAATAGATGGTTCATCTTCCCCGTGTTGTGATACTCAATCGTGAATGTTATAATTGGCAATATTACAATTTTCGGGAGTAACTTATGAAACTGAGCAAGGAACAGGTTTTACATATTGCCCGCCTCGCCAAGCTGGGTTTAACCGGGGAAGAGGTGGAGAAAATGAGCGAGCAGCTATCCAATATACTGGAAAACTTCGAGATATTGAATAAGGTGGATACTGACAACGTTCCGCCGACAGCGCAGCCCAATGCTTTGACTAACGTGCTGAAAGATGATGTCGTAAAGCCATCCCTGCCGCAGGACGAGGTTCTTGCCAATGCTCCGCAGAGAGACGGCGATTACTTCAAGGTCAAAGTCGTGCTGGAGTAGATTGGATTAAATCGTAAGGAGATTGAATTGTTGGACGGAAAGCAATTAACTATAAGCGAAGCCCATAAATTACTTAAAAACAAGCAGATTTCATCTGTGGAGCTGACAAAAGCATGCCTCGACAGAATCGAAAAGCTCGAACCGCTGGTCAAAGCAGTTGTAACTATAACCGCTGACCTCGCCATCGAACAGGCCAAGAAAGCCGATGATATGATAGCATCGGGCGACTGCAAGCCACTCACCGGTGTTCCGGCAATGATTAAGGATGTCATCTGCACCAAAGGCGTCAAGACCACCTGCTCATCTAAGATGCTGGAGAATTTTGTACCGCCCTACAACGCCACCGTGGTGGAAAAATTGAATGCCGAAGGCATGGTGATGGTCGGTAAAGCTAACATGGACGAATTCGCTATGGGTTCTTCGACCGAAAACTCGGCTTTCTTTACGACGCATAATCCCTGGGATTTGAGCCGCGTACCCGGCGGTTCCAGCGGCGGTTCGGCGGCGGCAGTAGCGGCAGGAGAAGCGGTTTATGCCCTCGGTTCCGATACCGGAGGCAGTATCCGCCAGCCGGCCGGTTTTTGCAGCGTCACCGGCTTGAAACCGACCTACGGCAGGGTCAGCCGCTATGGATTGGTTGCCTTTGCCAGCTCGTTAGACCAGATAGGCCCGTTGACGCACGATGTTACCGATGCGGCGCTGGTTCTCAATGCCATTTCGGGTTTCGATAACAATGATTCGACTTCTGTAGACATTCCCGTTCCCGATTATACCAAATGCCTGACCGGTGATATAAAAGGAATGCGCATCGGCGTTCCCAAAGAATATTTCGTGGAAGGCATGCAGAAAGAGGTCGAGGATGCCGTAAAAGCCTCCGTTACTAAATTCGAGGAACTGGGAGCAATTGTTGACTGGAACGTATCGCTGCCAAGCACCCCTTATGCCCTGGCAGTTTATTATATCATTGCCCCATCGGAAGCCTCAGCTAACCTGGCACGCTACGACGGCGTAAAATACGGCTTTTCATACCAGAATACCGATAATATGTGGGAAGCGATGGAAAAGACCCGTGAAATCGGATTTGGACCTGAGGTAAAGCGGCGCATTATGCTGGGAACCTATGCCCTCTCCGCCGGTTATTACGATGCTTACTATCTCCAGGCGCAGAAAGTACGCACGTTAATCCGCAGGGAGTTCGATAGTGCATTTGAAAAATACGATGCGCTGGTTACCCCGACGGCGCCCACCGTTCCCTTTAAAATCGGCGAGAAAGCACAGGACCCGGTTCAGATGTACCTTTCCGATGTATTCACGATTCCCATCAACATTGCCGGCGTACCGGCAATTACTATACCGGCCGGATTTGCCGACGGACTGCCAATCGGTTTGCAGGTTATCGGCAAACCGTTCGCCGAAGAAAAGATTCTGAAAGTCGCCCACGCCTACCAGCAGGCTACCGAATGGCATAAGAAGAAACCGAAGTTATAAAAGAAAAACCTATAAATGTATTTTTATGAATAATTTAGCCAGTGATTACAAAAATACCTTTAGCATAATTGCTACTGATTCGTTTGCTTGGCTAGAACAAGCTCAATGCCTGCAAATAGCTTCAAAACCAATATTAAAATGTCTACTTGAAATAGCTAATGAATCACAAACTATTGACCACGTCCGATTAAAAAAATTGTCCTTTGTTAGTACTTATATGTTAATAATGGGATTTGCTTTTGAGAATCTACTTAAAGCCATAGCAGTTTCCCGAAGATTGATTACCTTAAATAATTCAAAGTTAAAATTTGATAGTTCATTGCCTAAAACAAAATCTCAACATAGCTTATCGCAATATTGCAAAGCACTGAAGGTTGAACTTACATCCGAAGAGACTGATTATTTAAAGCGAATCGAAGAATATGCGTATTGGGCTGGACGATATCCATTACCAATTAACTCTTCTGAATATATTAAGTGTTACTCTGAAAACCTTCTTTCTTTCTCTACCACAGACACAAGAATAAGCGATAACCTCTTTACTAAATTATCAGAATTGCTGAAGATATCCGAGTAATTTAACCCCTTATGATAAATACTAATAGAGGCTTTCGCCCCTCTTTTTTCCCTCAATCACAACAGATCGGGATTTTTCCCGAGTGAATACTTTTCTTTCTGTCATGCTGAATTCGTAATGGACGAATGAAGCATCCGGGGAGGGGTAATAATACAAGCCGCTCCCTTCGACAAGCCCTAGATGAGCGGCTTAAATATATAATCTCCGTTCGCCCTGAGTTTATCGAAGGGTCTGAAGAACGGAAGAAATTAATTGTCTTTGCGAGTTTTTCCAAAAGAAAAACGAAGCAATCTCTACCATTCTAATAGATATATCCTTTGCTTTTCTATAAATAATGATGGAGATTTCTGACTTCCGACCTGTCTGGATCTCAGGGGCAGAGTGTAAAACCTGTCCTCTAGCCCCTCTCCGTTAACGGAGAGGGGCATTTAAAAGGGGGTGAGGTAAGTAATTGACACCGGTTATCATATCTCTCATAATCAAATTCACTTCAGGGTGTTATAATACATTTAAAATCGCAGAATGATTTACAGGCGATAAAGCTGTGTTGAAAATTGCAATCGCAAAATGGCGCAATGTTATTATCCGGGGACTGTTTCTTTTCCTTGGCGGCCTTGCTGTAATATTCGTCATAAAGACTTTGTCGAATCCTGTGTTGTCAGGCAACCCACTTGCCGGTTTTATGGATACCCTGATGTCGGCAGAGTGGATTCTGCTGATGGCAGCCTGCCTACTGGCGCTGCACGCCGTATGGACGCTGGGATATAAACGTGGACTGTCTTTCATAACCCTGATATTTATAGCAGGATTGGTTTCTGAAATAATCGGCGTCAATTACGGATTGATATTCGGCGGCTTTTACAGCTATCATAGGGATAGCCAGCTAATGCTCTGGGGAGTGCCGCTGATGATTCCCCTTTTCTGGGGGGCTTTCATCTATGCCGGATATAACATTTCTACCTCTTTCCTCTACTGGCTGAATAAGAAAAAACCGGATAAATATGCCAATAACTGGAAAACGCTGCTCCTTTTGATTCTGCTGGATGGGTTAATCGTGGTTGCCATCGACTTGGTAATGGACCCCTTGCAGGTACAGGCGGGCAACTGGGTATGGGTATCTGCCGGGAATTATTATCAGGTTCCCGTTAACAACTTTATCGGCTGGTTTGCAGTAACGGCAATCACCACCGGAATCTTCAGGTTCTATGAGTATTTGAATCCCAAACTTGTTAATAATTTCAATGTTTCCATGTTTTTAATCCCGTTATGCGGCTATCTGCTGCTTTGTTTCGGACTTATCGGGCTTACGCTTAAAGCCAATCTGCCTTATTTAACTATTATTGGATTGTGCACAATGCTGCCGATAGCAGTTATCAATCTCGCGCTCTTTATACGCTGGCATAAGAAACAGAAAGCAACACAGACTACGGTTTTGCCTGCCGATTGTAGTTAGGTTGGCAGATTATCGGGATTAGGTAATCTTTCACGAATTGAGAAAAACCGATTCCTCCACTTTGGAAAAGGGGCGTCATAGGGGATTTGATACGATTATCATCAGGTTAATCTGTTATATGCAAGATTATACCTATATGTAAGGCGGAGATTGCTAACTAAGTTGGCAGCTTGACCGTAAACTTCTTTTTTTCATCACGACAGATTAGTTGTACGGCGTGACGCCCTGATAGTAAAACGCCGGGAACACCCCCCATCACCCAGTGCCCCGCCATGTAGAAATTAGAAAGCCCCGGCAAGCTGCGTTCGATAGCTTCCATCATATTATCAGCACCCAAAAGCCAGCCGCCCCATGAAGCTCTTTTATTTAGCGTATGACGCCATGTGGTATAGGGGGTTGCCACATCCGTTACCTCGACCTGTGCGCTGATTCCCGGATAATACTTTTCGGCTATCTGCAAGAGTGCTGCCGCCAACCATTGTTTTTCATTATCATAACTCTGGCGGTTCGTATTTTGCAGGTTGTACCAGTAATCGAAACCGGTTTCAACCTCTATTTGAAAAACGCTCTTGCCGGCTGGTGCGAAGTGTCCGCTGTAATTCATTATACGCATCAATAATCCTTTAACTTCCTCGTTACCGACCATCAGCGGCTTTTTCAAAAGAATGGTGTTTAGAGGCAATTCGTTTTTAAATTCACGATTGACGCCGTAGCTGATCGTTAAAAACGGGCGGCAGGGCGGCCATGTTTCATAGCGGTCTTTTATGATGTCATCTATATATTCTCCTCCCAGCAGCTTGAACACGGTATTATAACCGTCGCCTGCGGAGATTACATAGTCTGCTTTAAACTCCTGTCCATCCTCCAGCCGCACCCCGACCGCCTTATCGTTTTCTACCAGTATTTTAGCAACTGTCGAGCGATAACTGATTTTACCCCCCAGCGCTTTATAATGCTTCTCAATTTCCAGTACGAAAGGCAGGCATCCTTTTGCCAAAAATCCGGCCTGCCTGTCGGCAACGATTGCCAGCATCATCATCGGAAACCATACCGGCGATTCCGGCAGAAACAGGTTATAGAACAGGTCTTTTAACCATGGTGTTTCTACATCGGCAATATAGTCGCTGATTTTTTTCGCATAAACTCCCGTAAAATACTTTAGAAAAGACCTCATCTGCCACATCTCTTTGGTGCGTGAAAAAATAGACGCCAGTTCCGGCGGATTGCCCATCCCCACCGTGCTCAGGTCGTGCCCGCGAAAGGCTCTAACCCCCCTAAAGAATTCATTTATTTTTTCTTTGTCGGCGGGAGCCAGCGACTTCAATCGATTAGCAAGCGATTCGATATCGCCGCTCATATCAATCGATATCCCGGCTGGTTCATGGATAAACCTGCCGTAATCATGCATATCGGCAAACAAAGCCGGGTCGGCCGCTCCCAGTTCAGCAAGTATTTTATGCATACCGTTCCCCTCTTTGTGCCCGGCTACAAAGTGAATACCCCCATCTATCGTGTAGCCGCCCCTTTTCCAGCTGGCCGCCACTCCACCCGGTACCGCATGATGTTCGAAAATCAGGGTTTCTAATCCGTTCATGGCTGCATAACAGCCGGCCGAAAGCCCCGCCAGACCACTGCCGATGATGATTATCTTCTTAGCCATTTACTGCTCCTTTGAGATTATCTGTTAAAACATAGAGTTATAACAATGCTGCTAATTCCTCCGGCGAATCGACAATTGTTTTAGCGCCGTGACTGACAAGCCAATCCCTGTCACGAAAACCCCAGGCAACCGAAATACAATCGACACCGGCATTTTTTGCGGTTTCGATATCCACTTCGGAATCGCCGATATAGATAGCTTCTTCTCCGGGGACTGAAAGCCTGTTTAACGCCGCCAGGAGCATATCCGCCGCCGGTTTTCTTTTAATATCACTACTTTCACCGATGGCAATCGGAATATAATCTGAAAAATAGAATTGATTTAATTCCTTGACGGCTGTATCGTACTTGTTGGAGATAACCGCTGTTTTATAACCTCGTTCTATAAGCAATTCCAATAATTCCATAATACCGTCGTAAGGCCTTGTTTTATTCCTGCAATTTTTGGCATAGTGCCGCTTGAAAAGACTGACGGCATCGTTAAAGAGAGGATTTTGTGTTCCGTCCGGGAACGAAAGCTCCATCATACGTATTACTCCGTTTCCTACATAACTGCGGATTTCGGATAAATCACGCTGAGCGAAACCAAGGCTGCCTAGAGCATAATTCACGCTGTCGGTAATATCTTCAAGCGTATCCAGCAGGGTTCCGTCCATATCGAAAATGACAGCCTTATACTTTTCCATCCGTTTTATCACCGATTTTATGAATTAGTTATCGGAATGATTTAGAATACGCGATAAGTGCATTATGCTATTGTACCCCGTGCGATTACGGTTAACAAGATTGGCATCGATAACAGTGCGGCGATTTCAGATGGCTATATAGCCCTGTTTATAAAATGTTTCCAAAAAGGATATGCAATCTGCTTCCACCTTCTGAAAAGGTGCGTCGTATTTCTGAGCTAATGTATAGGCAATTTGCCGTACATTTCTTTTCCCGTCGCAAAGTGAAAGAATTTCCATCACCAGCGGATTGACTGATAATACTTGCCCCGAGACTGAATTAAAGATAATCGAAGCCGGCTCCGGATCAGCAACCTTATTTACATTATTGTTAAGATTATCAACGATAGCAACGATATTAAAACGCAGATTATCTGTTGTAATATTGTTTTTTAGCCTGGGAACGGATTTTTGATTGAGTGCTTGGCTCTTGACATTAGTATCCGTATTACCGGATGCTAACATCTTCAGTGAAGGGTCTCTTTCCCGGTAGTGCGATAAATATAGCAGTATCTCTTCATAATCCAGTTTGAAAACCTCTTTGTTATCGTACTCCTGAATTACTTTTTCGCGATAGATATTACTCATTTCGGTTGCTTCGGCACATGAAAGCCCGGAAGATACCGTATAGTCGTAAGCAAGTGTAAAGTCGGGCGCCGGCCCCGGATTAATGGCGGTTATTCCGTATTTTTGCGGGCATCGCACTACCTGTGCCCCTCTATTTAAAAGAAAACTGGCTATATTAAAAGAACGGATTATGTCTTTATGGGTAATCAGAAAATCGATTGTCTGCTGCGCTTCTTCTGCGCTTTCGGTCGGAAAACCTAAAAAGGTATACAGGTGATTCCAAATACCGGCATTGTAAACATTTCCGCATACCTCTAGGGCAGTTTCATAGTCGGTACCCTTTTCCATCAGGTCGAGCACACGGTCGCACCCGGACTCCAATCCCAAATAGAGCAGCCTGAAACCGGCTCTGTACATCTTGTGGCAGAGTTCGGCTGTAAACTGTCGTTCCAACCTGACATTGGTCGAACACCTGAAGTCGGTTTCCCTATTGATTAGCTCATCGCACAGTTTATTCATTGAGGTTGGTGAAATGGCTTCATCGGAGAAAGCAAAATGAGTTACGCCGTGTTTTTGTGATAACTGTTTCATATCATCGACTACTTTGCCAGCATCCCGTACCTTGTAATTCCAGCGGTATGATTCATTATGCGAGCAAAAAGCGCATTTCCCCCAGTAACACCCTCGCGAGGAAAGTATCGGAAGGACAGTTTTGGGACTCAGATATAAATCAAGCGGCAAACCATCAAAATCCGGCGTTGGCAATGTGTTGACATCCGCAGCAGGGGCAACGTCGTTGAAGCGCACCTCATTTTTATAATAGTAGACTAAATTAGGAACATCCTGCAGGCCTTTACCTTCGGAAAGATGTTGGGCTAGTTTCAATAAAGGATATTCACCCTCGTTAAGAACGGCGCTGTCAATAAAATCGCTAAATAATTGCGGATATTTTCCTATAACATCCGAAAGTATGGTAATCATATAACCGCCAACCGTTATATGTGCTTTATTGCCGGATTTTTTTATCAGGCGGGATAGTGTCAGTGCGGGGATAAACTGACTGTCACCGGCAACAGAAATACCGATTAAATCCGGTGCTTGCTCTTCGATAAAAGGAAGCAGATGGCTTTCATAGAGTTTGATAAACGGATTTTTTTCCCTGTTTTGGCTGATTTTTCTTATATCCTCAAAAGACCGCTGAATTCTGATATTCAACGGCCATACAAAATCCTCTCCGCCGGGGAAGCAAGCTGTAGAGATTATCGACTGAGCCTGCTTCAGTATTTCGCGTGCTTCGGTCAGTTTATTTATGTCGTAGAAATCTTTTTTATCCCTGAAAACCCTTTTGGCTTTTTCGATTTTGCCGGAGATATAAGGAACACTGGCTTTAGCTTTGTAGAGTTCGCTATAGTATTGCTGTTCGATTCCGCCGCCCAGTTTATCCTTCGAATCAAGAATATCGAATCGCTCCTGTAGTTGTACGCCGGTTTCCAGTAGATAGCTTTTCGACATCATTAAATCGTATGCTTCTATATTGAAATCTTTTTGAACTACATCTATACCATTGCTTTTCAAATAGCCTGTAAGCGATGGCAAACTTAAATAAGGCCTGTAAGGCACCCAAAAAGGTGGGAATATAAGCAATACTTTCATAATAAAATGCCCTTACAATAATAAGAATTCATCAGTAATATTTAAATCGGACAATCGAATTAATTATATAATCTATAGGATACCTTATATTTCCCAAACATTAAATAAACTTTCTTGTAAGCAGATTATAGACGAATGTCTTGCATTTAAGACTGTATTTTACATTTGTACTTTTTGAAACCAGAGATAATAAAAATAATCCCGGCGGCAAAGAGCGGCAAGGTGACAAATAGTAAAGTATAACCTATGTCCAAGCCGATTACGCGCGAAACCATCCCGATAACGAACATCTCTCTTAAAATAAAAACAACCAGGCTTAAAATGATGAGAAAGATACCTCCGATAACCGGCCATTTACGAGCAAGCCAGAGCCCGATAAACGGCAGCGGAATAAGATATAGCATAAACCCGTATCTACCCACCCAATCAAGCTGGAAAAGAGCTATTACGGTTAAAAAACCCACGGCGCCGATCAGCCCAAGAAATAAGCCTTCCCTGAAACCATCGTTTGTTCTTAAAAATGAGACTTTTGTATTATCAGGTTGATGATTGTTTTCCTGCTCTGCCGATTCGTTTGTTCTTTTACCGCGTATTTTCCCGATGGTCACACTGACAATCCAGCGCCAGTTTATAATCAAATGGATTAGTAAAATTGCAGCCATTGCTACACTTACCCAGGCATGCAAATCCTGCCATTCATTTCTTTGCAACCCCCAGAATACCCGTCCAATATCATTTTTCATATTAACGAAATCACCGACACCCCTGGGTAAAATCAGCCAAAGAACAAAACCCGACAGTACCTCGAAACAAGTCATAACAACAAGCATAAAGTTGACGGTGTAGAGTTCCAAAATTGCTTTCTGACGTGTTAGTATCTTTTCCGTTACCCTTTTCATGGTTTTAACAATCCATTTCCAGTGCAAAACGATGTGGATTAGAATTATGCCGATTGCTATAACTGCAATCCATGAGTGCAGTTCCACCCATATATATCTCGGCAGATCGAAAGCCGTCCAGGCATTGCCTGTCGGTCCGAGGCCGGTTTTGAATGTTTTATGGCAATAATCAGAAATTCTTGAACCCATCCCCATAGGCAAAATGAACCACAGTATGAAGCCGGAGACGTTTATTGCTATAAAAGCATATGTCATCAGAAAATCGACGGCGTAGTTATAGTATTTTTTAGGAAGGAATTTCATACGCTCCTCTTAAATGTGATGACAATATCAATCTCCATAACAAATCCCTGTATCTGGTGAGGGACCCGGAGGCCATTTGATATCCGGCAACGAGGCTCCCAACACGCTTAAAACTATGATACACACACATATAAACATTCCTGTGATTCCCAGAAAACGGTTAACACCTTTAATACTACCTAAAAGACACAGAACAAAACCGCAGAGCGCCATCATAATATTTATCCAGTGGAACCAATCAAGTACCGGGAGTTGTAAGGACCACTTGTCAATGGTATTCAAACGGAAAATTTCAACAATATATAAAGAAATATAAAAAATTATAAATCCGATTCCGGTGAATACCCCTATTATGAATCCTGAAATACTCATCTCAAAGAGCGCTCCGTTTTATGTAATTATCATTGGTTAATATCGACTGAATCTAAAAACTTAATATAAACAAATTCCGGCTAACAGTATTTATTCTATTAAATCTGCGACGTTTAAAACGCAGGTTACCACCTTATCGCCTTGCTGCGGTTTAAACTTGAACTGAAATTGACGAACAGTACCCGGTTCGATATCCCTCAAGATGACAGTTTTAGTCCCGATATTTTCATTATCGCGGTCAAAAAAAGTAGCAAAAAGAACGGTATCGATTCTGTTATCGCTTATGTTCTTGACGGCGCCGGAAATTTCTTCTTCACTATTCTCATTCGTTGCTATTTTCTTCCAACGCAATTGTACTTTTTCGACATCTGTCGTTGTTATTCGCTTTATTTTAACATCATAGCTTTTAACGACTTCCGCCTCTTCAATATTTGAACTGATATAAATCGACCGGCTGAAGCCCGGTTTAATTTCGAATTCATAGTGTTTAATGGTAGCTACTACATTTCCCTCTATATCAAAAAATACTGCCTCAAATGCAGCCGTAGCGATTGTTTTTTCAGAACCATTTCTTAAAGCAATCTCAACCCCTGCGGCGCTTTCCAGTCCACGGTCTTCACAGGCATCCATAAATTTATGTTTTAATACGGTAAGTTTTTCATTACCGTTAACCGCCGGTTCTGGAGCTGTTGCTGTTTTTAACAATTTAAGTTGGTAGCTTTTAATGCTATTCATATCCGCCAATGAAGAGGAAATACGAATAGTACGGCTATAATTTGGCGGCCAATTGATGACTTTATAATTTCTGGTATTTAATACAGAGCCATCTGCATCACAGAATATAACTTCAAAATCAGCGCCGCCTATTAGATTATCGGATATATTAGTCGCTTCAAACTCAACTCCCGTTACCGCTCCGGGAATTCCCTCTCTTTCTTCATAAAATAAATTATGGTTTTTTATAAGTATCGCATCGCTGCCCGAAGCCGTTGATAAGATCATCTGGCTGGTCTCATCATTTTTTTCTTTATTTGCTTCTACTTCTTTTGATAATTCCTTATTAGAAGCTTGTTTATTGTCATATTCTTTGTTAGTCAAGTCAGTCACCCCCACAAAATTATTCTTTATATGTTTCAAATTTTTTTCTGTTTTTCAATCCCGATAGGACATAAAGGCACCCGGAAACAAAGATGGGGATAGTCACGCAAACCAGCATATAACCTAACCCGGCATTGAATTTATAATCGTGCATTCCAAGCGGGTTGTTCAAGCTCAGGAATATTGTCGCCACACTCAGGAGAATCAGTAACCCTCCGCCGATATAAGATTGCTTCCACGCCAACAGCAGAAATACGAAAGGTATGGGAATCAGATATAACATATAATCATATCTGCCGGCCTGGTCAAGCTGTTGGTAAACAACCATAAAGACCAGGAAAGAAATTGCCCCCACTAAACCGATAAAAAATCCGGCACGTGGCAGATAACTCGGTTCATTATCAGTTGTTTCGAACTCTGATTGATATGGCTTTTGTGCGACCGTTGTATTTTCCATTTCTCCATTGTCACGTTTTTCTTTCTTACCAAGAGTCATATTGAGATTCCAGCGCCAGTGTATAATAAGGTGTATTATAACTATTGCCAACATCAACACAGACGCCCATGCATGAAGGTCAAGCCACTCGTTCCTCTGCAAACCCCAAAAAGTACGCCCCATCCCTTGAATCATCGCATTAAAGTCACCCAGCCCTCTCGGCATAACCAACCATAGTACACAGCCGGACAGTGTTTGAAATACCATAAATACAAAAAGTAAAAAGACAGTGATGTAGCGTTCCAAAATCATCTTCTGTCTTTTTACGATATAGCTCTTAAACCTCCCCGCGGTCTCTTTAAGCCATTGCCAGTGAATTACAAGGTGGATTATTACAATGATTGCTGTTATAACCCCTATCCACGAATGCAATTCCACCCACATA
>JAQTUQ010000040.1 GCA_028707255.1 Dehalococcoidales bacterium
CCCCACTATCCCCATAGAACCAAAGGCTGGTGTTATGGTAGAATCTTTTGCATCGAACCCATTAACCGTAACAGGATTCCACCTTAACATTACCCCTGTTCTGTCCTAACGATGGGGTCCAGCTAGGAACAAAGGTTACAATTTCCATACCACTAGATGAAAGCAAATACAACGTCAAAGTAGAAGATTATGGATGCAATTAAGGTGTTACTAGTTGACGATCACCTTCTTGTCCGAGCTGGCATAAAAAATATACTCGAACAGGCTAGTGATATTAAGGTTATCGCTGAAGCCTCAAATGGTCAAGAAGCCATAACGGCAGTGAAACTGCAACAACCTGATATTGTTTTATTGGATATACAAATGCCCATCATGGATGGGATCGACACTTGTAAACAGTTAAAAATGATTTGGCCGGGTATTAAAATTCTGATGCTGACTGTTTATGAAGAGGAATTATATGCTTTACGTCTTATGGATGCTGGCGCTTTAGGCTATATTACAAAAAGAGCCGACATTGATGAGTTTCATAAAGCTGTGAGATTTGTATCAAAAGGTGTAATGTATTTATCAGACCAATGCAAAGATCAAATAATATATCAACTTCTTCAAAAGAAAGGCAAAACTGATATACTTGGGGCATTATCAGATAGAGAAATTCAGGTCTTTTATCTAATAGTACAAGGTAAAAAAATTAAGGATATAGCAAATGACCTTAGCCTAAGCGTAAAAACGGTAGAAAATCACCGCTATCATATTCTGCAAAAACTTAATTTAGAGAGAACAGTAGACTTAGTAGCATTTGCCCACCGAAATGATCTTATTAGGTAATCTATACTTTAATAGAAACGAAATATTTTATAGTAAACAAGATAACATCTGACACTCGCTATTTCTCTAATAGTGTTGTCAGTTAAGTGTCTTATGTCTATTGATACGTTGTATGGTAATAGAAACTGCTGCCCGTATTTGTGAAAACAAAAAACTTATCCAACTTATCATCTTTTATTATTCAAAACTACTTTTCAACAACTGTTAAGTCTGCTATTATGTATCAAACTGATAGCCCAAAAGGAGATATGTATGAAGAAATTACTTCCTCTGGCAATTATCATGGCTTTACTTTGCAGTTTGCTCTTTACGGCATGCGGTACGGATTCCGGTAAAATCCGCGTTGCCACCGATGCTACCTGGCCTCCCTTTGAATATGTGGATACGGACACAAATCAGATTGTCGGATTCGACATCGACCTGTTTACAGCAATTGCTGAACGTGCCGAAATCGAATTCGAATTCATTAATGTCGAATGGGACCCCCTGCTTGCCGGCGTTGCCCAGGGCACTTATGACGCGGCTATTTCATCCATTACTATCAGGGAAGACCGCATGGCTGACATGTCTTTTTCAGACCCGTACTTTGTAGCCAAACAAATTATTGTTACCAAGACCGACAGCGCCATAACGGGAATATCCGACCTGGTCGGTAAAAAGGTCGGCGTACAGACAGGCACAACCGGTGACATAGAAGCCAGCGCTGTAGCAGGTGTTAACGTAACCGGCTATGATGAAATAGGAATGGCATTTGTTGCTCTTTTGAGTAATCAAATAGATGCCGTTGTCTGCGATACCCCGGTAGCTTCAGGTTATGTCTCCAAGTACAGCAATCTTAAAACTGTCGCTGAATTTCCTACTATCGAAGAATACGGTATTGCATTCCCCAAGGGCAGCGATGAACTGATGCAAAAAATAAATGCCGCTTTGGCTGAGGCAATAGCCGACGGTGTCATCGATGACCTGGTCCAGAAATGGCTGGTTAATTAATTATAAATAGTTCGCGGGGGGCAAACAGCCCCCCAAGGCTTTGATAAATGGAAAAAGAAAAAAATGATGCTCCAGACCGGGAATTGAGTTTTGTTACCGGGGGAGAGGTAAACGTACGTCAGGACCCCTGGTGGTGGCTGGTAGTAGTTGTAATCGCAGTTGTGTTACTGTTGATATTGCTGGCACCGGTCCCATTTCAGGAAATAATCGTCTTTGCCAAAGACGGAATACTGGTTACCATACTTGTAACCGTAGTTTCTTATTTCCTGATGCTTATATTGGGACTATTCGGCGGTCTGGGACGTCTTTCCAAAAACAAACTTTTTTTCGGTATATCGTCGCTGTATGTTGAAATTGTGCGTGGTATTCCATTGCTGGTACAGCTTATCGGTTGGTACTTCGCATCCCCGGTAATTATTCAAAAACTGGGGCTGTGGACGGGCATTGAAGCACTCATTCAATATCGTGCTAACCCGATTATAACGGCTATAATGGCAATTACCGTTTGCTACGGCGCTTATATGAGTGAGATAGTCCGTTCCGGTATCAGCAGTGTTCCGCGCGGGCAGATGGAAGCCGCCCGCTCACTGGGTATGAACTACTTTCAAGCTATGCGATACGTAGTACTGCCACAGGCATTCAGGGTAATTTTACCTCCTATGGGAAACGAATTTATCGCACTGCTTAAAGATTCCTCCCTGGTCAGCGTTGTGGCAGTGGCTGATTTAACACGTAGAGGCCGTGAGTTTATGGCGGCCCATTTTAATCCCATAGAAACATGGCTGATGATAGCTTTGCTTTATCTGATTATGACACTCATTGCCGCACGTGTGGTTTCATACATCGAAAAACGAGCGAGGTACGACAGATAAAATGTCTGAGCCTATTATTAAAATAGAAAATGTTCATAAGCGTTTCGGCAGGATTGAAGCTTTGCGCGGAGTGACGCTGAATGTGAACGAAGGTGAAGTGGTAGTTATTGTAGGACCGTCCGGTTCGGGGAAATCAACCCTGCTCCGATGTATAAATCGATTGGAAGAATATGAAAAGGGTTCCATTATCGTCGACGGGATTGACCTGAATAATCCACATAATATTAATGCGGTACGCTCTGAAGTAGGCATGGTATTCCAATCCTTCAACCTCTTTCCGCATCTTAAAGTCTTAGATAATCTGACGCTGGCGCAGCGTGTAGTTCGCAAGCGCGAAAAAGCAGAGGCTCTTGAAATAGGTATGAAATTATTGGATAAGGTCGGCATTCCCGAAAAAGCCGAAGCTTTCCCGGGGCAACTGTCCGGCGGGCAGCAGCAACGCGTGGCTATTGCCCGTGCGCTGGCGATGAACCCGAAAGTAATGCTTTTCGACGAACCTACCAGCGCCCTCGACCCGGAGATGATTAAAGAAGTACTGGATGTAATGGCTCAATTGGCCAGGGAAGGTATGACTATGATTGTGGTCTCCCATGAAATGGGATTTGCCCGGGCAGCTGCCGACCGCATTATATTTATGGATGAAGGCGTTATTGTCGAAGAGAATACTCCGCAACTGTTTTTTACTTCTCCGACTCAGAAACGTACTCAGGATTTCCTCAGTAAAGTGTTGCAAATATGATTTAGCACCTTCTTAGGAATTTGCAAGCTGATATTTTCCGATTTCTGCTTTGACCGAGCTTTACTTATTATTTGTTGAAAGAGTGTTTTAATATAATTTTATGTTTGATAATCTAAAAAAATCTTCCAAGCTGGCTATAATAGGACTCATTTTTATTACGGCTATCTGGGGCTGGTCATTTGTTATTGTAAAGCAGGCGGTAGCCCAGATGCCTGTAATGGATTTTCTGGCGCTGCGCTTTGCGGTAGCGGCTATTATAATGTTTATCATTCGTCCGCGAAGTCTGAATGCGATTAGAAGTCCCGAATTGAAGCACGGATTTGTGCTCGGTATTTTTCTCGGTTTAAGCTATATTACGCAAACATACGCCCTGGTTTATGCTTCGGCAACCGTTGTCGGTTTTATTACCGGACTGTATATAGTCATCACTCCTTTTCTAGCCTGGTTATGGATTAAACAGAAAATAACCGGAAACGTCTGGTTGGCGGTAACCTTGTCGGTAATCGGTTTGGCATTTATCAGCTTGAATGGTTTGGGACTTGGGCCAGGTGAAATGCTCACTATTTTGTGTGCCATCACTCTGGCTTTATATACCGTAGGATTGGGCAAATGGTCACCTCAACACAATTCTTACAGTCTTACCACAGTTCAAATGCTTACAATGGCGGTAATATTGTTGCTTGTTACTATACCGGGCGGAATTACCATCCCCACCGACCCGCAAATATGGTTTGCCATCATTGTAACCGGTGTTTTAGCAACATCGCTGGCCTTTTTTATCCAAACTTGGGCACAGTCTATTCTAACACCCACCCATGCGGCAGTTATTTTAACACTGGAGCCTTTATTTGCCGGGCTATTCGGCGTTCTCGTCGGGAATGAACCGCTGACATTGCGTATCGTACTCGGAGCGGTATTTATGCTGGCGGCTATGTACATCGTTCAACTGAAATCACGGGGAATCGATAATAAGGTACATCCTTCGATAGGCTCAGAACGAACGGATTTATAATTTATAAAAAACTTCTCCCTTGATGAACGTCTGATTAATTATCCCGGCACCCAGTTTGGAAAGTTTTTTGATATAAAAAGCTTATGCTGTAATATATATTAGCCTTAATTTTTAGTTTTATCGAGATGGTACTGTACGATAGACGGAACCAGCACGTTTGAATTAGCGTTCAGTTTATGGAATAATTCCTAAAATCATCTTAACTCCACAGTTACCATTAGAAGGAGCAGTATATGGCAAAAAAGGTAGTAATAATCGGCGCCGGTATCGCCGGACTGTCCGCCGGATGTTTCGCTCGCATGAATGATTATGAAGCTGAAATTTATGAGTCTCATAACTTGCCGGGTGGTCTTTGCACGGCGTGGAAACGAAAGCAATATACAATAGACGGCTGTATCCACTGGCTCACCGGGTCGAGTCCTGATTACAGTTTTTATAAGGTGTGGCAAGAGTTGGGAGCAGTCCAGGGGCGCCGGATGCTGAATCATGAGGCCTTTACGCGCCTTACAAACAAAGACGGACGAACTTTTACCGTTTATTGTGATGCCGACAAATTAGAAAAACAAATGCTTTACCTTTCTCCTGAGGATGCTGAGAGTATTAAATTGCTTTGCCGGCTGATTCGTCGCTTTACCAAATTCCAGATACCGGTTGGCAAGCCTTTTGAACGATATACTATTTTTGATATCATACCGCTCATTATCAAGATGCTGCCTTTTAGCAAAGATATGAATTTTTGTAATAGTATTACCATTGGTGAATTTGCTTCGCGCTTTAAAGATCCTTTTCTGAGAGAATCTCTTCCAATGCTGCTCTGGGAGAAAGACTACCCCCTTCTGAGTTTGGTAGTTACATTTGCTTTACTCCATATGAAAGATGGCGGTTTTCCCGAAGGCGGCTCATTAGAATTTGCCAGGGCTATCGAAAAAAGATTCATTAACCTTGGGGGTAAGATTTTTTATAAACAAAAGGTGGAAAAAATTCTCATTGAAAATGGCTGTGCAGTGGGCATTCGCCTCTCTGATGGATGTGAAGTTCGGGGCGACTATGTGATTTCTGCCGCCGATCTCAAGACCACTCCTTATGAGATGCTCGACGGCAAATTTATAGACCCCATGCATGAAGAAATGTTTCGTACCGTGAAATTGGCACCTTCATCCGTTCAGGTCTCTTTCGGAGTTAATCTGGATCTTTCCAATCAACTCGATTGCTTAAGTGATTCCTGGGAATTAAGTCATCCCATTCAGATAGGTAATCGGAAATTCAACTGGATATTCATTAAAAACTATTGCTTTGATAAAACTCTGGCGCCACCCGGCAAATCCGTAGTAGAAAGCACATTTGTGGTTGATGACTTTCAATACTGGGAAAATCTGGTTAAGGATAAAGTTGCCTATTCTGGTGAAAAAGAAAGAATTGCTGCCAGCGTGGCTGAAGAAATCGAGCGGAAATATCCGGGTTTTAAAAATGCCATTGAGGTTACGGATATAGTCACACCAATGACGTATGTACGATATACCGGAAACTGGAAAGGAACCTATATGACATGGGTCATTTCACCGGACATAGTAAAGAAATACCGCATGGTAAAAAAGACCGTTCCTGGGCTGGATAATTTTTGGCTTTCCGGAATGTGGGTGCAACCACCTGGAGGTGTGCCCACAGGGGCAATGACATCTCGCGATATTATACAGCTAATGTGTAAAAAGGATAAAAAAAGATTCAGAACGGAAACCCCGCAAAATTAACAAACATCGGTTGTAAACTACTGAATTAGAAATCCTAAAACGGCATTTTTTTAATAGACAGGTTCGATTAAATGAAAATGGGGAAGAGGGGTGAAGCTTTAAACCTCCTGCTCGTCTTATTTATCGAGTGTAGTACCTGCTTATATTTGGCAGCAAGGTCAGCAATATAATCAGGACGCCGTAGACGGCGATAACCGGCTGCAGAAAGCTGATGTATCCAAGCAGAATAGTCTCGACACCAATCCATATCAGCATTATAATTCCGGTCGCCCAGGAAGCTGTCCATGCCCAGTGCTTCTTTTTTACCGGATTTAAAGCATCCGGCCATCTCCAGTCCGGGCTTTTTATCAGGCTATATCCCACAATTAGCGGAAAGATACCTATGAAAGTGAAGAGGATTATTCCCGGGATAAGGTAATTTGGGAAAGGGGTTCCTGCCAGATCATTGGTTGACCATTGCATCAGGTGCCCATCGGGAGCAACGAAAAGCATAGCTCCGCTGATTACAGCACCGAGTCCGATAAATAATAACAGAACGATAAGCACCCAGGCTACGACAGGGCGATGACTGACATTATTACTCATTCCGAATATTCTCTCCTTTCAGATACCAGCCAAAACAGATTATGGGTTTGTCACTATCAGGTTTTTCCCGTTGTCCCCTCACACTGTAGTTACGCTATTCAGAAAAGCACTTATATGCCAGTGGTTTTGAATCAAAATTTGCCTTGTATAATTATATAATATGCGTTGGGTGATATTAAAGAGATTCCGGAGTTATTTTTAATTCGACAAATAAAAACCTATTGCATTATGCCAGCTGAGTTATTAGAATAGTAGGAGCAGTTGCTTGATATCGAGAGGTAGTTCTCATGAGAAAAGTATTGCTGGTTTTAGCGGGTGTTCTTTTATTGGTCGTCTCTGTGTTTTCCGGTTGTAAAGGAAATGTTATCGAGACCGTAGTTTCAACACAGACCGTCGTATCTAATCAGACTATTACTCTAACCAGTACGTCCACCTCCACTCCGCCTGCGGTTACTCTTCCTGTAATAACCGAAACCATCACAACTACTTTACCGGCTGAGACAATTACTGTTACCGGTGCAGGAACAACCATAACCTCTACAAATACCAGAACGACAACAACAACCGTAACAGCGTCTCCTTCGATTATTACGAACACTGTGGACGGTACCGTTGTTTTCACTTATTCAGGCAAAGGCGAAATGAACACGCTGCCTTTTACACTATTGAAATCCCCCTGGGTATTTCAATATGTAACAGATTGGAGCGGGGACTTTACCGCCTATCTGATTTATGACGAAGGCGTAGGCTACGGCGCTATAGTGTCGGTATCGGTTACGGCATGGGAAACTTACCAGACATATGTCTACAACAAGACCGGTGAGAATATGTACGTTAAAATCGAAGACGTTCCTTCCGACGGTTCGTGGACAATCAGGGTTATTCGAATAACATAAGAGTATTTCGTTCTGCCCTATTATTTTCAATTTCTTAGCAAACGGTTAGTAAAAATATATCTATATTTTGAATAATTCAATGACAGCTTGCAATATCAGACAAGCTGAAGATTATAAAGAGTTGTCTATTGCATAGTCCAATTGAAAATGATATCTTAAGTTGTACCCGTTAATTGGATGGTTTTGATATGAGGGAAGATATTTCTAATATCACTATCAAAGTCTGCTACTTTCTTTTAGCCATCGCAGGACTGATACTATTGCTATCCCCTTCTTATACAACGGCTCAAGAGGGGAAGGATGGCTTAATTCTACGATACGTGTACGGCGGCTACAACAACATCGTAGAGCCGGGGGAAAGCAAAACACTTTATATTGAAATTGCTAATAGTGATAACAGCCCCACAACCGATATTCAGTTTACCTCAGAAGCACCCAATGCATGGATAGTAGAATTTAGTCCTCAAAGCATAAATACTCTCAATGCAGGTAGTTACCAAACCATAGAGATAATCGTAACAGCCCCTCAAAACGTCCCAAAAGGGGATTACTCTATAACAGTTATCGCCCATTCCAATATCGGGACTAGAGTGATGAACCTTTACATGTGGGTGGAAAAGGAATCCGGTTTGTGGATATGGATAGGAGTAATGCTAGGAGTACTGGTTATCGCGGCATTTATAATTATATTCAAACGCTTTAGCAGGGACTAAATATCGAGCAATTCAGGAGGGTATATGATGATTGAAAGAGTGCATGAACATATAATAAGTGAGCTCAGTACCAATACACGGACTGATACTATTTTTGTACTTACAGCAATTTTTCTCAACCTGATAACACTGGGAATTAATTCCGGATTAGCCTCTGCCGCAAATGATACTACGGCTACCATAGTCATGTTTACCTTCGTGGTGCTAATTCTGGTTGTTAATTTTGTAGCTGAAATAGGATTAATTAGAGGCAGGCAGATGAGGAAAAAACTGCTAAACGGTCTGCTGAAGATGTATAAAGACCAGGAAGTAGAAGGCTATTACGATGCCTCTCTCATTGGTGATTATAAGACTAGATACAATCTATTTATGCTGGCAGTACTGGTGACAGGTATTATTGCCGTAGTCATTCCATTTGTAATCAGGTAGACGTGTCTCTTTAATCCAGCGTATTGTTATAATAATTAAGGCTTATGCCGCAATTGACATAAGCCTTATTTTAGCTTTAAAAAATGGTGGGCGGTATAGGACTCGAACCTATGACCACCTGCGTGTAAAGCAAGTCCTGCCTTGCCGCTTCAATTAGCTTTGAGCCCAAAGCCTCCCAAAGCTGGGGGAAGGTGACCGAATTTGGCAAGTCAGGGGGTCTGTTTTTTCTGCCTGTCATGTTGTTGTCCTCCTTGTTAAATATATATATTTTTTTCATATCCGCAGAATCTGCAGACGTATTTGTAACCCACAGTGAGCGTGTTTGTGCCTTTGTCCACGCGGGGCTCACTTTCATAAAACCCGGCATATTCTTCGTCCTCCATCCATGAGTGGTCCGCTTTTTTGCACATGGCCAGGGCTTTGCTGTAGCGCGGGCCTTGCGGTAGCTGGTGAATCAGTCGGCCGCTTCTGAGCATCTCGTCTACCGCCGCTTTGTCCCATAAGCACTTTCTGATTAAAGGGATCCTCTCAGGCAGCTTCCCCTGCCGCGCCAGGCGGCGTACCTGCTCCCCGCTTTCCAGCCCCAGCAGGTTCATCATATCAGCCACATCGTAATGGGGGCCTTCACCGGTTTTATCAATCCGTTCAGGGGCGCATGCCGGGCAAATATTGCCGGGAAAATCCGCAGGAAGATACCTTACTTTGCATTTAATACAGAGCTTCTTAATCATATACCTGTCCGCTAAGGTAAAACACCGGGATTTTATATCTATGCCCACTCGATACAATTATACCATGAATCGGGTGTGAAGAGGCGTTGTTTTAACCCTTCAGTCAATATTTACGGAACCGGGTAATAGTATGAATAATTCCCTAATTCGATCCGGGATCGGGATAAAAAGTTAATGATATAATTTCCCCATAGATATAGATTGAATTGGTAGATTGTTTGTACTGAGTAACAGATAAGGATTTTTATTGGCAGATAAGAAAAAATAAGCAACCATAATATTGAGATAAGGTATTTTATTTACACATAACGACACTTAAGGTGCATTTAAAAAACATTAAGAAACATTTATGTGCAGATAAAAGCACATACCAATGAGGTAGGATGGATTTAACGGACACCAAAGTAGGGTAAAATAAAGAGTACGGAGGTGTCACATTGAAAGGTATTCCAAACGGCAAGTATACAAAGGAGTTTCGGCAGGAAGCTGTGAAGCTGGT
>JAQTUQ010000069.1 GCA_028707255.1 Dehalococcoidales bacterium
TTCTCGTTGAACATTAAATAACATACCAGGCTTGTTTCATCGGCAGGAGACAACCGCCTTTCCTGGTTTTCTTCTATCTCTCCGGCACTGCAGGCCCTGCCCCATACCCTCGCTTCATCGATTATCCCTTTTATGCCTTCGCCGATAACCAAAGGATTGGCATTCGTATTTACTGCGCCGTTATACTCCTGCGAAGCAACCTCCAGGCCGCCTATAAATAACTTCGCGGTTGAGCCGTCATAGGAAAAACCAAGATGCGAAAAGGAATTTATCTTATAATCGATAGAAGAAACCACATCTTCCCCGTTAATCAAGCCGGACAAGCCCTTCTTATCAAATTTCAGCTCATACGCCCCGGATTTTCCGATAATCGTCCGGTTAATTACCGGCTGGGCTTCTTCCGCGCCGAAAGAAGCGGGAAGCTCCAACTGCTGGCCCGAACCCCCGGCTTCATTACTGGTAACCATTATCCAGTCGACTACCATATTGCTGCCCGAGTTATCGTTATCGGAAAACAACCCGACCGGGCCGGAGGTATAAGTCGAATCATCGACCGAGATGCTTTCCACTCCTTCGTTTTCAAGGGTCAGGATAGAGCCTTCCCTTTTTAAAGATAAGGTTACCCAATCGGTAGTATTTAAATACGAGCTGGAAAAACTTTTTATCGAGCTTGACCAATTCCTGTAAATACCGCTGGCGGTCCCGCCTCCGGTGGTATCAAAGATCCCGAAATACCCGTTGACCCCTCCCTGGTAATTCATTAAAACGCCGCTGTCAAAATCCCCTGAAATGCTTGTAGTTTTTAACCTGGCTTTTACGGTATAATTACCGCTGAAAGACATTTTTGAATAAATAGAAAAATCTCCTCCCCACATCGTCAGCTGGCCGTTGCTTATGCTGTAAGTCGAAGCCGGAGCTACCCACAAATCGGAATTAAGGGAAGTGCCTTCAAAATCATCAAAAAGAAGGTAATCTAAAGCACTGTCCCCCTCATCTACTGCGGCAGTGTTACCGTAATACATAGCTATTTCTTTCTTGCTATTACCTGGTATCAGAGGTAGCAAGACATACACGCTCGCCGCAGAGCCGTCAGCGGACTTGATATAATACCTTAATTTATTGCCGTCGTTATCTATAAACTTAAGATCTGAATAATCCGCCTTCATCTTTCCCGACTCATAAGCCACGCTGAATTTTACGATAGGATTGGTTAAGGTATCTCCGGATGTATTATCCAAAGATATTGTTTTACGGTAACCAAATCCAGGAAGCCATTTCAGGGTCGCGGGTTCTGTTTCCTGCAGACTAAAAACAGTCGCGCGAGAACATGCTCTTGCCGCCAAAAGGTCCCCTTCTGTTTCCGTATCATAAAAAACGCTCACATTTGTAGCGCCGGATTTTTCTACCAGGGCATTCCCGGCTCCGGCGCCTTTCCAGCCTATCAAGATATAGCTTCCTAAAGATTGTAAACTCTGTATCGTCGAGGAAGTAGCGCCGAAATCCGTCAATGCCGCTATTAACGTGCTGTTATTATAAACATTATTCCGGGGTTCATTATAGGTATTGACAATAACAACCGTTCCCCACGGCAGGCCGGACAAATAGGTTTTCATCGCAGTCGCCTGTTCAAAACTCCCGTAACAATCGTATCTTTTTACTTCCACAAAATCCCCTTTTTCATCCAGCCTCGTAACAGAATAACTTCTCTGCGTGGTATCGCGTAAGATACCATCCACGTAAACATACCTATCCGTAGAATTATTTCCTGAAGCAACCTTGATATCCGAAATTACTGTCCCCACCGACATGCTTCCTGAAACAACAGAAGCATTACCATAATACATAAATATATCTTTTGCGGCATTTTCAGGAAGATCCATCTCCACGCGCACGGTAGCCTTCGTCCCGTCATGACTCATTATTTCATAACGCAATTTACGGCTATGATCTTTCTCCCAAAAAGCCAAATCGGAATAATCATTTTTTATTTCCGCCTGATAGGGGACATCAAACTGCACCACAACGTTTGAAATTTGCGGTTCTCCCGTATTGTCGATACTTATCGTTTTCCGGTAAAGCCAGCCTTGCGGCCAATAATCGATGCCTACATTTGCCTGCGCTTCCAAGGCGAAGCTGGAGGTAATACCCAAAGATTCCGAACTGCCCACGCTCACCTTCTCATCTGTTCCGTCCAAATTTATCCCCGAAACATTATTTTCCTTTTCATTAAAATCCTTGACCATTGTGTTGTTAAAACTAGAGACATCAGCGGCATCTGCCCTGCCGTAATACAGGTAGATACTCTTGGTCTCTCCGGCAAGTATCAATGGCACCTTTACCCATAATGTGGCGGTATGATTCGCATAATCAAAACTCTGCCGGTAATAATTCAAGATCGCCGCGTTATCCGCATCCACAAATCTGATATCGTAACCGTCGCTCTTGCACCTTGACCAGAAACCGGAACTGCTTTTATCTAAAGCGACTTTAACCTGGTAATTCTTCAGCTCCTTACCGTCCGTGTTATCGATCCTGATCTCTTCACGGTATTCCCAGCCG
>JAQTUQ010000041.1 GCA_028707255.1 Dehalococcoidales bacterium
ACATCAATTCTTCCTGCGGCATATTGACAAGCTGGCGTATGCTGTCCATTACGGTTCGCATATGCCTGACGGCTTCAACGACATTGCCGGTGCCGGCTTCTCCCTTGGTGCGAATCATGGCGGCGCCCTCGCCGATACGTCTTAAAGCCTCGCCGATATTGCGGCAGCCGCAGACGAAGGGAACTTTGAAATCGTGTTTCCAGACGTGGTTGGCTTCATCGGCAGGTGTTAAGACCTCCGATTCGTCGATAAAGTCGATGCCGATGGCTTCAAGTGTTCTGGCTTCGACGAAATGCCCGATGCGGCACTTTGCCATAACGGGGATGCTGACGGCTTTCATAATATTTTCGATAACCGAAATATCCGCCATACGGGCGACGCCGCCGGCAGCGCGGATATCGGCGGGGACTCGTTCGAGAGCCATAACGGAGCAGGCTCCGGCGGCTTCGGCGATTTTTGCCTGTTCGGGTGTAACGACATCCATAATGACGCCGCCCTTGAGCATTTGGGCAAGACCCGTTTTAACTTTCCAAGTACCGGTTTCCATCAAAATAACTCCTTTAGTTGTCTAAGATAATTGTACCCTTTGTTTATAGATGTTATCAAGCGACGAATACCTGTTATTATGTCTGTTATATGTATTTGTAAGGGGTTTAATTATTTATAGCTCAAATAGAAAAATAGAAATGATACATTATTGCGTCAGGCTTTTTTGTCAGGGTTCCAGCATATATGTAAATTCTCATTAAATGAGTTCAGTGTCTGCATGTCTTCTTCCGACAGTTCGAAGTCGAAGACGCCGGCATTTTCGTTGAGGTGTTTTGTTGAGGATGCCTTCGGTATGACGACCAGTCCCGATTGCAGCGACCAGCGAATAAGTATTTGGGCTGTGCTTTTCCCGTATTTATCGGCTATGGCAGATAATGCTGGGTTAGCCAGCTTATTTCCCCGCGTCAGCGGGCTGTATGCTTCCAGTTGAATCCCTTTGGAGCGGCAATAATCAAGAAGCTCTTTCTGGTAGAGATACGGGCTGAATTCCACCTGGTTAACAGCGGGAACAGTCGAAGATTGTCTCATAAGGGCTTCAAGATGCCTGATGGTGAAATTACTGACGCCTATTGCCCGGCATTTACCGTTAGCCAGCAGTTCTTCCAGAGCTGTCCATGTTTTAATATACAAATTAGCGACAGGCCAGTGAATTAAATATAAATCGGCATAGGATAATCCCAAATTTTTAAGGCTTTTCTCGCAGGCAGCAATGGCTTTATCATGCCCGTGGTCGCTGTTCCATAATTTTGTTGTAATGAAGATTTCTTCTCTCGGAATGCCGCTTTTTACCAGGGCTTTACCGATATCAGTTTCGTTATGGTATGCGGTTGCTGTATCAATATGCTTGTAACCGATATTCAATGCCGATAAAACGGTTTCTTCGGCTTTTTTACCGGTTATCTGCCAGGTGCCCAAACCCAGTACCGGCATCCGGACACCATTATTCAGTGTTATTTTTGTATTGAGAGCCATCTTATTATTCATAATGTAATTATAACCTGTTTTGCTCTAATTTGGATACATACCATTCTATAAAATGCTGTCACAGAAAAACATGATAACTGTTATTGACATCCACTTATCTTAACAAGCATAATCATACCGGATAAGGGGAGGTACATTTTGGAAAATCCTTATGAATATGCAATGGCGACCGAATTCGTAGTTCCGAAGCAGGAAACAGATATTTTATCCGACGGTCCGGATTACAGAGACCCCAAATTGCAGCAGGCTTTTGCTATGAAAGTTTCGAAAACGCTGAGCAATGTCAGCAAGTCCTTACCAAATCTCAACGGCGGCGGTTGGCTGATAGTTTCGCACAGTATTTGTCAGATGGATGGGGCTATCCTGATATCGTTTCTTTTACAGCGACCCAAACGCAGCTAAAAATTCAACGAAAATCCTTTTATTAATAATCCTGTTTTATGCTATACTTTAGCTAAAGCCAGCGTAGCTCAGCAGGTAGAGCAGCGCTTTCGTAAAGCGCGGGTCGGGGGTTCGAATCCTCTCGCTGGCTCCACTATTGTCTATTATTCTTGGAGGAGACATGAGTCGTTTCATTGATAAGTTAAAGCAGGCTTCACTATCCGAGCCTCCGCCTCTGGGTTTCAGAACGGTACAAAAGAGTGTCAAACCGCGCCTGTTGATAATTGCTCAGGCAGATAAACCGGATGTCGTCGATACTGTTGACATAACAGTTGGGGCAGATGCCTGTCTCTTTAATGCCGAGAAGGCTGCCGAGTTTAAGGCGGTAGAGAAAATTGTCAAAACTTTAAATGATATTCCCTGCGGGTGCCGCATAAGCGGTAATTTCAACATCGATTTTGAAAAGACGGCGTTGGATTTTGTTGTTTTCGGGGATGATGTGCCGGCTCCATCACTACTAAAATCGGAAAAAACGGGCAGAATCGTTGTAGCTGAAGAAACTATGACAGGCGAGATGATACGTATTCTGGATGCCATGCCCCAGGATGCCGTATTCCTGGATGACAAATCCGGGGGAAAATTGTCTTTGACATGGCAGAAACTGACTGTCTATAAGCGTTTTTCGGCTTTATCTGCAAAGCCTTTATTACTATCCGTTCCCGCAAATCTGACTGCCGATGAATTACAGGCGATATGGGATATGGGTGTTAACGGCCTGGTAGTAAAAGTGGCTGATACCGAATCATTCGAAGCGATTAAAAAGTTACGGCAGGCAGTGGAAACGCTGGTGCCTCCTTCGAAGAATAAACACGGTAAATCAAGGGCTTTAGTTCCCCAGGTTCGTACTGAAGCGCCGGTTATTGCCGATGATGATGGCGACGGCGAAGAAGACGAGTAAGGATTTAAAGCCACCTCGCCCGAGATGCTTCGTCCCGATAAATCAGGACTCCAGCATGACAAATAAAAAACATAGGGACGACCATTGGTCGTCCCTATGTTTTCGTATTTAGCGGACGGGCAATGCCCGTCCCTACGGGGTTAACGACTAAACTGTCATTCTGGAGGCTATAAGGGATGGCCGAAGAATCCGGGGGGTAGGAAGAAGCAGCACAAAGAAATCTACAGCATCAGGCAGAATATCGACCCTCATTCGTCATCCCGGTAAAACGATCTGACACCTTCCCCTGGGGGAAGGCTAATAATAAAAAGAAAGCCCCTGTGAATTCACAGGGGCTTTTATATTTAGTTTAATGCTGCCGTATTACTTAGAAGCAAGGCCGCTCATCTGGTAGAATTTGCCTTCGCTGGTGATGGCCGGTGCGATTACCATTTCGGCTTGCTGCAATTCCTTAATGGTTGCCGCTCCGCAAACACCCATGGTGGTGCGCAGGGCGCCGATGAGATTCTGGCTGCCGTTGGTGATTGAAGACGGTCCGAACAGAATCTGCTCGTATGAACTGTTTATACCGACTTTAATCCTGGTGCCTCTCGGAAGGGAAGCATGCGGATTTGCCATTCCCCAGTGATAACCCCTGCCGGGTGATTCCTTGGCCTGTGCCAGTATGGAACCGAGCATAACGGCATCGGCACCGGATACAAAAGCCTTGCATACATCGCCGCCCTTGCGGAAACCTCCGTCGGTTACGATGGGAACATATCTGCCTGATTCTTTCTGATACTCATCTCTGGCAGCGGCACAGTCCATAGTTGCTGTGATTTGAGGAACACCGATGCCGAGTACCTCACGGGAGGTGCAGGCGGCGCCGGGGCCGACTCCAACCAGTATGGCGGCAACGCCGGTTCTCATCAGTTCCAGGCAGGCGCTATAGCTGACGCAGTTACCGACGACTACCGGGATAGGGGTAGTGTTACATAACTCTACGAAACTCAATCCCTTGTAACTCTTCGAAATGTGGCGGGCGGTGGTTACCGTAGAAGCAACAACAAGTATATCCGCTCCTGCCTCCACTATTATTGGCACCAGTCTCTTTGTATTGGCCGGGGTAACCGAAACGGCGCAAACAGCGCCTTCCTTTTTTATGGCTTTGATGCGTTCCGCAACCAGGTCTTCTCTCATCGGTTGGGAATATATTTTCTGCATTAAAGCAGTAATCTGGTCATTGGGAGCCTGGGCAATTTCTTCCAGTACGTCATCGGGTCTTTCGTATCTGGTTTGAATACCTTCGAGATTTAAAACCGACAGTCCGCCGAACTTGCTCATAAGAACGGCTGTTTTGGTATCGGTTACTCCGTCCATGGCCGAGGCTATCACCGGAATGCCGAATGTAATGTCTCCGATTTTAAAATCCAAATTGGTCTGGTCGGGGTTTATCGATACGTCTCCGGGGACTATGGCGACTTCATCGAAACCGTAAGAACGGCGTAACTCTTTATATTGAGGTGTGCTCATTCCCTTTCCTCCTTAATGAAATATTACGGTAATAGTTTAAACGGGTTAAAAAGAAAATTAAAAAAGATGGTTTGTTAAATATAATTGGTTATTATAGCACAATTAATAATAGGTCTGCATAGCGCTTTGTAGACTCTAAAAAGCGATTACGTTATAATATGAAAAATAAGGAAGACAAAATATAAATGCCTAGCCTGTATATTGTGGCGACTCCCATAGGAAACCTTGAAGATATTTCCCCGCGATCTATCCGGATTTTACGTGAAGTAAAACTTATTGCCGCTGAAGACACACGTAAAACCAGGATACTTCTGGATAAATATGAGATAAAAACGCCTTTGACGAGCTACTACGAACATAATAAAATCGACAAGCTGGATTATATTTTGGGACAGCTTGAACTGAGGGATGTTGCCATTGTGTCCGAAGCCGGCATGCCCGGTATCTCCGACCCCGGTTATGAACTGGTTGCCGCTGCTATCGGCAAGGGTTTTGCTGTAGTACCAATACCCGGACCTTCGGCGATAATAACAGCGCTGGCTGTTTCCGGTTTACCTACCGACAGGTTTATCTTTATCGGCTTTTTACCGCGCAGAATCGGCGAAAGGCGGCAGGCACTTGCAACAGTTGCCTCCGAGATGGGTACCATTATCGCTTACGAGGCGCCTCATCGCATACAAGAGGCATTAAATGATATAATATATGTTTTAGGCGACCGGAGAATTGCTGTTTGCCGTGAACTTACCAAGATGTATGAAGAGGTTTTTCGCGGAACGGTAAGCGAGGCATCGCAACATTTTAACGACCCGAGAGGGGAGTTTACGCTTGTTATAGAAGGCAAGGCAAAAGAAAAGCCGCATCTTACCGAAGACGTGGTGAAAAAGCTGGAAGCGTTACAGCAGGCGGGAGTGGGTGCCAGGGAGGCGGTGGCGAAAGTGGTTAAGGAAACCGGTTTATCGAAAAAAGAAGTATATCAGGCCTGGCTGAAGCTGCTATCATAAGCCGGTAATTTATAAGCTAACGGTTATTTTAAAGGAGTATATCATGAGAAGGGGATGTATCTCGCTAGGGAGAGTTAATTGTGACATCTGCGACCGTGTTATCCTGTATCCGGAGAGATATCTTTGTGTTGACGAGGAAAACGGAGTAGAAGTAGAGAAAGGTAAAATGGTGCGCTACTGCGTGGAATGCGCTTTCAAAAAAGGTTATGCCCATTATAAGGAAGAAAAGGGTGAAAGAATCCTCACTTTCTTTACCGAAACGGATATTAACCAGGTATAAAGCTGTATGAGAGAAAAGATATATATCGGTGTAGCCTGGCCGTATGCCAACAGCTCGCTTCATTTGGGTCATATTGCCGGAGCATATCTGCCGCCGGATATTTTTGCCCGTTATCACCGTACGAAAGGGAATCTTGTTTTAATGGTGTCCGGTTCCGATGTTCACGGCACGCCGATAACCATACGTGCCGAACAGGAAGGTGTCGCACCATCGGAAATCGCCGATAAATATCACAAGCAGTTTCTGGAGTCTTTCAGGGATTTCGGAATTACGTTCGACCTTTTTACCAGTACCGGTACCGATAATCATACCGCCGTGGCACAGGATATGTTTACAACCCTCTTAAATAAAGGATATATCTATAAAGATATCGTTTTACAGCCTTTTTGTTCAAAGTGCCAACGTTATCTGCCCGACCGCTATGTAGAGGGAACATGTCCGCTTTGCGGTTATGCCGGCGCCCGCGGCGACCAGTGCGATAAATGCGGTCAACCGTTAAATCCCAATGAACTTAATGCTCCGCGCTGTCGAACCTGCGGCACGACACCCGAATTCCAGGACTCCGAGCAGTTCTTTCTTAAACTGACCGCTTTCGAAGAAAAACTGCTGGCATGGGTGCAAAAGCAGAAACACTGGCGCGCAAATGTCTCCAATTTTACAGTTAAATACCTCGAGTCAGGGCTTAAAGACCGGGCGATTACGCGCGATATCAGCTGGGGCATTCCCCTGCCGCTGGAAGGCTACGATGGCAAATGTCTCTACGTCTGGTTCGAAGCGGTCATCGGTTATCTGTCTGCCTCTAAAGAATGGGCTAAATCGACAAGCAATCCCGATAAATGGCGCGAGTTCTGGCAGAGTGCCGACGTTAAAAGCTATTATTTTATTGGAAAAGATAATATTCCTTTCCATACTATTATCTGGCCGGCGATGCTGATGGGGTACGGAGGTCTCAATTTACCTTACGATGTTCCGTCTAATGAATACCTCACCATCGAGGGGAGAAAATTATCCAGCAGTTTAAACTGGGCGGTCTGGGTGCCGGATTACCTGTCGCGCTACAGCCCCGACCCGCTGCGCTACCTGCTTTCGGTTAATATGCCGGAAACCAGCGATACCGATTTTTCATGGCGCGAATTCGTGCGCCGCAACAATGATGAACTGGTAGCCACTTACGGCAACCTGGTGCAGCGCGTACTTACATTTACCTATCGCAGCTTCGACGGCTGCGTTCCCGATCCGCTGGATGTCGATGAAGGCAACCAGGTACTGTTAAAGAAAACGGAAGAAACGCTGGAAACGATGGGCGAATTGATAGCCGCCTGCCGTTTCAGGGAAGCTATAAAAACCGGCATGGCGCTGGCGCAGGAAGCCAACCGCTATCTGGAAGAGAAATCACCGTGGAAGGTGATAAAGAGCGATAAACAGGCGGCTGCGGTTACTTTATATGTAGCCCTGACGGTTATTTCCGGTCTGAGAACAGCCTTTTACCCGTTCCTTCCATTCAGCTCTCAAAAGCTGCACGAATACCTGGGTTATGAGGGCAGGGTGGAAGATGACGGCTGGCAGTTGCGTTTGCCGTCTCCCGGGCAGCAGTTATTACCGCCGGAACCCCTTTTTACCAAGCTGGATGAAGAAATAATAGAGCAGGAAACCGCCAGGCTGGGTAAAAAAGACAATCTATAAAACGATAGGAGAAGCATCGTCGTGGATGTAAAGCAGGTTTATGAACTGGTTAAAAATGGTCTTACCGGGGTAGAGGACAATTT
This sequence comes from Dehalococcoidales bacterium, assembly GCA_028707255.1. Lineage (GTDB taxonomy): Bacteria > Chloroflexota > Dehalococcoidia > Dehalococcoidales > UBA5627 > UBA5627. The sequence goes on from JAQTUQ010000041.1 coordinate 7,432, forward strand.
TAAAGCGCTCGCCTTCGAGAAGAGTAAAAGCTTCCCCGAGCTTCACAAGATGCTGAGCCATATTTTATGCGGAGGCGGGAAAGTTGTCCGCCCTTTGCTGGCTTTTCATTCAGGCAGCCTTTTTAACTACAACCATGATAAGCTCATCTATATGGCTTCGGCCAGTGAGTTGATGCATATTGCCACTCTTGTCCATGACGATGCTATCGATAAAGCCAACATGCGCCGCGGGCGTGCTACCATCAACAGTATCTGGGGAGTGGACAGGGCAATCATTTTCGGTGATTATCTGTTTGCCAAGGCGGCGCAATTTGCCGTTGCCACCGGCAGCTTACGCGTGGTCGGTCTTTTCGCCGAAACGCTGGAAGCGATTTCTCATGGCGAACTCCGGCAGGGATTCAGCGCCTATAAACTCAATCAGACCTTCGATGAGTATCTGGAAAGGATAACAGGCAAGACGGCAGCCCTTTTTGCACTGGCTACCGAGGGCGGAGCGGTGCTGGGGGAGGCTTCAGAAGATTCCATCAAGTCATTAAGGGATTTCGGAATCAACCTGGGTATCTCTTTCCAGATTGTAGACGACATTCTCGATTTCACCGCCAGCGAAAAGGAACTGGGAAAACCGGTTGCTTCCGACCTGGTACAGGGAACGATGACACTGCCTTCAATGATGCTTTTGGAGCGTTTCCCCGGCGATAATCCGGTTCGGCGTATCTTTAATAATGAAGGCGATAGCCATGAGAACGTAAAAGAAGCCATAGCTTTATTAAATAGTTCGGGTATCATCGAAGAATGTTACAAGATGGCTTCGCAATACAGCGAAAAAGCGCGCCGTAATCTGGATACTATGCCGGATACCAAAAACCGTCAGGCTCTGATAGCGCTGGCCGATTTTGTGGTCAGGCGCAGTAAGTAATGGTGTTTTTACTTTGTGTATCTTTTGTTGAGCGCTAAGTGTTAGAGTAAATTGGATGACAAGGAAGATTTATTAGTATATAATCAGTTAATATTTGATATAATAAATAGGGGTAAACATGGCTAAAAGAACAGAATATGGATTAAAAGGAGCAATATCTAAAAGAATTCAAGTATTGAATCCAAAAACTGAACGCTATGTAAAAATCAATACTACGACTGGTAGGATTATTAGCCATAAACATACACCTGGCCCATATAAAAATGTTAGGACAAGGAATTAATTAAAAAAATACATTTTTCCTAAAGTAGCTTTCTATGATTTTCTTGAGATATTTGCAATTTCTACCAGTTGCTTTTAATCGCCCACTGATTCCTTGAGAGGCAAATTCTAGAGTAAGTGTAGAGTTATCCTTTACAAAGGACAAGTTTGTATCTTCTGTAGTAATTTTCCAATAATCTATTGAATCTTTAATCGGGGTAATATCTAAATCAATTGTTTTCTGAAAATTTTTAGCTTCTAAAGCAAATGATTCAGTAAAAAGCCATAAATTTGTATATTCATGAATATTATCATTAACTAATTCGTCACAAATAAAGATATCAACAACTTCTTCATCCGTCATAAAGTTGTTAAGGGAAAGTATTCGATTTATCCTAGAATTAATAATACTGGGTGTTTCAATATCATCCAAGTAATTTATAAATAAATCTTTCATTTAATATTCTCCTCTTCTTGTATATTCGCTTTTTCAATTTTATATATTTGCATTACCATTCCATCTATATAATGTAACATATGGCTTAAATAATTTATCTTAAATTCATTACTTTCATAATTCCATTTCCATGTATTATCATTTTTCTCTATCAGACTTCTGGACTTATTGTAATACAGATGTAGTAGTTCTTTTGTGGAATACTGAAGTTGTGTTGTTATTTGTATTTCAAAAGGAATATCTATTGTTGCTAGCTGGACCCCATCGTTAGGACAGAACAGGGGTAATGTTAAGGTGGAATCCTGTTACGGTTAATGGGTTCGATGCAAAAGATTCTACCATAACACCAGCCTTTGGTTCTATGGGGATAGTGGGGC
>JAQTUQ010000042.1 GCA_028707255.1 Dehalococcoidales bacterium
CAGCCTTTCCAGTTGGCGGGCAATCTCAAGTTTCTCATTTATGTTCAGCGACGCACCGGCCGCCTGTTCTCCGTCTCTCAGGGTGGTATCGAAAATAACTACTTTATCCATTTTATCCTTCCTTATAGAAAATATTTATCTTCATGCCTATGGAAACCCCTCCCCAGCAAAAGAGAGGGGCCGATAAGGATGAGATTATTTCCCATTGAAAGGACGACGATATTGGAATTATTTAATAAAGAGTTATTCAATTTACTATCACTTATTTATTTATTTTTTAACCAGGGCATCATTTCTCTCAATTCAGCTCCGACCTCTTCAATCAGTTCTTCCGATTCCATTCTTTTCAATGCCTTAAATACCGGGTAGCCCGCCTGATTTTCAAGTATCCATTCCTTGGCAAAACTGCCATCCTGAATTTCACTGAGTATTTCTTCCATTTCATCGAACGATTGCTCGTTGATAACGCGCGGGCCGCGGGTGTAACCGCCGTATTCGGCAGTGTCGCTTACGGAATAATTCATATACTTTAAACCGCCCTGATACATCAGGTCTACAATCAATTTCAGTTCATGGAAGCATTCAAAATATGCTATTTCAGGCTGATAGCCGGCCTCAACCAGGGTCTGGAATCCTGCTTTTACCAGAGAGGCGATGCCACCGCAGAGCACTGCCTGCTCACCGAAGAGGTCGGTTTCCGTTTCTTCGGCAAATGTGGTTTCCAGAACTCCTGAACGACTGCAACCTATTCCTTTGGCATAGGCTAATGCCAACTCTTTGGCCTTTCCCGATGCGTCCTGAAAAACAGCAACAAGAGCCGGAGGCCCTGAATTTTCCACATAGGTCTGCCTTAACATATGACCGGGGCATTTCGGCGCAATCATGGTAACATCGACATCCGCCGGCGGTATAATCTGCGCATAGTGAATATTGAAACCGTGTGCAAACATCAGCATCTTCCCCGGTTTCAATTCATCTTTAATAGATTGATTATATATCTTGGCCTGAACGGTATCAGGGGCAAGTAGCATTATGATATCCGCTTTTCTGGAAACCATTTCAGTGGTAAAGACATCAAAACCCGCTTCTTTAGCCTTTTTCCAGCCATCGCTTCCTTCAACCTCGGCGACGATAACTTTCAGCCCGCTGTCACTCAGATTCTGCGCCTGTGCATGCCCCTGGCTGCCATAACCGATTATACCGATAACCTTATCTTCAAGTAATTTCAGGTCACAATCGTCATCATAATATATAGTTGCCATAACAAATCCTCTCCGGGAAACAATTCCGTTTATTTTAGATAGGTTATTTATTGTATATCTTTTAGGGATTCTTTATCAATAGCCGCCGATTTGGCTCCGCCTCTGACCATAGCCACACAACCGGTTCTGGCCAATTCTTTAATGCCAAAACCGCGAAGCATATTGTATAAAGAAGACAGTTTATCTTCATCACCGGTAGCTTCGATTGTAAGCGAATCGGCAGCTACATCCACTATTTTTGCCCGGAATATGTCGACTATCTGCATGATTTCACTGCGCGTAGTCGAGACGGCTTTTACCTTAATTAAAGCCAGTTCGCGGATAATCGTTCCCTCTCCGGTGACATCTGCAACCTTAATTACATCGACCAGTTTTTCAAGCTGTTTCCTCACCTGCTCGACCATGGCGGATGAACCGACGACGACAATCGTCATGCGCGATACGTGCGGTAATTCGCTGTGCCCGACAGTTATGCTGTCGATGTTAAAACCACGCCTTCTGAAAAGACTGGCTGCCCTGTTCAGGACACCAGGCTTATCGGTTACCATTGCTACCAGTGTGTGCTTTGATGTCAGCATTTACTTGCACCTCACTTTTTTTAAAGGTTCTTCCAAAACCTCGGATAAAGCCGCTCCGGCTGGTACCATCGGATAGACATTCTCCTCCGGTTCTACAATGAAGTTTAGCAGGAAAGGCCCTTCGGTTTCCATTGCTTTCTTAATCGATGGAATTACGTCTATTTTATTTTTTACTGTTATACCGGGAATATTATAAGCATCGGCGACTTTTACAAAATCAGGGCATCGCAAAGGGGTTGCCACATATCTCTTTTCATAAAATAGTTCCTGCCATTGCCTTACCATTCCCAGAAATCCGTTATTCATTATGGCAATCTTTACAGCGATATTTTCCCTGGCTATGGTGCCTAACTCCTGGATATTCATCTGGAAGCTGCCGTCACCGTCGATACACCAGACAGTTTCTTCAGGAAAGGCCACCTTTGCCCCCATAGCAGCTGGAAGCCCATATCCCATAGTTCCCAATCCTCCTGAAGTAATCAGGCTGTTGGGCTTATCGAACCAGAAGTGTTGTGCCGTCCACATCTGATGCTGTCCGACACCGGTTACTACTATCGAATCACCTTTGGTAATTTCATATATTTGCCTGATAACGTATTGAGGTATGATACTCTCCGTATCTCTGATATTAATGGACGGATGTTCCTTGCGTAAAGTGTCCATGCGCGATATCCATTCTATATGGTCTACCCTGTCGATATCCTTATTAAGAGATTGTAAAACAGGTTTTATATCGCCTACTATAGGAACGTCGACACGCACGTTTTTACCGATTTCGGCAGGGTCGATATCAATGTGGATAATTTTAGCATTAGGCGCAAAACCGCTGATTTTACCGGTAACCCTGTCATCGAATCTCATACCGATAGCAATAACAAGGTCGCATTCCTCTACGGCCAGATTGGCATAAGCCATGCCGTGCATTCCCAGCCAGCCATAAGACAAAATATGCGATTCGGGGAATGAACTGATACCAAGCAAAGTCGTAATTACCGGAATTTGAGCTACTTCCGCAAGTTGTTTCAGTTCATCGTAAGCCTGTGAAATTATTGCTCCCCTGCCTGCAATTATCAGCGGTTTATTAGATTCATTAATCAACCTGGCTGCTTTATTAATTTGGGAAGGGTGCCCCTGTACGGTCGGTTTATATCCGGGTAAAGAAATTCTGTCTGGATATACAAATTCAGTCAAGCTTGTCAGAACATCTTTTGGAATGTCAATTAATACAGGCCCGGGACGCCCCGTTCTTGCCAGAAAGAAAGCTTCTTTTACTATCTTGGCCAGTGAGGCGGTATCCGTTACAAGGTAATTATGCTTGGTAATCGGCAATGTAATACCTGTAATATCTATTTCCTGAAAAGCGTCTTTACCGATAAGCGGTCTGGTAACCTGTCCGGTTATAGCCACCAGCGGAACGGAATCCATATAGGCATCGGCGATTCCGGTTACCAGATTGGTTGCTCCCGGCCCTGACGTAGCGATACAAACACCGACTTTTCCGGTGGCGCGGGCATATCCCTCCGCGGCATGCGCGCCGCCCTGCTCGTGCGCAACCAGAATATGTTTCAACTGAGGATACTGAGGAAGTGTGTCATAAAAAGGAATGATAACTCCTCCGAGTATGCCGAACATGACATCCACTCCTTCATTTATCAGGCATTCACACAGGATTTGGGATCCGGTTTTTTTCATAGCATACCCCCATTATTTACTAAAAACAGCACCGCTGCTGGCAGATGTAACTTTTTCCGTATAGCGTGCCAGATAACCCGTCTTGAATCTCGGTTCGAATTTTTCCAGACAAGCGATTCTTCTGGCAATTTCATCATCTGTAAGCTTTACTTCCAGTTTATTATTCGGTATATCTATACTTATTATGTCGCCTTCTTTAATCGCAGCTATCGGGCCTCCGGCAGCAGCTTCCGGAGATACGTGTCCGATTGCCGCTCCCCTGGTAGCTCCGGAGAAGCGTCCATCGGTAATCAATGCCACTGTTTTATCCAGTCCCATACCACCCAGTAACGATGTCGGAGTAAGCATTTCTCTCATACCGGGGCCGCCTTTGGGTCCTTCATAACGTATAACCAGTACGTCACCAGGTTTAATTTTACCGCCCATAATGGCTTTGGTAGCGTCATCTTCGGAATCGAAAACGCGTGCCGGTCCTTCGTGTACCATCATTTCGGGAGCGACCGCAGACCTTTTAACCACACCTCCCTCAGGCGCCAGATTACCGAATAAAATAGCCAATCCGCCTTTATTGGAATAAGCGGTATCTCTTGAATGAATAACATCGTTATCCTTTACAAAGGCGCTATTAACAATATCTGAAACAGCGCTTCCGGTTACCGTTTTAATATTCAAGTTCAGCAATGATTGTAGTTCTTTCATTACCGCCGGAATACCGCCTGCCCTGTCCAAATCTTCGATATGATAAGTTCCGGCAGGCCTGATTTTACACAGGCACGGTGTCTCTTCGCTAATCGCATTAATTTTCGATAGCGGGAATTCTACTCCGGCTTCATGTGCTATAGCCATCAGGTGTAGAACGGAATTGGTGCTGCCGCCCAGAGCCATGTCAACAATGAAGGCGTTTCGCAATGAATCGGTGTTAATTATGTCTCTCGGACATGTGTTTTCAGTTAATATATGCATAATCTGCCTGCCGGCTTCTTTAGCCAGTTCGATTCTTCTTTTATCTACAGCAGGTATGGTACCGTTGCCGGGTAATGCCATTCCCATTGCCTCTGTCAGACAGTTCATGGTGTTGGCAGTGAACATGCCGGCACAACTGCCGCAACCGGGGCAGGCTACCTCTACCAGCTGTTCCAGTTCTTCCTCGCTCATCTGTCCCCTTACTACTTTCCCGACCCCTTCAAAAACAGAATTTAAATCTACTTTCTGTTCACCTTCATTTGTGCAATAGCGGCCGGCCAACATCGGTCCGCCGCTGATGAATATAGCAGGGATGTTTAGTCTTAGAGAAGCCATTAACATGCCAGGAATGATCTTGTCACAGTTGGTAACGAACACCAAGGCATCGAAGGCATGCGCCTGAGCCATAATTTCAATCGAATCCGCGATCAGCTCACGGCTGGGCAGGCTGTATTTCATACCTGCATGATTCATGGCAATGCCGTCGCATACCGCAATAGTATTGAACTCGAAGGGAACGCCGCCATTCTGACGCACGCTTTCTTTTACAGCATCGGCAATACTTCTCAGGTGTATATGTCCGGGTACCACCTCGGTAAAGCTGTTTACGATGCCGATGAAGGGTTTTTTCATATCCGGAGTCGATACCCCTAAAGCATGAAGCAGAGAACGGTGGGGAGCTCTTTCAATACCCTGTTTTACTACATGGCTTTTCATAATTAGATTCTCCTCAGAATGCAATAATTAAAAAATCCATCCCTTTGGGGACGGATTTACAAGTACAGATAAGCCCATCTCCGTATTTTTATACCTAAAATAGCATAGTCCCGTATTTAGTGTCAAATCTATTTAAATCTGGAAATCTTAACAATTTGGTTGATTACGGGCTTCAATAGCCTTTATCTTGTCAACACGGCGTTGATGCCTTTCGCCTTCGAAAATGCCGTCCAGGAAATTAACAACTATTTCGTTAACCGAATCAGGATTAACTGAGGAAGCCAGGCAAAGGACATTGGCATCGTTGTGCTGGCGTGCACGCAATGCTAAAAAGCTGTCGAAGCACAATACTGCGCGAATACCCTTTACCTTGTTAGCTGCAATGGACATACCTGCGCCGGTAGAACAAATCAGGATTCCTCTATCCGATTCACCACTGATTATACTGTTACATACAGGCTCGGCAATATCCGGGTAATCGACTGCTTCCTCCGTATAACAGCCGAAGTCTTTGCAACTATGTCCTCTTTCATGCAAAATCCTCATCACTTTTTTTTTCAGTTCCAGCCCCCTGTGGTCGCAACCTATGGCAATATGCATGGTAATCATTATTTTATCCCTTCATAGAATTCTTCGAGTTCTTTGCGGGTAATAGCTCCCTCTCTCAATATAACCGGAACCTCGCCGGTTACATCGATTATTGTAGATACTATGCCGACAGGACATTTTCCGTCATCGATAACCAGGTCGACTTTATCCCCGATTTGTGAAAAAACATTGCTCGCCGTTATATTGCTCGGTTCACCGCTGGTATTGGCGCTGGTTCCCACCAGAGGGGCTCCGGCGCCTTCGATTAAATCAATTGTCATTCGGTGAAGTGGAATACGGACGGCTACCGTTTCCTTTCCGTTGGTAATAATATCACTCACTGTATTGTTCCTTGGCATAATCAGGGTTATAGCTCCGGGCATATATTTTTCTATAAACGGTAATGCCAGAGCTGGAATATGGGTAACCACTTCGTTAATCTGTTTCCTGTTGGATACCATAACCGGCAGAGCTAAACTGCGGGGTCTTTGTTTTATATCGTATATACGTTCCAGTGCGGAAACGCTGTCGTATCTGGCTGCGAGACAATATACGGTTTCCGTGGGAAATGCTACTACTCCTCCGTGTTCAAGAAATGCTATCCCTTTGTCGATTTGAGCGTTTATATTGGTGGGGTCTTGAAAAGACATGGCTTTAAGTCCTACACTTAACTTGACGATATTATAGCATAATGCTAATCTGTGTGCTATAAAATATGAATACAGAAAAAGAAAAACAAACACAAACAACAAATGACAGTTTCAGGGTAGCTGCCAGCGGAGACATGGAAGTTTCCACTTATCTTGAAATTGCAAAGGAAATCGGCGGAGAGAAACCGGTTGTAACCGGTGATGCTGTTTCCGGAGTGGAAAAAGAGTCGATTGTCGTTATCGATTTCGGCTCTCAGTACAGCTTGCTTATAGCGCGCCGTATCAGGGAGTTGCATGTCTATTGCGAACTGGTATCACATGAAACACCTTGGGAAAAAATAGCGCAGTTAAATCCGAGAGGCTTTGTGCTTTCAGGCGGGCCGGCAAGTGTTTATGAATCGGGTTCTCCAACTATTCCTTCCTATGTATTTGAAAAAGAGCTACCCGTTCTGGGAATTTGTTATGGTATGCAGGCTATTACTCATCAATTAGGCGGACAGGTTGAAAAGGGCTTAAAACGCGAATACGGGTATGCCGTTCTTCATATCAGCAATACGGATATTCCGTTACTGGCAGGTTTGCCTGAAGCTATTACGGTCTGGATGAGCCATTCGGATAAGATCGAGAAAATGCCGTCCGGTTTCGAATCACTGGCTTATACCGAAAATACCCCCGTTGCAGTAATGGGCAACAACAAGAATATGTATGGTATTCAGTTCCACCCAGAGGTTGTTCATACACCGCAGGGCAAGATTATTTTAGAAAATTTTGTTTATACGATATGCGGCTGCCATGGAAACTGGACCATGGGCAACTTTATTCTCGATAGCATTGAAAAAATAAAACAACAGGTGGGAGACGGAAAAGTTATCAATGCCATATCGGGAGGAGTCGATTCATCGGTAGTGGCTACACTGATACATAAGGCTATCGGAACACAGCTTACCTGTATTTTCGTCAATAACGGATTGTTGCGCCGCGAGGAAGCGGAGAGAACGCTTAATGTATTTCGCTTGAATCTGGGGATGAATGTCATTTACGTGGATGCTACCGAACGTTTTCTGGAAAGATTGAAAGGGGTAGTTGACCCCGAGAGAAAAAGAAAATTAATAGGGGAAGAATTTATCAAGGTTTTCGAAGAAGAAGCCAAAAAATTGGGTGAGGTCGGATTTTTAGGACAGGGCACATTGTATCCCGATGTAATCGAAAGTACATCTTCTATCAGCAACGCGTCGGTGAAAATAAAGACACACCACAATGTAGGTGGTTTGCCTTCCGATATGACATTCAAATTATTGGAACCTTTGAGGTATCTTTTTAAAGATGAAGCACGCCAGGTCGGTATGGAATTGGGATTACCGGAAGAAATGGTATGGAGACAGCCTTTCCCTGGTCCCGGATTGGCAATACGTATCATCGGTGAAGTAACATATGAAAAACTCGAAATATTAAGGGCTGCCGACTGGATTGTCATGGATGAGATAAAGAAAGCCAATTTGTATCGGCAGTTGTGGCAGAGTTTTGCTATTCTTACAGATGTAAAAAGTGTCGGAGTTATGGGGGATTACCGTACATATGGTTATCTAATAGCGTTGCGCGCTGTAACAAGCAACGATGCTATGACAGCCGATTGGGCTCGTTTACCCTATGATTTGCTTGCCCGTATATCCAATCGTATTGTAAATGAGGTAGCTCTGGTCAATAGAGTTGTTTATGATATAACCTCCAAGCCCCCGTCGACCATCGAATGGGAGTAAACAGCAAAGGAAGGTAATATTTATGAATCTGACAACTAAAGTTTTATTGATAGTTATCACTATTATGGTTATAGGCGGTTTGTGCGCCACGCTTATTTATTATGGAGATGATATTTTTGGAGAGCAGGTAACAACCACTACTTCGACCGAGGTCAGTACCGTTACGCAAAATGCAATGCCTCAGGAAGAAGTTGCCTATATTCAGACAATGAACGCTTTCGATTCACAGGTGGTTGCAGCTATCAACAATATAAATACTCTACTGGGGAACCCGCAACTTTCCGACCAGACATGGGCGAATTCAATGTCAGCTGCTTCGGGCGAAATTGTAAGATTATATAATGCGGCAACTCAAATCACCGTACCCAATCAGACGATAGCTCAATTCCACA
>JAQTUQ010000043.1 GCA_028707255.1 Dehalococcoidales bacterium
AAGAGAGTAACCCAATCTGGGAGAGGAATCAATTTGGTAGCCATTTTTCCGCAATTCGTTAATATGTTTCCAGACCGCTGTCCTGGAGATATGCAGCTTTTCGCCTAACTTCTCTCCCGAGACCCATCGCTCATGTCGCAAGGCATCGAGTATCATTGATTGCATAAACAAGTATTATATAGGCACGTGAAATATATGTCAACCACTTACTAGAAACTGGTTGACATTTATTATAGAGAAAACCCTAGGTACATCTAAACGCAAGATTGAAATAACCTGGAAACGGCCCAGCTTATCCGACTATAGATCTGAACAAGCCTAATTATAAGGAGCGAATAGTTTAGAATTCTAAAGGGAAAGTCTTTTCAAAAATCCGAGTTTTACCTTTTATCCACGATGGTGGAGCTAAGGTAACAATAGGTAGTACCAGCAAGACATTCGAACTCACCTTCAGTTTAGCTATTTAATATTCCATGATTTTGTGATCATAATATCTGAATGCTATCTGTTGTCAAAAGTTAAGCCTAATAATTTTTACCCATATAATCATTGTCTGTTATAGTAGATTAAGAAGATAATCATCGGTGTTCAATCGGCGGTATCCCAATGTCGGAAAAAACCACTCTAGAAGGTGTCCTCGAAAGAATCGTTTATTTTAACGAGGAGAATAGTTTTACTGTAGCCAGATTGCAGTCCGGCCACAGTCGTGACCTGATAACGATTGTGGGTAATCTTCCCGGTCCTAATCCCGGCGAGACCCTCAGACTGAAGGGGGAATGGATCGTGGACGCCAAGTTTGGAAATCAGTTCCGGGTCGAAAGCTGTATTTCCGTTTTGCCTTCTACCCTAACCGGAATTGAAAAGTACCTCGGATCTGGATTAGTCAAAGGTATTGGTCCCGTAATGGCAGGGAGAGTCGTGGCTAAATTTGGACTGGAAACCTTAGAAGTTATTGAGGGGAAGCCGGAGGGACTTCTGGAAGTCGAGGGGATTGGCAAAATCAGGGCGGAGAGGATCGGCAAGACCTGGCAGGAACAGAAAGAAATCCGAGATGTCATGGTCTTCCTCCAGGGAAACGGAGTCAGTTCAACTTATGCGGTCAAGATCTATAAAGCTTATGGTAATAAGTCTATCTCAATAGTTAAAGAGAACCCTTATCGACTGGCTCTGGATATCAGCGGAATTGGCTTCAAGACAGCTGACAGGATTGCCCAGAATATGGGAATCGATCCCGGAGCTCAAATAAGGATTGAAGCCGGTACTATCCACGTTCTCAGTGAACTGGTCAATGAAGGTCATGTCTATTATCCCAAAGACAAACTCATTGACAGTGCAGCCGAGCTTCTAGAGGTGGAGCTGACTAAAGTAGAGGTAGCCCTGGCGGCATTGGTGAAACAACGGCTGATTGTGATTGAAAAACAAGGAGATGAGGAGGCCGTATACCTTACTCCCCTCCATGTGGCCGAAGTCAATGTAGCGAAAAGGCTGGAGACCCTGATCAATGCTCCGAGACAGATGTTTCCGATTAACATAGAAAAAGCTATTCAATGGGTACAAAGCACCATTGGCATGAACCTGGCAGAAATGCAACAAGAGGCTATTAAGAAAGCTGTTACCAGTAAAGTACTGGTGATCACAGGCGGACCGGGCACGGGCAAGACCACCTTGCTTAACTGCCTGCTCTGGATCCTGGAGAAGAAAAACCAGCGTATACTGATGGCTTCACCTACTGGCCGGGCGGCTAAACGCCTGACCGAAGTTACCGGCCGGGAAGCTAAAACCATTCACCGCCTTCTGGAATACAGTCCCAGGGAAGGAGGTTTTAAACGCAATGAGGATAATCTTCTGGAAGCTGATCTGGTAATCATAGATGAGGTATCCATGATGGATATCCTGCTGATGAATCATCTTCTTAAGGCGATACCCCCAATAGCGACACTGCTCCTGGTTGGGGATGTAGATCAACTTCCATCAGTGGGGCCGGGGAATGTGCTCCGGGACATCATTGCCTCAGGTAGGGTGGAAACAGTAAAACTGACCGAGGTATTCCGGCAGGCTCAGGAAAGCATGATCATCGTCAATGCCCACCGGATCAACCGCTGTGAATTCCCAGTGGCGGCACTACCCCAAGATAAAAAAGCAGATTTCTACTTTATAGAGAGGGATGACCCTGATCAGGCACTAGCGCTGATAAAGGAACTTTGTGCCGTAAGATTACCCAAGTCATTTCACCTGGATTCCCGCGACGATATCCAGGTGATGACGCCGATGCACCGGGGGCTGGTAGGTGTTTCCAATTTGAATGCCGAATTGCAGACGCTGCTTAATCCCACTGGAAAAGAGGTGATCCGGGCAGGAAGATGTTTCCGTATTAATGATAAGGTGATGCAGATTGTTAACAACTATGAAAAGGAAGTCTTTAATGGAGACATTGGCAGAGTGGTGGGGATTGAACCGGAAGAACAGAAAATTCTCATCCGGTATGATGACAGGGTAATTGATTATGGCTGGAATGAGTTGGATGAACTTGTGCTAGCTTATGCCATTTCCATTCATAAATCCCAGGGAAGTGAGTATCCGGCGGTAGTGGTCCCTATTTTATCCCAGCATTACATCATGCTGCAGCGGAATCTCCTTTACACCGCTATAACCCGGGCGAAGAAACTGGTGATACTGGTGGGTAGCCGGAAGGCCATGGCCATTGCCATCCGGAATAACAAGGTGCAACATCGGTATACGGGATTGGCGGATAGATTGGCCGCTACCGATATCAGAAACATCCCGTGATAAAACAACCTTTCAATAAACTCTTTTCTGATTTAGTTCGGATCGCCTTGGCTCCACCAATCACTTGTAAAAATCTAGCAAAATTTAGCTACGCGCTCGCTGTATTCTCTTCCGAAATTCCTCCAAATCATCCAGACATATTTCTAATCTATATTCTTACCTCTTTACTCCCTATAGAATGTCAAATACTATTGACATATTGTCGGCAGTAACATAAAATGTAAAAAGTATTATACATTATGGAGGCTCTGGTAATGAAAGGACTTCGCAAATCGGATGAGATGGAAATGAGCATTAACCTTAAAGCGGTAAGGTTGGCATGGGCCTATTCCAGCGTATTCCTGCTAGTATGGGTAGGCTATGACTGGATAAAAACTAGTTATTTTAACGGATTAGCCTTCATCCTCCTGATGTCCCAGTTAGCCATGTATTGGGCGGTCCAGCTATTCTTGAAATGGAAACTGGGCAAAGATGAAAAATAACATCAGGGAACTGAGGAAAAAGCTCGGCTTGAGACAAGAAGATATTGCAGGCACGGTCGGCGTCACGAGACAAACAATAAATGCGATTGAAAACGAAAAATATAACCCAACTCTAGAACTGGCTATGAAATTAGCCAAACTGCTTCATACCACTGTCGAGGAACTTTTTATATTGGATGATTAGCAGCTTCCTTCATACTCGTTGAGAAATCAGAGACTTAAACAAATATGCAAAATCCCTTGTATCTGATAGCCTTAGCATTCACTGAATTTCATGGGTACTCGTTAGGCAGGAAGGCAAATCAGTAACTGCTGAACTGCCGGAATCAGTTCTTTCTTCTCAAATAAAAGTTCGGTGACTGTCCCCTTTGGTCCACCATACTGTACAATACGCAGAGCTCCGAGCTCTTCTTCTGTTAATCCGTACGAAGTGCCGGTTGTGTTTGTAAAAACATCTTCTTTAATTTTCCGGCATTATCTTTGATTGTTTCAACTCCTCTTAGTGCCACTTTTCAGTATATTTTGGGAAGAATTCTCACAAGTCTTGACAAAAGTTCTAATTAATCTCATATAATTAATAATCTGTCTTTTCATAAAAACAATAGGAGGGATTATATGGGTAACCGTATGTTTACCAACCGGCTAATCTGGTATTTAATCTCATCACTCCTGATTTTGTTGCTTGTTTTCCCTATCAACATGTTATTACCACAGCCGGTATCGGCAGCAGGCGGAACCTTTCCGGCGTCACCTTTTAACGGAATGCAGATCACATATAATATTACAGGAGCTACTATCACTGATACTGTGGATTCAGATGGTTTCACTACTTCCCGTACTTTGCAGGGAACATTGGGAACAGGGCAATTAACCATATCGGGTTCTGCAAAAATGGGCAATGGCTATGATGCCGATGTGACAGCCACGGTATCATGTGGTGGGGAAACAGACCAGTTTATCACGAACATCCCGAGCGGATTCCCCGGTTTCAATGAAGAATCCTTTAACATTTCGGTGCCAATTCCAGCAGGGGCTACCAGCGGCAGTTTTTCGATAAACATGGTCGGTCACTATAATGCAGGCAACAGGGGGCTTGTCGTCAGCGGAACGTTTGTCGCCGATGCCGCAAATGTAGTCACTACCTCTACACAGGTAACCACGCAAACGCAGGAGGACCCGCCACCGGGAACGCTTATCGATAAACTCCCCGACCTCAAAGGAACCGAAGGCCATCGCGGATATATTGAAAAAATTGAAGGCAATCCGATATATGTATCGGCAGATTCTCCCCTGCTTCCGCCATCGGAGAGAAAATGGGTTAAATTTATGCCGGGCGATAAGAATATTTTATTATATGATAATTGGACTGTAAGAACTCCCTCGGGAGCGGAGACAGTTCTGAGATTCTCAACCGGAGCTGTATCCAGACAAAAAGAAAGAAGCTGGTTCGACGTGGCTCCTAAAGTTTCAGTAACTCCTCCTACAAGTGAAGTAATGGGCAGATTGTGGGATGGTATTGCGAATTTCTATTTTCCAAAAGGAGAGGCCGGGGCAAAGCAGTACGAAATATCTTTAAACCGTATACATACAGGAATCAAGGGCACTAATTTTATTGTAGAAGTAACAGAGCAGATGGACTTGGTAAAAGTTATCGAGGGCACTGTAGAGGTGATATTCGATAAAACCGGGGTGAGCAGAATACTGGAAGCCGGGCAACAGATATCAGCCACAGAAGCCGGACTCGGCAGTGTTACCAGCTTTGATGTAGAAGCGGAAAAAGCAAAATGGAGCAGTTTTTACGAAGAGCTTGAGAAAGGTATCTCCACATGGATATGGGTTGTTATCGTAATTTTATTGTTAGCAGTTATTGTTTTAACCCTCTTTATTCTCTTACGTAACAGAAGAAAAACACCAGTTTGGCAGCAGGGCGGTCGGTTTACGCAAACATATTATCAGCCGACTTCGAAATTCTGTGAAAATTGTGGCAGTTCGTTAGCAACAAACAGCAATTTCTGTGAAAAATGCGGACAACCTGTTTACCCTGGAATTGGAATGTAAAAATAGAATCTTACTGCTTGCTAAATGAAGGTGATGATGCTCGAAATAACGGATATCTAGACTTGAGAAACAGGTTCAGGTCTTTGATATTTGTCATTATCCACCGGCACTACTTGTCCTTGGCTCTATTTACTGTTTTGCTTATTGTCAATAGATTTTAGGTTAGGTATAGTTTATCAAGCAACTAAGTGATATACTTTTTAAAAGACAGTTTTCTGTAATATAGAAAAATTTATTGTTCGGGAGGGTAATATGCCGGTAAAATTTGGCTTCGATACGCCGATACTAAATACCTGGCTTCTTTTACACCAGTCCTTTGACATGGTATTGAAAGTTGAAGAGAAAGAATTTGCCAGAATAGGCTTAACACCCCAGTATAATGGAGTACTTATGGCTTTAAAGTATAAAAAAGGCAAGGTTACCATTAAAGAGCTTGCCAACTGGCTCGATAAAAACAGTAATTCCATCAGTACATTAATCGACCGCATGCAAAGAGACGGATTTGTAGAGAGAATGGAAAGCAAGCATGATCGCAGGGAAGTACACGTGGTGTTGACCGACAAAGGGAAAGAGATGTCAG
Organism: Dehalococcoidales bacterium; assembly: GCA_028707255.1. Lineage (GTDB taxonomy): Bacteria > Chloroflexota > Dehalococcoidia > Dehalococcoidales > UBA5627 > UBA5627. The sequence continues at coordinate 5,908 of JAQTUQ010000043.1, forward strand.
TTAAAGCGGAAGTCTTGGGATGGAAAATTATCAATGATGTGTTAGGTGGAGTTCCCGAGGAAGATTTGAGACTGCTGAATGTTCAATTGGAGAATGTCAGAGGCAGGGCATTTGCTCATCTCTGTCCGGAAGAATCAATAAATGAAGTTAAAACAACCAAAAAAGCAGGTGAGATGATTTTATCCGGAAAGAAGCGTCATGCCAGCAATCTTTAATCTTCAGTTCGAATTTTATCGAGGTTATCTTTAGCCTGCCTGTGCTTGTGCACTGTATAAAAACCGTTTAGCATTTCGCAGGTCGGGGATTCTATAAATCAGGCATGGTCGAAATATTCTTATCCCGGTAGCATTTTGGGATAGTTTTCATCATAAACCGATAGAATTATCGATATTGGACTGGTAAAGTTAACACACCCCTTTTAGGCTTAGCAGGGTGTTAATTTCCGTTTATTGTTTTAACCCGGGAGAAAAAATATAAAAAATCCATTGCACACCCAAAAATTATGTGCAATAATTAATCATCAAGTACTATAGTAAGATGAGGTGCAGCATGAATTCTGTCAGGAGTTTTTGTACAAATTGCGGTCAACCCGTGGGAGCGAAAGCTAAATTTTGTGCCGGTTGCGGTGCCCCTGTAGCAAGTATTAATACTGCGGAAACCGTTCCACCCCCCACCTATCAGCCTCCGTCCGTTAATACTCAACAGCCTCCTTATCAACCTCCGCCCGTTAATATGCAACCGCCGCCTTATCAATCGCCTCAGGCTTCGCAACCGCCTCCGGTTTATCAGCAGCCGCAGTACCCTCCGCAGCAGGCATATTATGCGCCGCCGCAGGCAGTTCCCGGTTACGGTTATCAGGCGCCGGCCGGTCCGATTCCGGGTGAGGTGGTGATCGGAATTATTCCTAACGCTACAAAAAAGAAAAATTTGATATTATCTGAAACCTTTAATATAGTTGTTACGAATCACCGTATGATTTGCGCATTGCTGACCTCTCAAATGATAAAAGATGAAGCTGCCAAGCATCGCGGACAAGGAGTTGGCGGTTTCTTTAAGGCAATGGGAAGCGGTTATACGTTATGGCAACGCTATTTACAGGTACCGCCGGATGTGGCGCTACAGGAAAATCCGTCCAATTTTGCTATATATATGAATCAGATACGCAAGGTAAAATTTAAAGCGGATAAAGTATTGTTCAATAAAGGGGCTTTCAGCGTCGGATTTAAGGCGGGTTTCGGTGGCGGAGACGATGACGATAAAACTACCAGACCACTGGAAATCGAGACCATGAGCGGAAATTATAAATTTGAAATCAATGATATACACCAACAGCAGATAGCGGAAACTCTCAGAAAGGCAGGGTTAATAAAATAACCCTGCCCCATATTTAAACCCGTTTAATTTTCTTAAACCCTGGGAAGAGGCTTTATCATTCCATTTTCCAGCGGTTGCCCAGTTGAAACAGGACGGTGGTATCTACATCGGCGTTGGTATTTTTTCCGTATTCGAACGGGTTATCCATGTCATGTATGAGCCTGACGATTGCAGTCATTACAAAGCTTATCAAGACGAATAATGTCATTCCGCCGAGTCCCCACTCGTTTTTAGTAAAGACAAAGATTATCAACACTGCGGTTATTGCGATATCGCAGATTACATATGCCGCGGCGCTGTCTTTGGAATAAGCGATATAATCCAGGCGGTTCGAAAGTCGTTCAAGTTGCACCAGGTTATCTCTCATCTTGTAGAGGATGCTGGTGGAAACATCCTTTGCCCACAACTCGGTGATATTATTCTGGATCTGATTCACCTCTTCATCCAATTGCTGGTTGTGCCAGCAATTCTGACGCAGATTGCAAGTTATTATAGAGAGCAGATTTTCGACATGTTTGGCAAGAGCTTTACCCTGTTCACTTCCATTTTCACGTAAAGACAGCAGTAAGGCATCACTGCGCATTGATTTTAACAGGGATGCCATTTCCCCGGGTATCTTTTGAGCTTCCTTAAAATCCGACATCGCCCCCGTAAAAACGATGCTGATGGTAAAGAAAACACCGGTAAAAAAGGCTCCCGTTAAAGTATTGACTGCAATGACATTTAATTCAAAATGGTCGGCAACAAGCTTCAGTAGGAGAACGGCTAGCGCTATGACAGCGGCAAAAAGAATAAACCTGTATTTAAAAATTTTCTTCACGTTCTGTCCTCAATAAATATTTTTATCTATAAATAAGCCTTCCTTCGACATGACGCCCGATATTCTGGTGATATTTCAGGTATTCTTCGAGCACTTCGGGAACCGAGGTTGCGACTACCTTGGATTTGCCGTGGATTAACAGTTCTTCATTTGTTATATCGAGATAAGCTGCC
>JAQTUQ010000014.1 GCA_028707255.1 Dehalococcoidales bacterium
ATTTTCTAAAATCGACATCGATACCGCAGTATATTGTTGATTACGCCCGCCGATGCCGCAATTTCGGGGCAGTACGGGAGTCGTTTCACCACCCATAATCCGGGCATCGTATTCCCAGTATTTACCGTTTAATATTTCGAAGGATCTGTTTACTGCAACCGCCGTTGTTTCTCCTTTTTGTTGTGATGTGATGATAAAGGGATTGAATCCCAATTCCATAGACTTATATTTCATCGCATCGAGAGCCGGCTTGCTGTCGGCAATAATAAAGTTATCGCAGTTATCGAGGTGTTTCGGCGTTTCCGGAAGTTTGCCTTCGGCTCCGTTGCGAAGCAATGCGATTACATTCGACGGCAATTCATCGATAAGATTGTACTTTTCCAGAACCGCAAGAGCATCCTGATAAGTAGTAAAATCCGCATACGTCGGACCGGATGCTATCGTCGAAAGGTCGTTGCCGATAACATCGGATATTATCAGCGTTATTACGCGGGCAGGTGCGAAAAAGCGTCCCAGCCAACCCCCCTTTATGCGTGATAGATGTTTGCGAACCGTATTTATTTCGACGATTTCCGCCCCGCACGACAGCAGTTTAGCGGTAACGCATTGTTTATCGGCAAGCGTAATGCCTTCCGCCGGATAAGGCATCAGCGCCGAAGCGCCGCCCGAAAGCAGGCAAATAACCGTATCGCACTCGTTGATTTTATACCCTTCTTTCAATGCGAGCATTTCTTTAACCGCCAGCTCTCCCCTGCTGTCGGGGATAGGATGCCCGGCAGAAACCACTTTTATCCTTTCGGTGTCGAAATCCGAGCTTTTATCGATAACCAGACCGTCGGTAAAAATTGATTCGGGGAGGATTGTTTCGATGGCTTCAGCCATTCTTCCGCCGGCCTTTCCGCTGCCGATGACGAAGATGCGTTTGCCGGAGTTGTAAAAGCGGCCATTGACCGCTAACATACCATGACCAGGGTAATACGAAAGCGCCTTCGGAAGAACATTAGAGGGTAAAACCGCTTCGATTCCGCATTCCAGTATCTCTATGGCATACCGGCGTAAAGTCGTAGAACCGATTTCCGCGCTGTTTTTAATTATCATCGAAGCTACTTTAACAGAATTATAATCAAGGAGGCAAGAGGATGTTAAGGTTAAAAATCATTTTCCCAAAACATGACTTTTTCTGCTCGTTGCCCATTTCCCGATATATCGGAACTCAGAGCAAGCAAACAAGATTTATATTAACCTAGCCGTTAGTACTGAGCCTGTCGAAGGAAGCGGCAATCTCTACCGTACGATTTTTGTAATAGCTGCGCTTTAAGAATACAAAGTATTTCATTTTATATGCGGGGCAGGGTAATTATATTGTATTGCAGGGATTGCTTCGCCTCAACAAGTTGTGGCTTGCTACGATAATTTAAGCACTGTCATTCTGGAGGGAGTGCTAACGCCCGAAGAATCCTGGGGGAGGGGCATTCTCTTTTATCCCCCTGCCCAAGATACTTCGTCCCGATAAATCGGAACTCCGGTATGACAAATAATCGATAGCAATGATGATAGCAAAGGAAACAAATCTTGACACAAACCTGATCCAGCCTTTACTATTAGTCATATACAACCGCACCGTACGTATAGAAAAATTGTATAGACAAAACAATGACTTATATTAAAAAACACGTACCTGAAATCATAGCCCTTATCGGGGCTGTTTTCATTATCGCCTTCTTCATATGGGCTTTCAGTCAGCACGCAACTATCGGGCTTTTCCGCGTCAACGGTTTCTTCAAAATGGTATTTATCGCATTCGGAATATTCGGACTCGTACTTTTAATTCTCGGATTGTCTTACCTATGCATTAAAACAAGAAAAAATACCGCCGGAGTGAGATGGTTCTCCGTATTAATCATAATACTGGCGTTGCCTGCAATAATTATTCCCCCTGTAGCGTTTTCATATTTAAGCGGAATATTCTCTCCTGCATTCATAGATACACCGCCGCAACTGCTTCTAAGCGGTAATACCGGCGATTACGGCGTTCCTGATATGGCTGTTTATTTTACCACCGCCGAGGCTGTTTCAGGTTATACGCTAACATGGGGAGATAATAACGGGACCACCACTCTTACAGAAGATAATAAAACCAAACAGCACCTTTTCATTTTAAGCAATCTGAAACCGGATATCCGCTATTTTTATCGTGTTAACGACGAAGCCGGCACTTATTTTTCAACACCGTCAATCGAAGGTCAGCTACGTTTTGCAATTGCCAGTGACGCCCATTACGGTTCGGCAAATTCACGCAACGACCTAACATCCTATATGCTGGCGGAAATTGCTGACCCCGATAATGGTTTCGATATGTTTTTCTTTATCGGCGACCTGGTCGAATACGGCTTTAACGACAACGAATGGGACGAAGCTTTGCGCTCTTTCAATACAGCTGCTTCGACTATTCCCATCCGCTACGCTGCCGGCAATCACGATACCCTATTTTCCGGTCTGAATAATTACCTCAATTATTGCGCTCCGCAAGGATTGGATTCGAATGCTGAATCGCGTCTGTGGTACAGGATTGATGTCGGCAATGTTCATTTTCTGGTACTGGACGTAGAATGGAGCGCCGAAACTTATACCGGAGCCCAGGCTGAATGGCTGGAGCAACAATTGAAAAGTATTCCACAAGAGGATTGGACAATTGTTTTAAGCCATGGCTTTTACTACGCTTCGGGTATTTATTCTCACGGTTGGAAATGGTATGACAATCAGGAAACCATAAACAGTATAACCCCCCTCTTTGATGAATATAAAGTAGACCTGGTATGTTCGGGGCATGTACACAATGCAGAGCTGCTGGAAGAAAACGGAGTTAAATATGCCGTCTGCGGCGCTTTTGGCGGGTTACCGGACCCCGAACGCACATACACTTCCCCGGCGAGCATCTGGTATGCCAGCGGCCAATACGCTTTTCTGGACATTGTTTTGGATGGAGAGCAGTGCACGCTGACATTCCGTAATTCCGATTTCGAAGCCCTATATACTGCGACAATCAATAACAACCAATAGAAATACTTCTTATCAAACGTGTAAATCTTTCATTTATCCCGATTAAAATATCTTTTTGCCCATCCTCCGAATTAAATGTATAATCTGTTCCGTAAATATCTCTGTTTCGAAAGGAGAATAAGATGTACATTACCGATTTATCCAAAATCGAAAGAGTTATCCCAAAAATGGAAGGAGCCAAGGATATTATCAAACAGGTTCCCCTATCGAAAAACGACGGCGCTCCGCTATTCTCTTTTCGTGTATTTACCATCGAACCGGGAGGAAATACCCCTTTCCATGAACACCCCTTCGAGCATATGAATTATGTTATCAAAGGCAAGGGGGTGCTTGTCATGAAAGACAGTGAACATACTGTTAAAGAAGGCGACTTTGCGCTGGTTCTCCCGGGGGAGAAACACCAGTACAAAAACACATCAGAAAATGACGACTTCATTATGATTTGTGCCGTGCCCAAAGAATACGAATAGCACTATTTAGTTTGAATGACTGATTATTATAAATATCTTTTCTATCCTTGAAGAAAGCTCCTTTTAAACAGGGCATGTGATTTCATCATTCAGGCACAGCAGCCTTGACAGTAAACAGCCTTAGTGATATTATTTCGTTGAATTGGCGTTCAATGAAAACAGTACTATATAAACGTAATTCCAGAAAATCGCAGATGGAAAAGCGGAAGCTTCTCCTAATGGATACCGCTCTATTGATGTTTGCCGAGGGAGGTTTCGCCAGGACTACGGTGAAAGACATCGCCACCAGCGCCGGCATATCGAACGGCCTGATGTATCACTATTTCCCGAGTAAAGAAAAATTACTGGAAGCGGCGATTGAAAAACACAGCTTTTTACCCCACCTGAGGGTAATTTTAAAAGGAACGGAAGAACCCTGCCGCGAGGTCTTAAAAAAAATTGCCGCCAGGTTCTCGGATATACTGAAGCAGGAAAATAACTCCATCAGGATACTTTTACAGGAAGGCCATTCGAACGCTGAGGTAAAAAAGGTCTGGGATAGCTTATCGAGTGAAGGCTCCCTGATATTGCAGCAGTATTTATCATCCAGAATAGCCGCAGGAGAACTGAAACCGCATAATACCGAGGTTACCGCCCGCTGTCTTTTTTCCATTCTATTTATGTTCAGTTTTACCAGGGATATATTTAAATCGAGTAATCTCAGCGACAGCCAGTTTATTGAGGAATCCATAGACAGTATATTAAACGGAATACAGAAGAACAACAATCATGATTAGAGATTTTCACAGTTTATTTAATATCACGATTCAGGGGAAGCGGATATGACCTGTAAAGTGGGTATTCCCAGGGCGCTGCTCTACTATAAGTATTTTCCGATGTGGAGAGCTTTTCTGGAAAAGCTCGGCGCTGAAATTGTCGTGTCTGAAAACACCAATCAGAAGCTGATTTCACAAGGTGCCTCGCTGGTCGTTTCGGATACCTGTCTGCCCGTTAAGGTATTTATCGGGCATGTTCTTTCTTTAAGCGATAAATGCGATAAGCTCCTGATTCCCGTGGTACGCAGCACCGCCGAAAAAGTCTATAATTGTTCGAGATTTCTGGCCTTACCCGACCTGGCTAAAGCGGTAGTGCCCGGAGTTCCGCCGATACTGGAAATAGAATTCGATTATAGCCGCGGCACAGGCTATTTATACCGGCAGATTTATTCCCTGGGCAAAAACTTTACATTAAACCCGTTCAAGATTAAAGAAGCTGCCGAGTACGCATGGGAAACGCATCGGAGGTATCACGACATTACGGTTCAACATCACCTTACAAGAATAGAGGCTATCGATTTGCTGCATAACGATAAAATGCTCGAAATAAAAGAAAGTAAAAATGATGGTTTGACAATCGGCATTGCCGGACATCCTTACGTATTGCACGACGAACAGGTCAGCCATAACCTTATAAAAAGACTGCGTGCGGACGGAATAACCGTTTTAACCCCCGAAATGGCTCCCGAAGCCCCCGACTCAAACGGTAACGGGCATACGCAATTTGCCGGACTGGCTAAAAACTACTGGGAATCCGAGGAAGATGTGGTGGGAGCCGGCGATTATTATACCCGTATCAAGGTTGACGGTATCATAGGTATCATGGCTTTTGCCTGCGGGCCGGATTCAATGATGATGAACCTTGTGCAAAGACAGGCACGTTCCGCAAATATCCCCTTTATGTCATTGACTGTTGAGGAACATACGGCAGAAGCCGGCGTTGTCACCAGACTGGAAGCGTTTCTGGATATGATTCACAGAGCAAAGAGAAGGAACGAACAATGCGTATAACATTCCCTCATATCGGCAATGCTTATATAGCCGTTAAAGCCATGCTCGACCCGCTGGGCGTCGATTATGTCGTACCGCCGAAATGCAATAAGCGGACTCTCTCTCTGGCGACCAAATACTCGCCCGAGGGTGTTTGCATTCCGTTCAAACTAAATCTGGGTAATATGATAGAAGCGGTGGAACTGGGAGCAGACCACATCTTGAACGTAACCGGACACGGCACCTGCCGCATGGGCTATTATTTCAAAGTGCAGGAACAAATCCTGCGCGATATGGGTTATGATGTAACGATGATGCTTACCGGCCTGTCAGAGCATAAGTTGAGAGGTTTTTTAAATCTGCTCAGAAGCGTATCCAACAACGCTCCCTGGACTAAAATCATTTCCTCCTTTGCTTTCGGTATAGCCAAGATGACGGCACTGGATGATATAGAAATCATGGCCAATAATATGCGCGCTATCGAAAAAGTCAAGGGAACAGCCACGCCCATCTATCGTAAAGGCTTGCAGGCTATCGATGACGCCGCTGACTACCGCTCGTTAAAGGAAGTAGTAAAAGAATGCGGCGAAAAACTTTCCGAAATTGAGATAATTCCCGATTATAAACCGCTGAAAATACTGGTCGTCGGCGAAATTTACGTTGTACTTGATCCGTTTGCCAATATGGACGTGGAACTGGAACTTGGTAAACTGGGTGTGATTACCAACCGCAGCCTCTACCTGTCAAGGTGGGTCAAGAAAGGATTGTTCTTCAATCCGCTGGGAATCGACCAGTGGCGCGATGTCCATAAAGCCGCCATGCCCTATCTAAAACGCGATATCGGCGGCGACGGCTGGGAAACGGTCGGTGAAAAGGTTATCAGCAGCGGTCACTATGACGGAATGGTACACCTGGCTCCCTTTACCTGCATGCCGGAGGGAACAGCCCAGTGTATAATGCCTTCGACAAGAGAGGATTTGCCGGTACTGGCGATTTACTGCGACGAACAAACCTCTAAAGCCGGAATGCTTACCAGACTGGAAGCGTTTACAGATATGATATTAATGAAAAAAACCGGATGCTTAAGCCGTTAACTGGAGGAGCAATGCAAAAAAAGGTATTTCTTGGAATAGACGTCGGTTCGGTAACTACAAAGTGCGCTTTAATGAGCGAGAATATGGAACTCATTGCTCATCGCTATATACCCACCAGCGGTAAACCCATTATTCAGATACAGAAATTAATGCGCGAAATCAGCTCCGAGATTCCCTCGGATTGTGAAATCGGCAGTGCTGGAACCACCGGCAGCGCAAGGTATCTTGCCGGAGAAATTATCGGGGCGGATGTTATAAAAAACGAGATAACCGCCCATGCCGTAGCCGCCACCCACTTCTATCCCGATGTCAGGACAATTTTGGAAATCGGCGGGCAGGATAGCAAGATTATCATTATACGCGATGGGATAGTGACTGACTTCGGTATGAATACGGTATGCGCCGCCGGTACCGGCAGCTTTTTAGACCATCAGGCATTGAGACTGGGTATCAGCATCAATGAATTTGCATCCGAAGCCATGAAAAGCAAAAACCCGGTTCGCATTGCCGGACGCTGCACCGTTTTTGCCGAATCCGATATGATTCACAAGCAGCAGATGGGGCACAGCACACCGGATATTTTATATGGATTGTGTCAGGCGCTGGTGCGCAATTATATAAACAACGTCGGACTGGGGAAGACTATCGAGAAACCGATTATCTTCCAGGGCGGAGTCGCCTTCAACCGGGCTATCGTGCGCGCTTTCGAGGAAGAACTGGGAACTGAAATAATGGTACCCGAACACCACGAAGTAATGGGAGCTATCGGCGCTGCCATAATCGCATGGGAAAACTATAACGCTACCGGAAAAAAGACGCATTTTAAGGGCTTCGCTATCAGCGATATCAGTTATGAAACATCGACATTCACCTGCAAAGGTTGCCCCAACCAGTGCGAGATTGCTCAACTTAAGCTTGGAGACAGGGTTTTAGCGCGCTGGGGTGGAAGATGTGAAAAATGGGAGTATATCTCCAACATTAAAGAAAGTCCGGAAGATGCGGCTGTTACAGGATAAGACGAGCTATTAATGCATAATTTCTTTTATACAGGCTAAACAAACCTGTAATTGATTATTCCCTCTTTGCTATATAATTACCATCTTACGGTTTTTCCCGATTTATATATACCTCAGGAAGAGAGTGCATTATGTTCATCACTGTCCGGATTATACATCCATACTCCGATATGTATCAAAAATATTACGTATAAAAAATGATTTTTCATGTCTGACAATATATTTTACAGAAGAATAACAATTTTGTAATCATTTTACCTACACAAGACTAGACTTTTTTATTACATATATGGTAGTATATCTGTGTATCTTTCATTATTTCTCCTTTTAATATATTAATTGTTTTCCAGGAAGGGGCATTATGGAAATGCCAAAACTTCAGGGCAAGGTTGCCGTGGAAGGAGCTAAGGTAATTGCCGCAGATATTAATCAGGACTCTTTAAATTCAGTGGTTGATGAAATCTGCACTGCCTGAGGAAAGGTAAAAGCGATAATTGCCGATGTAACCAAAAAAGCAGGCGTCCGAAACATAATTGACAAAATTGTATCGAACCTGATTCGATATATAAAAGGGGATGGTATATAACCCATCCCCTTTTCCGTTTAAACGAATTTGTTCTATTGATTTACGGAACAAATTTCGATGCCCGAAAATAATGCTGACTCGCGAGGCTAAGTAAACCTGTAAGCCGAGTTCTGTATCTCCCGATATAATCGGAAAACGGTGACCATCTATCTAGGCTTGATGTTACCATCAGGCTCAAGCGACCAACCCGGGGACAGACCGGGCTTCTTTATCCCCCTATTCGGTCTTGCTCCGGATGGGGTTTGCACGGCCAGCCGGTCACCCGGCTGCCGGTGAGCTCTTACCTCACCATTTCACCCTTGCCGCGATTACTCGGGCGGTATGTTTCTGTTGCACTTTCCGTAGGGTTACCCCTCCTGGGTGTTACCCAGCATCCTGCCCGGAGGAGCTCGGACTTTCCTCCCCGATAAATCAGGGCGGTCACCCGGTTTACTTAGCCCAACTATACTCTAGTATAGAAATGAGCAATAGTCAAACGAATCATACTGTCATTGCGAAAACTCCACAGGAGGATGAAGCAATCTCTACCGATGAACATAATGATGGCTTGCTCTTTACAGACTATCGGTAACATTTTAATATTATATGTGGAGCGGTGAATATAAAATATTTAAACCATCCCCCAAGCAACTGTGTTAAATCAGCTGGCATAACTCCAGGGACGACGCTCTCTTAAAATAGCATTCAGGATAACTAATAACTTGCGCATTCTTCGGTCGTTGCACTCTCTCCAGAATGACAATTTAGAAATGCTTTTGCGAGGCATCCGCAGGAGGAAGTGAGACAAAAATAGTAAAGCCTCTATGGTTCGACAGGCTCACCACGAGCGGCGACGGTTCCAAATTTAAGATAAAATTATTCGTATGCCTTATTCGCCAGGGCATCCGCCTCGCTGTTTTGCTCGCGAGGAATGTGTCTTACCTTAAAAGATTCGAAGCGCGCAGACAGTTCTTTAACCTTTTGAAAAAGGGGTTGCAGCGTATCTTTTTTTACGCGGTATCTGCCGGTGAGTTGAAAAACCACCAGCTCGGAATCCGAATTCAGTTCCACCTGTTTGGCTCCCAGCTTGACTGCCTGCTCAAGCGCGACAATAATTGCTTTATATTCGGCCTGATTGTTGGTAGTAATACCGATTGCCTGTGAAACAGACTTTAATAAATTGCCTTTTTCATCTTTAATGGTTATCCCGATAGCCGCCTGCCCGGGGTTTCCGCGGGAAGCCCCATCCGTATGAATAATTACTTTATTTATGGCCTTAAACCGTCCTTAATCAAAATTAAGCCAGGTAAAGAATACGATGGCAACTGCTGCATTCGACTACCTGCCCTGTCCGCACTCTTTGCAGCTCAGCCGTTGACAGGGATATGCGACAGCCACAGCACATTCCCTGCTCTATTTTTGAGACCGCCAAACCCTTCTTCACCTTAAGCTGATTATAGTAGTCAAGTATTTCAGGTTCGATTGCGGCCACCATCGCTTCCCTTTTTTCTTTGAGTTTCGAAATTGATGTTTTCAATCGTTGTGCTTCATCGATCAAGGCGGCATGTTCGTTGCGCCATTCGGATTCTATCGCCTTAAAACAAATTGTCTGCGCTGACTGCTCCGCCGTAACTGTCTCAATTTGAGCCATAATTTCCAGCGCCCCATCTTCCTGCTGTTTGCGCTGTGATTCCATGTTTTTTACATCCTGCTGCAGATTGGTAAGTTCTTTTGGATTATTGATACGTCCACTGTATAAATCATCATTGGATTTTTTCAGTTTCGCCTCGATATCATCTATCGTCCAATCGATTTCCTGCTGCTTTTTCTTCAGCTCTTCCAGCTTGTTATGAATGGAAAACAGTTTGGAACGTGCCGCAGATAACTTTTCATTTTCCCCCAGCTTTTTGAGACAGGCATTCAGGGTCTTTATTAAAGACTCGATTTCAACTTCCACTTCCTGTAATTGATATAACATTTGAACGGTAATCATGATATTACCCCTATTTTATAGTTATATCCCGATAATATCAATCCTTTATATTTTTTGGTCGATTTCGGACTGATTAACTTTGCAAACCGGATGACTAAAAAAGGAATCCACTTATATCTAATTCATAAGGGGTTTGAAAATCACCAAAAATTTGTTATTAGTCGATATTACCGTTAAGATAATCCACAGCCCATTGTACCAGTTCATCTCCCGTCAAATCCGTTACAAAATCGGGAGTGATACCGGCACTTTCAATCAGATTGCCGTTGGGAGTAAACCACCTGGCAGTCGTTAGATATAAACCTCCGCCATTGGGAAGTGCATACATAACGTTGACACTACCCTTGCCGTAGGTGGTCGTTCCGGCAATTATTGCCCTGTCGTGATCCTGTAATGCACCTGATAATGCCTCGCTGGCACTGGCGCTGTATCCGTTAACCAGTACTACTAAGGGCAGGTCTGTGGTAACACTTTGTTTATTGGCGTCATATTCCCTGGTACTGCCGTCATTTTCTCTGACTGTAAGAATATTGCCCTCGGAATAAAAACAACTGGCAACATTTATTAACGTATTCAAAAGTCCACCAAGATTATTACGCAGGTCCAGTACAATACCGGTGGCACCGGCATCAATAACGTCTTTTAATAGCTTACTGAATTCTTCGTCGGTATCCTGCGAAAACCGGTCGATGATAATATAGGCAATTGTTCCAATCATTTCGGAGTATACACTGGGAACATCTATTTCGGCCCGCATAACGATAATATCCACCGGTTGGGAAGCATCCGAATGCAGTATCTGCAGGGTTACCGGAGTACCTTCCTCTCCGCGTACCCTTATTATTAACTCGGCAAATGACATCCCTTCAGTGGTAATACCATCGACAGCGAGTATAATATCCCCCGCCAGTAATCCGGACTGGGCCGCAGGTGAATTGTCATATATGCTGACAATTACAAAATTCCCTTCGATTAAAGACGCCACAACACCGATACCGCTATAACTGCCGGATGTTTCTTCGGCATCTTTTGCATATGCCTCGGGGTCCAGGTATGCTGAATGATTGTCATCAAGGTATTCGAGCATCCCTTCTATGGCATACTGGCTCAATAATTCGTAATCAATGGAGTCGTTCTCAACATAGTAAGCATTGATTTTATTCCAGGCTTCTTCGATGCTGGCCAAATAAGGGTCTTCCGTCTGGGGGACATTCTCCTGCTCCAGCCCCATATAATAACCGGTCTGAAAACACACGCCCATAGCCAGCGCTATGGACAAACAGATTAATATTATTTTTATTTCTTTGGACATAGGGTTTACCTCTCATTAGTGAATGAAATCCGCCGCCCTCCGGCGAAAATAAAGAAAATGCCGGAATACGACTTTATCATATTATGATACAACAAAATCAGGGAAGAAGTATAAAGAGGTAAACGGATTATCAGGATATCTCTTCGAAAACTGACGCAGGAGCATAAACCACGCCTATCATACTGGGACCGGGGTGTGCTCCGAGAGCCACAGAGATGCTCCCTGTCGGAAGCCAGGTACATTTGAATATTTTATCTATCATATCCCGTAATACGTTTGCACTTTCGGGATTATAAGTATGCATTACCTGTACTCTTAAAGCGCTTCCAGGTTGATGCTGTTTGGCAATTAAATCAACTATTCCCGCAATAGCGCGTTCGAAGGTTATCGCCTGACCGAGTTGAATATAAGTGCCCCTTTCCTTTTCAACCCCGATAAACGGCTTTATATTCAATACAGATGCTATCAATCCCTTTATATGGCTGATACGCCCGCCGTGGATAAGATATTTCAATTCTTTTAAGGTATAAACTATTTCCGTAGCGTCGCCGATGCGTTTCAGTAAATCCAAAATCTTTTCCTTGGGCCAGCCTTTTTTTATCGCCCTGGCGGCCGCTTCCACCTGCCAGCCGGAAGCAACGGATAGCGTTTTGGTATCGACATGTGTAATATTGGCTTCGGGAACCATTCTGGCAGCCACCTGTGCCGCATTCAGCGTTCCGCTTAAACCGGAGCTCATGTGTATCGAAAGTATCTCAGGGTCTTCTTTAGCCAGGTTTCGATAAATATTTACGAAATCACCCGGCGAAGGCTGAGAGGTTTTAGGCAAACCTTTGCTGCCCGCCAGTAGAGGATAAAACTCCTGCGGTTTAATATCCACCCCATCGCGATACGTTTTTCCGTCAAGTGTTATGTTAAGAGGTACCACATTAATCCTTAACTCTTTCATCTGCTCAGAAGACATGAAAACATCGGTGCCGCTATCTGTTACTATCTGCAAATCATTTCTCCTTATTTTATTGACCAACGACAAATTTAGAAGCGAAGAAGTAATTCAGGCCGGAGTACTGGGTATTTATAAGCGTATAAACGGAAAGAAATAAGGGATTTCTATTATGGGAGCCCTTTTACAATTCATTTCCAGACTTCGCTACTCTAACCTGATTCTAACATAGTATGCCATACCTTAATAATATAGGTTAAGACCAGTTTTATCAAGAAAAAAGAAAATATCTTTTATGTCAATTACACATCCAGCAATTCGAAACCGGACTTTTTATCTTCGGCGCGAATAGCAGTCGTTCCCAGTATCTCGTAGATAAATACTTCCCCCACCAGCCAGGTATTTACACCCGGTCTTAGACAACCCGTCGTCGTCTTCCCCGCCCTTCCCAGTGCGGCATGCATATGAACAACGGGTTTCCCGTTTTTATCCGGGGCAATCGACCCTGCGCTGACGACTTCGTGTGCCCCATCCAGAGGAACCAGCATCGCTTCCGGAGGCATTTCATCCGATTTACGCGGCCCCACCACAACCTGCCCACCTCCTATACCGCCGACCATTATTATCTGCCCGACTAAAATATTATTATCCCGGGCAAATTTCTCGATACACATGGGAAGCATATCACCGTCCTCAAGCCTTATAATAAATACCCTGCCGATTTTTCCTTCGGTTGCTTTCATATCATCCTCCAATCCATGAAGATAACTCCCTAAACTTTAACAATACATCACACATATATCAAGTCTAGTTATATAACATGTGAGAGAACCAAACTGACTACGAACCTTGAAAGATATCAAGGAAATGAGTAGAATGTCAGTCATATATTTTAATAAAATAAAGGAAGGCCGTGAAAAAATCCAGTATATCAATTATGTTAAGCCAGTCGAATTAAAAAATACTTGTTATCTATTGGGGGTACTGCCTGGGGATACTAAAAAACACTGTTACTCCATCTAAAAACATATTGACAACCCCTATCCCCTGTGTTAGATTTAGTTCGTTAAAATCGATGCCTGATTTGTAGTCTTCAACAGATAGGCTGCAATGCGTTTATTCAATAATCAAATAATCCGGCACCATCTTCTTAAACATAAGTCATTACAAACATCCACAGCGTTTTTAATTACAGTTATCCTCCTGATATCAATCTGCCCCGCCGGTACGTTTATTCAGTCGATATCTGCTGCCAACGATACTTTTTATGATTTTATCTCCGAGGCGACTTCCGTCACCTGGACGAGCGGCTCCGGACCCCTGTCATTCCCCGGCAGTGAAAGCGACTCAAGCGGTTTTGCCTGTTATAAAAACAATATCGAACTGGAAGATGGCAATATCGAAGCCCTGGTTCTGGAAACCCACCCTCAATGGGTATCTGATGGCTGGATAATGGGGAGATATCCTCAGTTAACACTCCCTGAAAACGCAGAGTTGAACATCAGGGTTGGATTTATTAAAGGAGCTGTCGCCAGCGACGGGGTAACTTTTGAAGTTTTATTTGAAGAGGGACAAACACGGCAAACCATTATCAGCCGCTACTCAACCTATGACGGGAAAATGGATTCCGTGACCCAGAACCTCGATGCACTGGCAGGCAGAAGCGGGCGTTTTATTCTGTATGTAAAAGCGGGAAAGAGTTCCGGGCAGGACTGGGCTGTCTGGGCAGAAGCTAAAATCGATATCGTTTCACAGACGCTGCCCGACCTGGTTGTAGATAAAATAGAATGCACAGCGGATAACAAATTAAGTGTTACGGTTAAAAATATCGGTATCGGGCCGCTACCAGATTACTGGACGGCCGATGCCGATGTGTATTTCGATAATATCAAACAGGGCTTTTTTAGCCTGGTTAATGCGGCTGATAATATTAACGGGGGCATAGAAGAGCCGGGAGGGGCGTCGATTTATGTACTCGGCTGGCAAATTAATGCAATAACCGATGTAACCGTAACAGTAGATTCTACTAACCTGATTAACGAATCGAACGAACAGAACAATAAGGCTGAAAAAACATTAACTCCTTTTATTACGACAACCGTGACTACCGAGACTACAAAAACGATAACAACACAGATTACCACTACCTCGCAAACCACCTGGCAAACAACGACTCAGACTCAAACAACGATTACCCAACCGGGACTGACAATAATATCAGGTCCTGTCGTCAGCGATATTAGCGAAACTGCTGCCGCAATTTCATGGGAAACTTCACAAGAAGCCGACAGCCGGGTGCTGTACGATACCTTTGCCGGCAAATTCAGCTTACAGGTTGAACAGGATAAGCCGGTAACTTTGCACTCGATAACACTGACAGGACTATACTCCGGCACCAGTTATAACTTTGTTGTCTATTCATCGGATATAACGGGCAATGAAACAAGCAGTAAAAGCTTCCGCTTTACAACCAAAACGACTACGGATAAGCAGGTACCCCATCTATCACTTAATCTTCCCGACAATCTAGCGGGGCAGCCGCTTATTAAAGCAGATGCAACCGACGATGGTAAAATTGACAGGGTCGTTTTCTATCTGAACGGCATACCGGTATTTACGGACTACTCGGCGCCGTTCGAATGGCATTGCGACACATCCGGACTGGCTGAGGGAATCAATGAATTCGGGGCAAGGGCGTTTGATTCCTCCGGAAACTATGCTGAAGATATCAGAAATGGTGATTTGCAACGCAGATTCGCCGCACAGTTATCGCCGATGCATGTACATATAACTTCACCTGAAGAAGGGGAAGGAATATTTTCGGTAATTCATTCCAATTTTGAAGTGAGTAATGACTATGGATTTAAATGGAGGTATTACCGGGTACGGGTGGATGGCATAGTAGAATATGAACACACCTGGAGGGAACCGGTCGATTTGCCGTATAGATATAACTCTAGCCTCCGAGATATAGAACTAACCTATGGTGAGCATATA
Source organism: Dehalococcoidales bacterium (assembly GCA_028707255.1). Classification (GTDB taxonomy): domain Bacteria; phylum Chloroflexota; class Dehalococcoidia; order Dehalococcoidales; family UBA5627; genus UBA5627. The sequence goes on from JAQTUQ010000014.1 coordinate 15,256, forward strand.
TATGAAATCAGTGCAGAAGATGAATACGGCAATTGGGGCACCGATACGCTGCGATTCATCTGGCTGGAACCGCCTATCATATTAGCCACCAGGGACGTAACACGTATAGATAACTATTTCCGAGTAACCTTGAACCTTTACAATAGTGGTGAGGTCGATGCCGAGGGCATCAGAGTAACCGATACCAGTCATGGTTACCAGTGCGCCGAAGGCGTCTATATGCTGGATGCAGACCCGCGCTATGCCGGACTGTACGCCCCCGGCAATGTTATAAACGATGCTGACATGTATTGGAAAAGCACCATCGAATTTACTATAGACAGAAGCATTCAACCCGGGGAAACGAGAAGTATAAGCTACTATGTGGTTCCGATTATGGTAGACCCGCACCAGGCAGATACCTTTCTAGGCTCTTTTTACTGTATCGGTTCCAAATTGCACCTTCACTACTATGCTGAAAAATCGGGAGCAGGAGTGGATATATTCGAGGCGGATCACTACATCGGCTGGAGTGATTCTGCTGAAAGGTCTGCCGCACTGGAAGCTGCTGATTACCTCATTCTGACATGTCCGACAAATCTGTTAAACCGCTATGATATTGATGATGTAGGCAGGCTGCTGGCCACTTCTGCCCGTTTAGCCCAATTCAATCGTGGGGTATTCGGTTATGTTTCTTCATCACGCGTGGCAGAAGGCGGATGGAGTGTAAAAGATGTTATCCGCAGCAGAAGCAGCTGGGCGCGGAGGTTGTGCCCTAACTGGGCGGAAGGCGCCGGCTTCCTGTTGATAATAGGTGAGAAAGATGTCATTCCGGCATTCGATATACCCGGGTTGCATCAAGTAGACCCCGATGGAGTGGTTCGCGATACCGATTATCCCTATTCGGATACTTACGGTGACGACCATTTTCCGGAACTTACTGTCGGCAGGATTATCGGAGAAACCGCAGAGGATATGATTATACCTATAAGAACCAGCCTTGACTATAATAACGGATTAAAGAGCTTCAGCCGTGACAGCGGTAGCGCGTTGCTTGTTAGCGGACCCGAATTCGGTGAGGGCTTTGCTAACTATGCTATATATATAGGGAGCATTCTTGAAAGTCAGGGTTTAGATGCCGAATATGTCCTCGGTGAATACTATACGTATGAGACGGAACTTTTGCGTGAAGCGCTGGTTCTGCGAGGAGACTTTACCTGCATTGCAGAACCCGGGCATATTTTACATGAGGGAACCGCCTGTGGGGGTACTCATCCACCGACTGATTTAGCGGTTCTCAGAACTATGATTACTGTTGAAGAAGCCCTTGAAATTCATTATAACAGCGGATTGATGGGGGATTATACTATCTACGATACAATCTGCGATGCAGGCGATGCTCGCGGAGAGGATGTTAAAAACAATGCGTATGGGAAAAATATTATTTATTGGTTCGGACATGGTGGACCGGGCGGTTGGGCATGGGTGCTGGATGATTTCATCGGCAGTTGCGGAAGTACAGACCTTTATATCGGCGGTGAGTATAATTCGACCATTACTCCTATTAATTTCGGTAACTCCTGCCCTGTTGTATTTGCAGCGTCCTGTTTGACCGGAGCTTATGACAGGCAAGCGGGGCGTAGCATAGCACGCGCATTTCTAAGATACGGTGCAGGTATCTACATAGGCAATGTAGAGGTACAGGGACTGGGTGCCTGTCAGGAAATGCCGTTGGCCTTCTTCAGAAACTTCTGGAACAGCCGCTATGTATATCCGGCAGAGGCATTGAAGGACCTGAAATATCAACTGGTAAGAACCAGTTACGCAAGACGCAGTTGGGATATCTATGAAATGAACCTGTACGGCGACCCCAAATTCGGAGCCTGGTAAGATTATGTTTAAAAAAATAGCCGTGATTATTGTTGTTTTAATCCTCATATTAACCGGTAATCTGTACATTTCTGCCAATTCCGCATTGTATGTTGAATTCGAAGTGCCTGAATATACAATCATTGAAACAGGCGGTTATGATTATATCGATATTCCCGGAGGCGATGTTCTCCTGGGCGAGGAAGGAAGCCCCAGAATTCCTTACTACTCATATTCCGTTGAATATGAATATAACTATGCAATTCAGGATGTAATTCTCAATGAGCGGACATCTGCCGAAACTAATGTCGGATTTAACCTGCCTATGGTAATACAGCAATGGACTATTACAAAATCCGTAGAACCCAAAACAGGTTGGTATCCCGATATCGATTTCGAATGGGAAATAGTTCACAATGCGGACGGGAGTAATAGTTTAGATATAGTTGTATATCCTGTTAAATATAATCCGCAGACAAAAGAACTCCTATTTTACCGTCATTATTCATTCATGGTGGATTATATACTAACTGAAGTCGAGATTCTCAGTTTTAAGACTGATAAACCAACCTATCAATGCGGAGAAAAAGTAGAAATCAACGCTGAAATATCAAATGCCGGTAATGCACAGGATTTATATATGGATGTGATTATCAGGTTATATGGTTCAGACAATTACGTTGATAGCCTTGAAATAAGACAGCTTAAAAATGTAACCGGCAATTGCTCGGTCAATACCCAGTGGGATAGTAGAGCTATCGAACCCGGTAATTATTATGCGGAAATGATTTTAACCGATATCGAGGGTAATATAATTGCCAGTAAAAATGAGGGTTTCGCGCTAAGCCAATTTTCATCAACTTCAACCACTCAGACGGATTCCACATCAGCAGAGGATAAGAATTCGATATTAGACTGGCTAAAAGATTCCATAATCTGGATTATCGGTGTTTTTATAGCTGTTATACTTTTAGTTATTATAATAATTGTTTTAAAGCATAAGTCTAAGCATTGAAAAAATAGGATACAAATAGCATAAAACTTTTTTCAACGACTTTCTTAGATTGTTAAATGTAGTGATATGCATACTGTTCCCCATCAACAGATGTGCATTAAAATGGGTAGAGTATGGCTGAAAAATTCGACAGCATTTTTGACGCTAATGAAAATCGACGTGTCCCAAATGATATTACTAAAATCATCAAGCGTTGTTAAAACAACATAAAAAACATCCGGAGCATGAAATCCTGATAACGTTATTTACCGTTTAAACAATCTTGGCAGCAAGTGTAAAGCTTTCAGATAATGCAGAAAGTAACTTTTCAAGCGATAGTTTGGTAGCAACTCTACCTATATAAATGAGCAAAAAGACAAATACATAGATTAAAACTATAAGTTAACAACTGGTAATGTCATTGGGGAGCATGTCATCAGAGACCTGTTTAAATTATTCCATAGGGTGCATGTATAAGAGTTTACTCCTAAAACATATCGTCTTAATTTTGAAATTCCTTCCTTTTATATTACAATAAAAAATAATGAATAATTATACGAGTCAATTAAACATAATAATATTGCGATTTTTTTTATTATCAATATTCGCCTTATTGTTATTTATTCCATCGTTTCTATTCCCCAATATTATAATACATGCGAATTCAACATCTATTTACCCAAACATAGTATTTTCTAGGTTGGATAAAAATCCGTTGTTATCAAGTAATCCTGTATATACAATTCTAAATGATAGCTACGGATACATGTGGTTTGGAGGAAGAGCAGGTTTATTTAAATACGATGGTATAAAAGTAAATAGAATTGAAGCTATCGGCAATAGTGTCGTAAGGTCTATTTTTGAAGACAGTAAGGGGCTTTTATGGGTTGCAACTGAGAGTGGATTATACGTTTATAATCACGGAACAAAAAGCGTTAATACATATCTTAACAATCCCAATGATTCTTTGAGTATTAGCAGTAATAATGTCTGGTCTGTTTGTGAAGATAACAGTGGAATAATATGGATAGGTACTAATAATGGGTTAAACTCATTTGACAAAGAAACAGAGATTTTTGAGGTGTATTTAAATGAACCAGATAATATTGACAGTATTAGTGATGATACGATACGGGTTGTATATAAAGACAGCAGAGGGGCATTATGGATAGGAACAAATGAAGGAATTAATACTCTGGACGAAAAAACTGGAGTGTTTACCAATTACATTCACAATCCAATTATTACCAGTGACCATACTGTTTGGGATATATTTGAAGACAGCAAAGGGATATTATGGATAGCAACAAATGAAGGACTGAACTCCTTTGATAGAGAAACGGCGATTTTTACAAATTATGTTAATAATCCTGATAATTATACCAGTATCAGCAACAATATTATTTGGGACATTTATGAAGATAACAATGGGATATTATGGATTGGTACAAATGAAGGACTGAACTCCTTTGATAGAGAATCAAAGACATTTACAAGATACACTAGTAATATCAATAATTCATCCAGTATAGGTAATAATATTGTCAGAGCAATTCACATGGGACACCAAGACATATTATGGTTAGGAACAAGAGCAGGGGTTTATTATATCGACCCCACAAAACAATACTTTAATTACTACTACGATGATATGATTAAAGATAACGGTATTAGAGCTATCGATATATCAGGTGATATAAGTATTCTAGGAACCAGCACGAGTATTATCTGGTTTAATTTTAAGAATAATCAAGTAGAACGTTATTTTCACTATTACTTAATAAGCGATATAAGAAATGCTATTACCGATAGTGTTTACATTGATCCGTCAGGCACTTTATGGGTAGGAACCGATTATATCGGATTATTAAAAATTGATATGGGAACGGGAGACTATAAAATATATTCTCATGACAAAGGGAATCCGAACAGTCTAATTGACGGCTGGATCTTTTCGTTATCTTACAGTATTGAACAGGAATTGTTGTGGATCGGCACTAATCAAGGCCTTTGTAGCTTCAATGTTACGGATAACAAATTTACGAGGTATAAACACGATTCTTCAAATCCTTCAAGTATTAGCAGTAATAACATTAATGTAGTTTATTGTACTGAAGACGGAAGAATATGGATAGGCACTGATCAGGGATTGGACAGATTTGATTCAGATACTGGTGAGTTCATACATTACTTAAAAGAACCTGGTAGCCAAATGGATTTTATAGAGAATCAAGTCGAGAGCATATATGAAGACAGCAATAACAACTTATGGATAGGTACTATCAACGGGCTTTTCCGATACAATCCTCAAGCGGGTAACTTCATATTATATACTAAGGCCGACGGATTACCTGATAATCATATTTTAGGAATCATAGAAGACAATGAGGGCAATATATGGTGTACCACAAATCACTCTCTCACTAAATTGTCCCCTGAATTGAATATTATTATAAACTATAGTGATGACGATGGGCTACGCGGTCACGTTAATTATCGTAATTCTATATCTAAAAATCATGAGGGGTATATTTTTGTTGGTAATCCCAACGGATTGTTTTCATTTAAGCCTGAGCAAATACAACATAGTTATTACTTTCCACCGTTAGTGATAAATGATTTTTCCCTGATAAATGAAAAATCAATATATTTTGACAAACCTGTTGAAGAACTTGATGAAATTACTCTATCGTATTCGAATAACTCTTTTGTGATAGACTTTGTTGCCTTGGACTATAGTTCCCAGCTTGATGGCAAGTATGCTTATATGCTTGCAGGGTTTGACTCTGTATGGCAATACTGTGGTCCTGATGACAGTTTTGCTAAATATACTAACATTCCTAAAGGTGAATATAATTTCATAGTGATTGCATCTAATAGCGATGGCGTTTGGAATACTGAAGGGACGGTGTTAAAAATTATCGTTACACCACCTTTTTGGCAGGAGTGGTGGTTTATATTAATATTGGTAGTATTAACATTAATTGCAGTTGCAGAACTAGTAAAAATTAGAACTCGTGTCTTAAGTATGCATGCTGTAAAACTGGAGAATCAAGTTGAGGACAGAACTTTACAATTAGCCCTGAAATCCCACCATTTGGAAGATGAATTGGAACAAAGAGCAGCTTTCTCAAGGGCATTGGTACATGAGTTGAAAACACCGTTGACGGCAGTATTGGCTGCCAGCAGTTTATTATTTTCAGAACTCAAGGATGAACCACATAGAAGCCTGGCAAAACATTTAAATGAAAGCGCTTATGATTTAGATGGTAGAATGAATGAGTTGTTCGATCTTTCAAAAGGGGAACTCGGATTACTCAGGATTGAGCGTAAACCGACAGATATAATAAAGCTTTTAACGAATGTGATCGAAATAAGTAAACATGAAGCCAACAGGAAAAAACAAAGCATAATGCTGTTAAATGAATCATTACCATTGCCTTTAATAGATATTGATGAAAGCCGTATACGTCAAGTTGTCTTTAATCTCCTGGATAATGCCATAAAGTTTACACCAGAGGGGGGTAGTATAACTGTTGACGTGGAAATAAATAGTTCTGATATAATCATTAAAATTAATGATACAGGCATTGGAATGACACAGGCAGAGTTGTCGAATATATTTAATAGCTATCGTAGTTCGGAAAAACACAAAGGAAATTTGAGCGGGCTAGGTCTAGGATTATCTCTATCGAAAATGTTTATAGAGCTTCACGGTGGTCGCATATGGGCTGAAAGTGAAGAGGAAAAAGGAAGCACCTTCTTTTTTTCAATCCCGTTTTCTACCTAGTTATTTATTAATATGACCGCGGGGGAGAATAATGAAAGTATTAATAATAGAAGACGATAAAAGGATAACCGATATTGTTTCCTTGGCTTTTCAAATACGTTGGCCTGAAGCAAAACTAATTATTGCACATGATGGAGAAACAGGAATCGGATTGGTAGAAAAGGAATCGCCAGATATAGTTATATTAGATCTGGGACTTCCCGATATAAGTGGATTTGAAGTACTCAAAGCCATCAGGTTGTTTTCATCTATTCCGGTATTAATCCTGACTGTAATGAATGAAAGGGAAAATATTATTAAAGGATTAGAACTTGGGGCTGATGGTTATATGGTAAAACCATTTGATCAACTAGAAATGCTTGCCAGAGTACAGGCTATATTAAGAAGAACAAATCTTATAATTGATGAAGTCCCGATAAAAATTGGTTCCCTGAGTTTCGGGCCCTCTTTAAGTAAATTAACGTATAAAGATAAATATATTGATATCACACGCGTTGAAGGAATCATTCTTTATAATTTAATGAAAAATGCCGGTAATGTTCTAACGTATTCAAAATTATGTAAATGCATTTGGGGTGACGAATACTCAGGTTGTATTGAAAGTATCAGAGTACATATAACGCGTTTACGTACAAAGATTGAAGAAGAGCCGAATAAACCTAGAATTATATGTACCAAAGTTGGTATTGGGTACTATATAGACGAAAAATCGATTGAATAAACAATCTGGATTTCTTTTCCAGAATAGTTATAAAAACCGAAACGAGTTTGTTTCGGTTTTTTGCTTTGTTTTCTTGGAAAATAATATAAATAACACCGCATTTTAAAATCTTAATATATTCTTAATACTAATTTATTATGATTTTAATACTATTCGTCTGTCATTAATCCTCTCTTAATTTCAATTTGTTATCCTAAGGAACGAAACTATAGTTACGTTTTAAGGATGATAGTTTCAGCATAACTAATGTCTTAAAAAACTACTTGGCTTAGATCATTATCGCTTGATAAGGAAGATTTGCATATGGAAATCCTTATAGCAAATAAAGACTCTGACTTAACAATGGATTTAAGCCTGACTTTTAATCGATTGACGCCGGATTGGAAGGTAACCATCGTCGATTCCGGTATAGAATGCATGGAAAAATTAAAACAAGGCAACTGCCGTGATGCCATTATTTTAGGAATGCAATTATCTGATACGTCCGGTTTAGATTTGCTTGCGCAAATCCGTGACGACTCTGATATTCCTGTAATATTTATATCCAATGATAAAAACACCGACCTTCTAGTACAGGTTTTTGATGCCGGCGCAAATGATTTTATTGTAAAACCGTTCAATGATGAATTATTTATTGCCAGCTTAAAAGCAGTTATCAGAAGAAGAATATGGGATATTCCGATAAAAGGATTTAATTTAATGCATAAGTATAAACAAGGAATTGGTTGCCAGTCTTCATTAGGGAAATCTGATAATTGAATCTCGTTATTTACTAAACAATTAAGTTGTAGATATCAAAAATTGGGATTAAAAACGGAGGTGATGCCTATTAAACATTTATCATTGTTTAAACAAATCTATGAAAGGAGAAAAAATTGAAAGAAGAAAAAGAAAAATTAATTTCAAATGAAGAAGGGAAACAAGCCGGAGAAGTTTCCAGGCGTGATTTTCTTGTCGGTGCCGGTACGGTAGTTGTCGGTACTGCCGTGGGTGCCGGCATGCTTTCCGGTTGTAGCGGAGGCGAAACCACCAAGACTGTTGAGACGACCAAAACAGTTGAAAAGACTGTTACAACCACTGTCGGCGGTGCGGGAGCTACGGTAACCGAAACCAAAACAGTTGGTGCGGGTGAGACAGTTACTGCAACTGCAACCAAGACCGTAACTCAGCCGGGTGGCGGGGGTTTGGAGCCGTGGCAGGAACCGGAGACACCATTCCCAGGAGCTTATGGCACCGATTCTAATCAGGCATGCATAGCCGATGTTAAAAACGGGAAAATAGTCAGAATCAGGCCATTTAACTGGGATTATGACGTTTCTGAAGAGGATTTGAAAGCTGCTGAGTGGGAATTTACCGCTCATGGAAAAACCTATAAGTCATTTAGAAGATCGCATTCCAGTTGGTTTTCTATGGCATATAAGAAACGCATTTACTCACCGGCCAGGATTCTATTCCCCGTACAGCGAGTTGACTGGGAACCGGGTGGTGACCCGGATAAAATTAATGCCCAGAATCGTGGTATCAGTAAATACAAGAGAATCTCCTGGGATACTGCTGCAACTTTAATAGCCAGTGAAATAAAAAGGGTACAGGATAAATACGGAGTATTTTCCTGTTTGTTCGCTGAAACCCCGGCACACAGGGAAACCAAGGTTGTTCACTGGCCCGGAAATATTCAGGGTCGTATGTTAGGTGGAGCAGTACCCGGAGAGGCCATGTTCAGTGAACAGGTAAGAAATGCTGATAGCTGGGAGGGTTATTTCTGGGGTTTGAAATGGTTAGCCGGAGAAGGAAATGTAGGTGCGGTAACACCTTCCACTAACAACATACTTGATGTAGCCGAAAATTGCGAAATGGTTGTAATTCAGGGTTGCGACAGGATAGTTACCGGTAAAGCAGCCTCATGTGGAACACTCAATTTCCTGCATAAGCTTGGAACCATAAAACATGTTTATCTGGCGCCTGATTGCAACTATCAAAATGCGGCTTATCCCGGTAAATGGATACCGATTCTTCCAAATACAGATATAGCATTATCGTATGCTATTGTTTATACCTGGTTGGTAGAAGATACATGGGATAAGGAATATGTGGATACTCATGTTGTCGGTATGGAATATATACGGGATTATGCCATGGGTGATGTTGATGGTGTGGCAAAAACACCGGAATGGGCATCTAAAAGAACCGGCATCCCTGAATGGACAATTAAAGCGCTCGCCAGAGCATGGGCAAAATACAGAACAACAGCCGGACATGGTACAGGAGGTCATGTAAGAGGCCCTTACTCTCATGAAGAAGGCAGGATGACCGGCGTGCTTATGGGTATGCAGGGGCTTGGGAAACCGGGTCAGCAATGGTGGGGCGGATTTGGTGGCGCCAGTCCCAGTCGCAGCGCAGATACAAGTGTCGGTTCTGCCCGAACCCCCGGCAGAGCGTGCAGACAGGTACGCAATGTCAGGTCGAAGCAGTTTATTCCCAAGACGCTGGTAAGCCCGGCTATACTTGACCATGGTTTTGATAAGCCGATGAGTTGGTATGGGCATACGGCAAATGCGGAAATGAGGCCGGACCAGTTGATTAAATTCACCTATCCGATACCGCAGGCAGATGGTGGCGCTGAAATACATCTTTTCTGGAATGATAAACCCTGCAACATCGGCTGCTGGAATGCCGGACATAAATTGATTGAGGCATTTAGAAGCCCCAAACTGGAGGCTTTCTTCACTCAGCATCAATGGATGTCTGGAGATTGTGTATTTGCTGACATCATCCTTCCGATCAATACCGCAGCAGAGGAAGATGACCTGTGTAATGCTACGGGCGACCAGAGCGCGGTATTTTACAAACCGAGAGCCATTGAACCGTTAGGAGAATCAAAGAGCGATTATGAAGCAACCCTTGAAGTAGCTTATAAGCTACAGGAATTCGGCGGCAGATACGCGAAGGCCGTTGAAAACCTCACTGAAGGCATGGATTTCGACGCTCTTATCAGATACGGGTATGAAGGCACTCAAATGGCTAAAACAATACCGTGGGAAGAATTCCAGAAAAAATCCTATCTGTTGGCGCCGGTTAATCCAAAATGGCAGGAATCTGCTCCAGGTTTACGCAGATTCTACGAAGACCCGGTTAAATACCCAAGAGACTTACCTTCCGGTAAGCTGGAGTTTTATTCCCAAGTGTTAGCTGATAACTTCCCCGATGATAAAGAAAGGCCTCCTTATCCCCAGTATGTAATCGGTGGTCCCAATCCGAATTGGGAAGTTAATGATACAGGTTGGATGCATGATGAAAGTCTCGATGTTGAAAACGGAGCCGAAAGATGCAAGCAATATCCGTTCCTTTTACAAACCAACCACCCGCGTTGGCGTGTACATGTCCAGTGCGACGATATCCCCTGGTTCAGGGAAGTTGATACATGTAAGATGAAAGGGCCTGATGGATATATGTATGAACCCCTGTGGATTAATCCGATTGATGCTGAAAAATTGGGGATAAGACACGGTGACATTGTAAAAATCTTCAATGAGAGGGGTATTGACCTCGGAGCGGCATATGTTAGCCAGAGAATTATACCCGGAGCAGTTTACCAGGACCATGGAGCCAGGGAAGACTTCGTTTCCAGTTGGCCTCATGAATGCATCAACAGAGGCGGAACAAACCAGCAAATATCACCTCTACCGGGTGTCTCCAGAAATTGCTGGGGCATGGCTTCACAGGCGTTCCTGGTAGGTGTGGAAAAGCTTGATCCGGCTGAGATGGAGCAGTGGAGGACTCAACATCCCCATGCATTCGAATGGTCTAAAAATTGGGACCCATATGTGGGTTATACTTTCCAAGACTGGTTAGAACAGGGAGGTGCCTAAATGAAAGCTATTGTTTTTAATGTTTTACAATGCGTCGGTTGTTATTCCTGTCAGATTGGCTGCAAGGACGAACACTGCGGAAATGACTGGATGCCCTATGCCAGACCCCAACCTGAAACAGGGCAATTCTGGATGAAGTTAAGAGAATTCGAACGAGGGGCAACTCCACAGGTTAAAGTATCCTATACACCAGTTCCCTGTATGCACTGTGACGATGCGCCATGCATGGAAGCCTGCTTGACAGAGGGCGCAATAATCAAGAGGGCTGATGGTCTGGTTATCATTGACCCAATAAAATGCAGTGGTTGCCAACTTTGTATAACCGCTTGTCCCTATGGAGCTATATTTTACAATTCCGGGCTTCAAATCGCCCAGAAATGTACGGGTTGCGCACATCTTATAGACAGAGGTTGGCCTATCAAGGAACCCAGATGTATCAATAACTGCCCCGGTGATGTAGGCGCCTTTGGTGAAGAATCCGAACTAGCCAGTGAGATCGCACAGGCTGAGAAACTTGAGCCTAACTTCGGCGAAACTCCAAAAGTAAGAGTATACTATAAAGGCTTACCCAAGAGGTTCATCGCAGGTTGCGTATATAATCCGGCTACAAAAGATGTGGTTATCGGAGCCACATGCACTGTCAGTGGCGCTGCAGGAAATACAAGTGCTGCGACAGATGATTTCGGGGACTTTTGGTTTGAAGGCTTGTCGAAAGGTACTTTTACTCTAACGATAAGCGGGGATGGTAAAACCAAAACGATAACTGGCGATACTACAGAAAAAGATGTCGCCTTAGGTGACATCGCACTCACCTAAAAAAGTAATTTAATAGTGCGAAAATATAGGGGTGAGTATTAACTGATGCAAGCAACTCACCCCTATATTACAAAAAAGAAAGGATAAAAATACAATGGGAAATGCTAGAGTCTGGATATTCCGTTTTTTGATTTTAGCTGTCAGCGCTTTTTTGGTTTGGACATGGTTACAGCCCTGGTGGGAGTTATACATCCGCGAAGCATCTTTCTACATGCAAATCCGCCCTTGGGGACTTTCACACAATCTGGGAAACTATATTGTCTATTTACCTGGTGCTGAAATGCCTGCTTTTTTTGCTCCAATAATGTGGACATATCTGGGATTAGCTGTCGCAGCCTTATTTTATAGTATGTTTGTAAAAGACAAGAAGTTTAATATCTGGAAATTACGTTTTAACCTGCCAACCTTTATAATCGGACTTGTCGGAATATCTTATATTGTAGTCGTTATTACCGCTGTCATAGTTGCCTATATAAGGACCGCTGATTTTGGTGTATTGTTGATAGGACACACTTATATTGAATTAGGTGAATTTCCTGTCGGAGCCAACGGCATAGCAGACCTTCAACAAGGCTACTGGATGGCATGTGCAGCTGGTCCTTTGTTACTAATACTGGCAATATTGCGAAATATAATTATAGGTAGAAAAAAAGGCCAAATAGAGTAAAGACGGGAATTATTTCTTATTCAAGGTGCTCTGCTGGGTTTAAAGTATTTATACCCTATAAGGGTTGAAGCTTACCCAGCAGGCAGCTTGCGTAAAAAAATATTCAAAGATAGTTATCAGGTAGACTATATTGACTCGTTATAAGTTATAAGATATAAACAAGTTATATATAGAATTACACCGAAATCATCATATTTTTTATATTAGACCTTTATATAGACAATCTAAAACCAAATTTAAAATATTAATTACGGCCGTGGGAAGTAAAAATTTATTTTGTCGGTTTTTTAAATAAATAATTTCAGTACAGTCTAGCAGGAGGTGACAGAATTGACGGAATTAAAAAAAACAAATGATGCAACATCTCTCCAAGGAAAATTTGACGCAGATGTTAAGGAGTGTCTTGATAAGCCAATCCAGGAAGCTATAGGTAGTGATAAAATCCGTATTTTGAGACATAATTTTGCCGAAGTGTCAGTAGATGATGGTATTCGTGGGACTTCTGTATGTGTTGATCTGGCTATACAAAATGTTTCTGAATTAACTATTGCCAGCGCTACGTTTAAAGCTCATTTTTACGATATGGAAGGTAATATTTTAGATTCAGTCGAGCACAAGGTAATAGAACTGGAACCGAATGTGAGCCGGCTGATACATATCAAAACGTCAATTACTGAATATGAAAAAATCATTCAGATTATAGGCTATAAGGTTATAGTAACAAAGCTCAAAACAGTTAATGAAGAGAAAGTCCATTTACGGCGCCATGAAATAAGGACGATTGAAACCGGTGAAGAAGTAACAGGGATTGTAAAGAATATTAGCGGCATGAAAACTGACGCTACAATTATTGCTAATTTCTATAATTATAAAGAAGAGAATATTGGCAACAAAGTTGTTCTTTTAAAAAATATTGAACCCAATTCTATAAAAAAATTTCATTTCATATTTAAACCGGAAGAAGGTGATACTGTAAGCAGTTGTAGTCTTTTTGTTAGCGACATTGAAGAATGTGAATAGTAATGATGTAGTAACCTGATATTGAGAGATAGCCGAGATGAACGAACAGGATAATTTCCATTTAATGATTAATCGGACGACTGCATATTTGGGACCAACAGGTATCAAGCGGGAAAAGTTTTGTATTGATTATATGCAAAAAAAACTGGAAGTATTTAATGGATTACGCCAAAAGCAAAATGAAATAGTCTTAAATAAATCCGAGACCATTAGTTGCCGCGAGTCATGTTCCCATTGTTGTATGTTAATGGTTAGCGCCTCTATACAGGAGGTAGAACTAATTGTTTATTATCTTTATAAAAACGAGGAAGTCTTTAATGCATTTATAAAAACATATCCCTTGTGGATATCTAAAATTCATAATGCCGGAGGTCTTTTAAAAAACCTCCCAGAATTCAATAATCAATCTAAAAACGATAAATCTACAGAACAAGAAACCGTGTACGACATGTTTAGCAATCGTATCATATTCGCAAAACAAAAAATATACTGTCCTTTTCTATACAACGGCAAGTGCTCTATTTACGAGGTGCGTCCTTTTTTCTGTGCTGGATATATTGCAACCAGTCCATGCGAATGGTGTAATCCGATGCATCCTGACTACAATAAAAAGAAAACATATCAAACTTTTAATATCGATTTAGCTGATGATCATTCATTTTATACAGGAAATCTTGGTAAGCGCGTTTGGTCTTTTATGCCTTTAATGGTTTACGAAACATTAAGATACGGAACAGAAGCTTTGTATAAGATGCAGATTTTTACGCTTGAAGAAAAAACTGAGCAAGTTTAATAGCTGAACCAAATAAGATATAAGTTATTTCTTTTGTAGTGGGGAGATAAGTACGAAAATCAAAGTAAACAAATTTGTTAATTATGCTATGGCTCTATTTCTGGTTTATTTATTAATAGGAGTATCTATCTCCAGTTACATCCTATGGTTTGTATTACCCAGAGGGATAGGCTTACATGGTTATTCGTATTGTCACCTATACGGAACGGGTCTAATGGGCAATTATTATTCAGCTTTTGGACTAACCAGATATATTTGGGTAGAAGTTCATTCTTGGTTATCGATTGCATTAGCAATTTTAATTTTTATACACATAATTCTTCATATTAACTGGATATATGAGACAGTAAAAAGAATAAAAAGTTACATTCTTAAAAAACAAGGTCTTATCATAGAGCGATATCTTGCTTCTATCATATTGTTTATTCTGTTTAGTTTTGAAATAGTTTCCGGCTTTATTATATGGCTGATTATGCCAAGGGGGGTTGAGGATTATTATGCAATGACCAGCGGTATCGGAAGAACCTTCTGGGGATTACAAAGAAATATCTGGGTGGATATTCACGCATGGATTGCTGTAATAATAGTTTCGTTTGTCATTATACATTTAATAATGCACTGGAGATGGATAGTAGGTGTAATAAAAGGAAATAACAAAGTTACAGTATGACAGCAATATCAAATGCTTTATAATATCATTTCGGGAGGTCAGTAACTTTATGGATTACGATGTTATATTAATACATCCACCGGCTATTTACGATTTCAGGAGAAAATCTATTTTCCCTGGAGCTCTTGGCTCCACTGTTGAGCGCATACAATACACAAAAGTACCAATAGGTATGCTTAGCATCGCCGATTATATAGATAGGCACGGCTACAAGGTTATTGTAGACAATCTGGCCGATCGTATGGTTAGTAATAAGTCTTTTAATGCTGAGGAGCATATAAAGAATGCCTCGGCAAAAATATTTGCCATAGGTTTACACTGGCAACATCACTCTCAAGGTGCGATAGCAGTGGCCAAATTATGTAAACAATTTCATCCTGATTCGCTTGTTATCCTTGGTGGTCTTACATCCACTTACTTTCACGAGGAAATTATAAATAAATACCATTTTATTGATGCAGTAATTCGCGGTGAAGCTGAAAAACCATTATTAGAATTTATCAAAGCTTATCAAAAGACGGGTCAACTTACGGCAACACCCAATTTAACCTACAGGGATAATTCTGGTGAAATACTGATAACCCCTCTTATGGAAACATGTGACAAACTAGATGAGTATGAGTTTACACGATTCGACTTATTAGAGCCCAAAACATCTATTTTTTCTACCGGCCCCAGATGGGGGCTAACCATTTGTAGGGGTTGTATTTATAACTGCACCATTTGCGGAGGCTCAGCTTATACCTATAAGAAATATCTCGGAAGAAAGAAACCGGCCTTTAGAAGCCCACAAAAGATTGTAGATGATATAAGAAAACTCAGCAAACAAGGTATAAGGTTCGTAGGTCTTTATCAGGACCCTCGGATGGGCGGAGAAACTTATTGGAGAGGACTCATATCATCAATTAAAAACAGTAAACTTGATATAGATGGACTTACAATGGATATTTTTGCTCCGGTTAGTGAAGAATTCGCAAAAGAGGTTGCAAGTATTGGAAAACCTGTAAAGTTTTTTATTTGTCCAGACTCCGGATCCTGTGATGTGCGAAAATTACAGGGGAGAGGTTATTCAAACGAAGATTTACTCAATACAGCAAAACTTTGTTATCAAAATGATATTATGATAACGTTTTTTTTCTCAGATGGACTGTCAGGCGAAACCCCAGAAACAATTATTGAAACCAGAAATATCATCGACCAGCTATGCTTGTTACAACAGGAGGCCATGGAAAAAGGAATCATCCATAGTAAATATGCTGATTTAGTAGAAGTACCTATAATAGGGCCGATAATGCTGGATCCCGGCTCCCTGGCATTTGATTTCCCCCAAGATTACGGATATAAGTTATCTTTTAATACACTTGAAGAGTACGTAAAAACTCTATCATTGCCTTCCTGGCATCAGTGGTTAAATCATGAAACGAATACAACTGATAGAAATGAGTTGGTAGAACGTATTCTCGAATCAGCAGAGTACTCCATTGCTCAAAAAAAGAAATTTGGCATGTACAGTGAGCTTAAGGCTTATTTAGATATGATGTTAACTAAGGCTGATAGGGATATGGTTAAAGAGATAAACCGTATAATGAAATTCCCAGATGATGAACGAATAGCCATGCTCAAATCACTAAGAGAACAACTTACTTTGTTTGATTCATACCTGGGGTCTTTACTTTGCGCTGAGCAATCAAGCAAATAAAATGTAGTAGATGAGACATCATCTGGTGCTCAATATTTTATCCGCTGGATTCTAAGCCGTATTGATACTAATAATGGGGCAAGGTCAATGTCAGATTAAGTCTAGACTACTAAACATGATATACTTTACGAAAAATGGAACAACTGCCTTCTTATCTTCAAGATATTCTGTAAAAAATTCATTATTCTTTAAAAGTCCAATATGTTATGGACTCTTACAAAATATTGACAATTTTACACACCGGCAGTATGATGACCGATATTGGGAGTAAGAAATAATAAACCTGCTGTTTTGGGATAATCGCCATTTGAATAAAGATAAGTGAACCGAATAGTGGATTGAATAATATGGTAAGAGCTGGTATGTTTCTGGGGCTTTTGGGGTCGTTATCTTTCATAGTTTTCCTATTAGTTTTAACATTAGATAGTAGAAATAGTTATAACCTGCTATTGATTACTGCCGTGTTACCGTTCCTATTTCTACTATATTCACAAAAAAACCCTTTTATTGGGGGTATACTGTTAATTACTATTGGCATAGCCGCTGTCATTATTGATTGTAATGTTACAATTGGAGTAATTGGATGGGTAATTGGCCAGGGTTTAGGTTATACGATATTTTTTGTTACCATGCCATTGACAATATCGGGTATTCTTTTTATTCTATCTGTAATATCAAAGGTATATGTCTTAACTTTTTCCCCTTCTGGTGTATTAAAAATAAACTGGAATTTTCTAGTTGTGTTCGGTTCAACATTTCTAATACGGATAACTTGCGTTCCGATTTTTTCTTTATTAAGATTTTTGAAAGTGGCTATTAATACGGCATCTGTCTTAATATCACTAATATTTTTAATGATACCTTCAATTTCTTCGGAGCCTGATTTATTTGTTTTTGCCTGATGTCTAACAAGCTGTATTTTCTCGATATCGGTAGTTATAGTTTTAAGTAGTTTAACGTTATAACTCTTAGCTTCAATATCTTTAAAATTATTCGAATATATTAAAACGGAGCGGCTTTTTCCCGCCTTTAAGTCTGTTTCAATATGCTCAAATACATCTAAAATTTCACCTTCAGCATCATAGAAAGTAACTTCAAATAAAGCTGTTGCAATTGTTACATTCGAGATATTGCGTACGGCAATTTCAAGCACACTCTTCTGACCAATTCTTTCAAAATAGCTATCAGAAGCTATTGGTAGAAAAGAATGGTTCAATATTTGAATGTATTCATTATCCGTAACTAAAGGCGATGGTGGAGCGCATATTTCTACTATATTAACAGAATAATTCTTAATAGCAATCCCGCCTTTTTTCGATCCTATAATTAGCGGGTATTCTTTGTTTTTTACCAGGTTTTTTATTACATGCTCAATTGTTTCTATGACATCTCCATTCGTGTCATAGAAAACAATATTAAATGTGACCTTGCCAATATCTGACTCGGAGACATTTTTCAAATACAAACTTACCCCGTTAATACTTAAATTATCTCCAGATTCTTTCAAGAAAACTGGTTTGCTAATAATCTCTATTTGATTATTGATATTGGAATTATTTAAATTAATGACTTTTTCAATTCCATAGATGTTTACTTCCCCGGATGACTCTTTTCCCTGACTCAATGTCCTCTCCTCCTGAAATTTAATTTTAATAGTACCAAATGAGGTTTTATTATTTCTTCTATTTAGTATTGTTTATCATTCCCCTCGTCATATTTAATAACCATCTCCAGTGAATGATTATATGCACTGCAATTATTCCAATTATAAAGACTGCAACCCACACGTGTAAGTCAAGCCAAATATTTCTCTGAAAACCCCAGAAAGTCCTTCCAATACCACTTATCATACTTGGATAATCTTCAGCTCCTCTTGGTAGTAGAAACCATATTACGAAACCTGAAAGAATCTCTACGATAAACAGGAAAAATAGCGCAGTTATTGTTATATATCGTTCGATAATCGACTGTTGCCTTTTTGATATGTAATTTTCCAACTTTATAATACTTGCACATATCCATCTCCAATGTAGTATGATGTGGATGATAACTAGTATAGTTAATGCGACAGAAAGCCATGAATGTATTTCAATCCACATGAATCTTGGCAATTGGAAAACATTTTCAAGATTACCTGCTACACCTTCTCCTTGCAAACTGCAATATTCGTTTCCATGTATTCCTTGTCCTCTTGGTAATACAAACCACAGAACATAACTGGAAATTATTACACTTACAAATGAGTATACAAGTAAAAAGAACACACCGTAGTTAATATAATTTCTTAAAGACATTTTTACACTATCTTAATAAGGCTGATTATACTTATCGTTCCACATATAAATATCCCCATGAATCCTAGTAGTCTATTATTGCCTTTTATAATTCCCGCAAGGCTAATGATTAGACCGAATATAGATAATGAGGCATTAATCAAATTTAACCACACTAGAAATGGATATATAACAGGTACAAGAAAGCCTATACAGGTGACTATTCCAATTATTAACCCAGCAATACTCATATCAATGCCATTTATTTTAAAATGGTACAAGTGGAACACGCAGGTTTTCGTTAAACGAGTCAAGGATACTCATATCATTTTCTGATATATCGAAGTCGAATACGTCAATGTTTTCATGTATTTTATCTTCCCTGGATGATTTAGGTATAGTTACCAAACCTTTTTGTAAAGCCCAGCGGATAAGTATCTGGGCAGTGCTTTTACGAT
>JAQTUQ010000015.1 GCA_028707255.1 Dehalococcoidales bacterium
ATAACCTCTTGAAGACGACTATAGCCAGAGCTACAAAAGAGATTGATAAACCGTGGTGTCTCTCGGTTTTTAAAGACAATGCCGGTGTGATTGAATTCGATGATAAATGGGCTTTGTGCTTCAAGGTGGAAACCCACAATCACCCGTCTGCCATCGAGCCGTACGGCGGAGCCTCCACCGGTGTCGGCGGCGTTGTGCGCGATGTGCTGGGGACGGGGTTGGCTGCCAAACCTGTATTTAATACCGATGTTTTCTGCTTCGGCAATCCGGATATGGCTTACGAAGATGTGCCGGAAGGGGTTTTGCACCCGCGCCGTATGCTCAAAGGCGTACGCGCCGGTGTCGCCGATTACGGCAACCGACTGGGAATTCCCACCGGCAACGGGGCAATCTGTTTCGATAAACGCTATACCGCCAATCCGTTGATTTACTGCGGAACAGTCGGGCTGATGCCTAAAAAATATTCGCAGATGGGGCAGCAAAAACCGGGAGACTTGATTGTGCTTGCCGGCGGCAAAACCGGACGCGACGGCATTCATGGCGTTACCTTTGCTTCTGAGCAACTCAGCAAGGATTCTACACAGGTTTCCTTCAGCTCGGTTCAAATCGGCAACCCCATCATAGAAAAGAAACTGATCGATACCATTCTGCAGGCAAGAGATAAAGAATTGTTTATAAGAATAACCGATTGCGGCGGCGGTGGGCTTTCTTCGGCTGTGGGAGAAATGGGTGCCGAAACCGGCGCCAAAGTGTATCTGGACAGGGTCCCCTTAAAATATGCCGGGCTATCCTATTCTGAAATCTGGATATCGGAATCGCAGGAACGCATGATTATGGCAGTTCCGCCGGATAAAGTTGATCAACTGCTGAAACTCTTTGCCGATGAAAACACCGAAGCTACGGTAATCGGCGAGTTTACCGGTGATAAGAGATTACAGCTCTTCTATAACGATAACCCCGTTTGCGACCTAGATATGGAGTTTTTGCACGAAGGACATCCGCAACTGGAACTGCGGGCTTTATGGTGTAAAGCAAGCGTTGTAGAGCCCAGAGAAGGATGCCCCGACATTACGCAATCGCTTTTAAAAATACTCGGCTCGTGGAATGTTTGCAGCAAGGAATGGGTTATCCGCCAGTACGACCACGAGGTACAGGGAGGCAGCGTCTTGAAACCGCTGGTAGGTAAAAATAACGACGGACCGGGAGATGCGGCGATTATCAGGCCGGTGCTGGATTCGGATATGGGCGTCATAATTTCCAATGGCATCAACTCCAAGTACAGCGATATCGACCCCTACTGGATGGCCGCTTCGGCTATCGATGAGGCTCTGAGACAAATTATAGCTGTCGGAGGCAGCCTGGATAGAGTGGCGCTGCTGGATAACTTCTGCTGGGGCAATACCAATAAACCGGAAAGGCTGGGGACGCTGGTGCGCGCCTGTCAGGCCTGTTACGATATGTCTATTGCTTTCGGCACGCCTTTTATATCGGGAAAAGACAGCCTCAACAACGAATTCCAATACCACGGCAGCACCATCGCCATTCCTGATACATTGCTTATTTCGGCTATGGGCGTTATGAAAGATAGCAGCAAAGCTGTCAGCATGGATTTCAAAAAGGAAGGCGATTTGATTTATATCGTCGGAAATACTTATAACGAACTGGGCGGTTCGGAGTATTATAAGAGTATGGGATATTTGGGAAACGATGCCCCCAAAGTCAACCCGAAACAGGCGAAAAAGATTATGGACAATCTCAGCAAAGCCACCGAAAAAGGGCTGGTTAAAGCCTGTCACGACCTCAGCGAAGGCGGCCTGGCTGTAGCCGTTGCCGAAATGGCGTTTGCCGGAAATAAAGGCGCCGTTATCGAATTGGGTAAAATACCGCTGGGTGAAGAAATCACCAGAAATGATTATATTCTATTCTCCGAATCCAACAGCCGCTTCCTGGTCGAAGTGGCACCGTGCTACGCCGCTGACTTCGAGAAAATACTGGGCAACGTGCCTTTCGCTAGAATCGGCGAGGTTACTTCAAATGATATGTTTCAGATATGCGGGCTTGAGAACGATACTATCTTAAATATCGAAATCGAAAAATTAAAGGAAGCCTGGCAAAAACCACTAGGCTGGTAGATGTATAAATGAGTAAAGCAAAAACGCTGGTATTAAGAGCGCCGGGAACCAACTGCGATATGGAAGCCGCCTTCGCCTTCGAGAAAGCCGGAGCGGATGTTTCGATGGTACATATCGGAGAACTGATACGCCGCGAGAAAAAACTGGCAGATTACCGGATTATGGTGCTGCCGGGCGGTTTCACTTACGGGGACGACCTTGGCTCGGGAAAAGTAATCGCCAATGAAATAGTCACAAAACTGGGAGACGATGTAAAACTTTTCGTTGAAAACGGAGGTTTGATTATCGGTATCTGCAACGGTTTTCAAATACTGGTTAAAAGCGGCCTACTGCCAGACCCTTCCCATTTAAACAAGATACAGAAAACAACCCTTACCAACAACGATTCCGGGAAATTCGAGTGCCGCTGGGTAAACCTGAAAGTAAATCCTGAAAGCAACTGCATTTTTACAAAAGGAATCGCTAAAATGTATCTCCCCGTCGCTCACGGAGAGGGTAAGTTCGTCGCCGATGCAGAGACATTGAAGGCTGTCGATGTTGCCGTATATTATGCAGACGCAAACGATACGCCGACCATGTCATACCCGGACAACCCGAATGGTTCCTTAAACTGTATTGCCGGAATCTGCGATAGCAGCGGCCGGATCTTCGGGCTGATGCCGCACCCCGAACGTTATGTAACCGGCAGCCAGCACCCCAGATGGACTGATGAAAGCTTTAGTGAACAGGGAAACGGATTTAAAATCTTTGAAAATGCAGTGGACTGGGTGAAGCGCCTGTAATCTATGTTATAATGCGACGCAGATTATGAATATTTACTACATAAAGTCGATTATGTTATACTAATAAACTAACTAAAGCTCAACTAGAAAGAGGGATAAAATTGGCGGATACTGCTACAATTAAAGAATTACTGGAATCTGGCGCACACTTCGGGCACCAGACAAGTCACTGGAACCCGCATATGAAGAAATATATCTTCACCAAGCGTAACGGGATCCATATCATCGACCTCGAACAGACGGCTACCATGCTTGAGGAAGCCTGCAAATTCGTTAAGGAACTGGCTGCTCAAGGCGGTAAGATTCTCTTCGTAGGAACCAAGAAGCAGGCACAGGACATCATTGAAGAAGAGTCCAAGCGTTGCGGAATGTACTATATCAATCAGCGCTGGATCGGCGGAGTGCTTACCAACTTCTCGGCTATTCAATCGAGAATAGATTACCTGGTAAAGCTTGAAGACCAGCAGGCCAAAGGCGATTTTGCCCGCTTGCCAAAGAAAGAAGCTTCTAAACTCGGTGAAGAAATCGAGCGTCTGAACAGGAATATGGGCGGTTTCAAAGAAATGACCGGACTGCCCGATGCCCTCTTTATTATAGACCCGGTTAAAGAAAAAATCGCTATCGTAGAAGCCCAAAGATTGGGCATTCCCATTATCGCAGTTGTCGATACCAATTGCCTGCCTGACATCATAGATTATCCGATACCTGCCAACGACGATGCCATCAGGGCTATCAAGCTGATTACCGGCAAGATTGCCAGCGCCGTCATCGAAGGCAAAGGCGGCGAAATGCCTGTTTCACAGGAAACGGCAGAAGCTATACTGGATAAAGCCGAACCTTCTCAGCCTGCTGAGTAAATATTTTACAATTAATTGATAGGGGGATGAACCTTGGAAATCTCTGCTGCCTGTATTAAAGAACTGAGAGAACAATGCGGCGCCGGTTTTATGGATTGCCGTGCTGCTTTATTAAAAACCGAAGGTGACATGGATAAAGCCCTGGAAGTATTAAAAGAACAGGGTTTTGCCAAAGCTGCCAAAAAAGCCGACAGGGCTGCCGACCAGGGACTGGTTGAAGCTTATATCCACTGCGGCGGGCGAATCGGAGCTATGGTGGAAGTCAATTGCGAAACCGATTTTGTCGCCAGAACCGATGAATTCAAGGAACTTGCGCATAACATAGCTATGCAGGTTGCCGCTATGAACCCTAAATATATCACGGAAGAGAGCATTCCTGCCGATATGCCGGAAGCGGAAAGAGCGGAACTGGATGTTAACACCGCCTGTCTTTTAAATCAGGCATATATCAAGGACCCCTCGCTGACAATTAAGGATATTATCATCGCAAACATATCCAAAATGGGAGAAAATATCAAGGTTAGCCGTATTGCGCGGTTCGATTTATCCGAATAAGCAGGATAATAAATGAGTGATACCAAATACAAAAGAGTCTTGCTGAAACTCAGCGGCGAGGCTTTCAGTGGTAGCACCGCCTTTGGCATCGACGCTCCTACTATAGCCAGTGTTGCCAAACAAATCAGCAATATTGTAGCTATGGGCGTCGAAGTCGCTGCGGTAATCGGCGCCGGCAACATCTGGCGCGGCGCAACGGCGGCCAAACAGGGCATCGACCGTGTTACGGCAGACTATGCCGGTATGCTGGCAACTGTTATCAACGCCCTCGCTCTTCAGGATGCCCTCGAAAAACAGGGCATCGTCACCAGGACTATGTCCGCTATTACTATTGAACAGGTCGCCGAGCCATATCTTATGAGACGCGCCATCCGCCACCTTGAGAAAGGCCGCGTCGTAATCCTTGCCGGAGGCACCGGCAATCCCTATATGACCACCGACACCGCCGCCGCCCTGCGTGCGATTGAAATCGAGGCTGAAGTACTGCTGATGAGCAAAAACTGCGTCGACGGTGTTTATAGCGCCGACCCGCGTAAAGATCCCACCGCTAAAAAATTCGACCATCTATCCTATCTGGATGTACTGAACAAACGCCTGCAGGTTATGGATTCTACCGCACTCTCGCTGTGCTTGGAAAACGGTTTGCCAATTATCGTTTTCGACCTTCAAGCCCCCAACAGCCTGGAAAGGCTGGTTAACGGGGAACATATTGGTACTTTAATAAATGACGGGTAGTGAGATGATAGAAAAAGTATTACTGACAATGGACCAAAAAATGCAGACCACCCTGGATGTACTTAAAAAGGATTTGAGCGGCATCCGCACAGGTAGAGCCACTCCGGCTATGGTGGAACATGTCAGGGTTGAATACGCCGAAACCACTATGCCTATCAATCATATCGCCGGTATTTCTACTTCCGGCGCCAACCTGCTGATTATTCAGCCGTGGGACCCCGGCAGTTTGAAAGCAATCGAAAAGGCGATTCTCAAATCCAACCTGGGGCTGACCCCCAGTAACGATGGAATTGCTATAAGGCTGAACGTTCCTCCGCTCTCGAATGAAAGACGGCTGGAACTGATTAAAATTGTCAAAGCAAGGGTGGAAGAAAGCAAGGTAATCATACGCAATATACGGCGCGATGCAGCGGAAGAGTTGAAAAAACTGGAAAAAGACAAGGAAATATCGCAGGACGACCATAAGCGCGCACAGGATAAGGTGCAGAAGATTACCGATAGCTTTATCGACCTTGCGGATGTCGCCCGCCAGGATAAAGAAAAAGAACTGATGGAAGTTTAAATATTCTTGCTTCCACTTTAATCGACCATGTAAATTCGTCACCGCTTCTTTTGACACCGGCGTGCCGATTAATTGTCATTCTGGAGGCCATAAGGGATGGCCGAAGAATCCGGGGAGTGGGAGAAATACCGATTAACCGGGAAAGGGTCTGTAGAGCGGAACAATAATTCTACTAATTTTCCTCGCCGCTATGGATTCGACAGGCTCACCACGAGCGGCTTTATTAATATCCGCTCATCCTGAGTTTATCGAAGGACGCGAACGGTTCTATAATATCCGCGCAGCCTGAGCATAACAAAGGCATCTGCGGTACCTGCCCTCTTTAGAAAAGAGGGACTGAGGGAGATTTGCTGCGGATTTATCCATCTATTCCAATAACCTGTGAAATCCCTCTTAATCTCCCTTTTCGAAAGGGAGAGAATTGCAGAGTGGTAGTTCCTGCCTTTATTTACATAAATCGTCGTTGCGAGGGCGCCGCAGGCGAACGAAGCAATCTCTACGATACAATCTAATTACCCCGCTCCGCATATATATAATAAAAGGCATTCATAATGAGGTTAATAAGACAGTTGCTGAGCCTGTCGAAGGACACTAATTCAGCATGACATTTATGATTTCGGAATGTATGCGGTTTAGTGTATAATACCTCTGTATCGCACCGGCCGAGGATGAATAATCCTTAATAGCTGGTTTATAGAGGTATTTTTGTACCGATGATGCAGAAGATTTCACCGCTGCCGAGCCACATAGCATTCATTATGGACGGAAACGGCAGGTGGGCAAAAAAACGCAATCTCCCCAGAAAAGCCGGGCACAAAGCCGGCACTCAAAACATACTTGCACTGCTGAAAACACTGGGGAAATACGGCATAAAATATGTTACCCTGTATTCCTTTTCCACCGAGAACTGGAACCGCCCCGAAGAAGAAATTCGTGCTATTCTGGACATTCTGGGAAAATCGCTCGACAAAGAAGTCCCGGCACTCCATAAAAACGGAGTTAAAGTGTGCCATATCGGGCACCTCGAAAAGTTGCCCGAGAAAACCAGGGAGGCAATCGCAAATGCCGTCGAACTGACTAAAAATAACACGGCTATGACCTTAAACCTGGCTTTCGATTACGGCGGACGCGCCGAAATCGTGGATGCCGTGAAAAAAATCGTTTCGGACAGGATTCCCGTGCAGAATATCGACGAAAAATTGTTCGACGGTTATCTCTATACGAACGGACTGCCGGAAGTAGACCTGGTTATTCGTACCGGCGGAGATCTGCGCATCAGCAATTTCCTGCTGTGGCAATCGGCATACGCCGAATTCTATTTTACCGATGTTTTGTGGCCGGATTTTGATGCCGAAGAAATCGAAAAAGCCCTGATATCCTACAGCCAGAGAGAGAGGCGCTTCGGCGGCGTATAGATGCTGAAACAAAGAGTTGTAACCGCCGTTTTAATGTTACCGGTACTGGTGGCTGCCGTCTGGTTCGACCAACCGCTGCCATGGCTCGCAATCGCTGTTGCCGTATGGGGCGGGCTGGCTGCGCTTGAGTTCTATAAAACCGTCATTGCCTCCGGCTCGGGAGCCGTTCCCTTCACCCTATTCGGCATCATAATGACCATCGTCTTTGTTTTCTCACCCCATCTGGATTTCGCCTACATGATTCCCATACTTCTAACTATCGCTATCATCTTCCCGCCTGTCGGCATGATTCTGCGCCGCAACAAGGAGAATGCCTTTTTAAGCTGGGCATGGACGCTGGCGGGAATTCTATATATCGGCTGGCTTTTGAGCCATTACATATCACTCAGAGAGCTTGAGATGGGGCGCGAGTGGGTGTACTATGCTTTACTGGTTACCTTTGCAACTGATACCTTCGCCTATTTTATCGGCAAGACCTGGGGCAAACACCTATTAGCACCTACCATCAGCCCCAAGAAGACAAAAGAAGGTGCGATAGGTGGAATGCTGGGCGCAGTCATCATTAGTGTTTTGGCGGTGTGGCTGTTCTCCCTGCCGATAAATTACGGCATTGCCGTTTTGCTGGGTCTTGTTGTCAGTATTTTCGGACAACTGGGCGACCTGTTCGAATCGCTCTTCAAGCGCAATATGGGGATTAAAGACTCCGGCAAATCCCTGCCCGGTCACGGCGGCTTCCTTGACCGCATGGACAGCATCGTCTTTACCGGCGTTGTTGTCTATTATTATGTAGTGTTGTTTGTTAACTAGGTTTATGTCATTTGTAGTGACGGACATGGTCCGTCCGCCAATGTCCTTGTAAGGCGGCCCTCTACACTGTCACACTATTTATTCGCCGCCGCTATAATTCGACAAGCCCATGATGTTTGCCTTTCCATGCTTATATTGTGTGAAAGTAAGTATATAGAACTGTTATTTCTATTAGAAATTGCGTAGATAATAACAAATCATTCCTATCTGTACATTGAGTTATAAATCTTTAAGACTATCTAAGAAAGTGGATTGGTTAAATACTTTTTCTTACTCCTTCATCTTACTGTATCCTTGAATAGGATTAAATGCATTCTTTGAATATGATGATATATAGATAATTTTATAATTCCTGTTTTTTTCTTTTTAACTTAGAGGAAAGTAGGATTCTACCTCTTTAAAAGTTTTTTGTGCACTTTTTTCAGTCTCTTGAAAAAAATTACGTTCAGAGATAAGTCTAGTTAACGCTGCACGTGCATTTATTCCTCCCCAATGTAGCCTTTGGTAGACATCACCTCGCAAATCCTCAAAATATTTTTTTCCATATTCTAAAGAAAATGAATAATCTTTTATTGCTGATTCTAAATGTTTTTTGGCTTGCCTCATATCTGAAGATTGGGGTGATGGGATTGACTTAATTGACGTAATAAGTGGAAAAAGTTTAGCATATGCAGATTGAAAGTCGCTTTCTAAGGATAAATCGTACCCAATATCATACGGCCTATCATTCTCTTGAAGTTCATATAGCGATGATACTATTTTACTAATCTCCTCTGAAATTTGTAGTAAGGTTTTATAAATAGGAAAAACCTTATTTCGCCACTCTTCATCTGTAATTGATGTATCAAATATTCCCATAATAACACTCCTTTTAATAAAAAGTAATTTTGACCATTACGCCTTAATTATTTATTGTCCGAAATACAGTATATAACATTATCACTTCAAGTCAATACTTATACGATATTTCTAACAATAAATATTATATCTTCTTTTTAAATAGCCCCAAATCCCCAATTGTTGTATTATATTATTATTATGACAGATACAATAACCAACCTGGTCGTGCTGGGTTCCACCGGCTCCATCGGCAGGCAGACGCTCGACGTAGTGCGCGCCCTGCCCGGCAGATTCAGGATTACAGGACTTGCCGCCGGAGAGAATACCGGACTTCTCAAAGAACAAATAAAAGAATTCAAACCGCAATATTATTATCATTCCGCTGAAAAAGACCAAACCGATTTCCCGAATCAGCGTTATATTAATATGGAAGAGATGTCAGCCCTGCCGGAAGTGGATACAGTAGTAGTCGCCACACCCGGAGGCGCAGGACTTAAACCAACGCTGGCGGCGGTAAGAGCCGGCAAGAAAGTGGCCCTTTCCAACAAGGAATCTTTGGTCTCCGCCGGAAGTATTATCATGCCGGAAGCGGAAAAGTATCAAGCGGCGATTCTGCCTGTCGATAGCGAGCACAGCGCCATCTGGCAGTGTTTCGAGGGCGAGAACAAGAAACACGCTAAAATAATATTAACCGCTTCGGGGGGGCCGTTTCGAGGGTATGATAAAAAACAGCTTGAAGAAGTTACGCCGGAGCAGGCGTTGAAACACCCTTCGTGGAAAATGGGAAAGAAAGTAACTATAGATTCGGCGACGCTCTTTAATAAAGGGATGGAGGTTATCGAGGCGCACTGGCTGTTCGGCATCCCCTATGAAGATATCAGCGTGCTGGTGCATCCGCAGAGCATCATTCACTCGATGGTGGAGTTTACAGACGGTTCGACCAAGGCGCAGCTGGGGTTCCCCGATATGCGCCTGCCCATCCAGTATGCTTTGACTTACGGTGAACGGGTGAATAACCCCGAAATACCCGGAATCGACTGGACTAAAACTGATAAACTAGATTTCGAGCAGCCCGATATGGATACTTTCCCATGCCTGAAACTGGCAATCGATGCCGGAAAAGAGGGGGGGACTACTCCTGCGGTGCTTTGCGCAGCAGACGAGGTAGCCGTATCGCTCTTTTTAGAACACAGGATTAAATTCAACCATATCGCAAAATTGATAGAGAAAGCACTGGAAAAACATCGGAACATAAAGCGACCGACGCTGGAAGATATTTATACCGCTGACGAATGGGCAAGAGAGATAACCATCGATTTGGCAGGGAGTATGAAGAAATAATGAATATACTTATTGCTTTTATGGCGCTGCTACTGATAGTAGCCGTCGCCTCACTAATCTACAAATATAAAGTTTTCGACAGGCGGGAACTGCCGCTGATGGTCGTTCTGGTAGCTGCACTGGCATATTTCCTGATGGCGTTTATTGCCGTAATCGCCGGCGAACTTACCGGTTCCAATACAGTAATACCGGGTATGGGTACACTGACTACCATCGCAGCCTTCTTTTTCGTGCTGGCAATCGTGGTGATTGCTCACGAACTGGGGCATTTCGTCACTGCCAAAGCCTGTGGGGTAAAGGTCGATGAATTCGGCGTCGGATTTCCACCGCGAATTATTGCCGTAAAACACGGAGAGACCGAATATTCACTGAACCTGGTGCCGCTGGGCGGTTTTACCAAGATGGCGGGAGAGGAAGACCCGAAGATAGAACGCAGCCTTGCCAGCAAGAGCATCGGCAAGAGACTGATTGTGCTCAGCGCCGGCTCTTTTATGAACTTTATACTGCCATTTTTACTGCTGACGATTGCTTTTATGATTCCGCACGATATCGTTACCGGCAATGTCAGCGTTGCCGAAGTGGTCGCCGATTCGCCGGCAGATATAGCCAGTATTCAGGCCGGCGACAAGATTCTGGAAATCAACGGTAAAACCATTAATAATACCGCCGATGTCAGCCGTTATATACAAATGTACCTCGGAAACGAGATGAGCATCCTGTTGGAGCGCGGTAACGGCTCTACGGAAACGGTAATTGTCGTTCCCAGGTGGAATCCGCCCGCTGGTGAAGGCTCCGTCGGTTTTGCTATCAGGACGGAGAATGCCGCTATAGAAAAAATCAGTTACAATCCATGGGTGGCCTTTAAGAAGGGCTCTACTGAAGCATTCGAGACGCTGGTGCTCTTTAAAAACGGCATCCTGAGCATGTTCATCGGCACCAGTTCGGCAGCAGATTTAGTAGGACCGGTAGGTATTGCGCAGATTACGGGAGAGGTGGCACGGGCAGGCATCAGCCCGCTTCTGCAATGGACGGCCTTCTTCAGCCTCAACCTGGCTATCATCAACCTGCTTCCGCTGCCGGCTCTCGACGGCGGCAGAATTATTTTCGTGCTGCTTGAATGGATTCGCCGCGGTAAAAAGGTGGCTCCCGAAACCGAGGGTAAAATACACTTTCTCGGCTTTGCCCTGCTGATTATGCTAATGATAGCTATTACTTTCCAGGATATCGGGCGTATAATAGGCGAATAAGGAAAAAAGGAAATGATGCAGCGCAGGGTTTCCAAAGCAATCAGAATCGGAGATGTAACCGTCGGCGGCAACGCACCTATAGCGGTGCAATCGATGACCAAGACCGATACGCGAGACGTTGCTTCGACTGTCAGGCAGATTAAAGAGCTTGAGGAATGCGGCTGTGAAATCATCCGCTCTGCGGTGCCGGATATGGAAGCGGCAATAGCTCTGTCCGGGATAAAAAAACAAATAAAGATTCCGCTGGTGGCAGATATACACTTCGATTACAGGCTGGCGCTGCAGGCGATTGAATCCGGAGTCGACGGGCTGCGCCTCAACCCGGGCAATATCAGCGAACCGGACAAAGTGGCCGCTGTTGTCAGTGCCGCTAAGGGGAGCGAGATTCCCATCCGCATCGGTGTCAATGCCGGCAGCCTGCCTCAGGACATAGACCCAAAGCTCACCACAGCCCAAAAGATGGTTGTTGCCGCTATGAGGCATATCAAACTGCTTGAAGACCTGGATTTCGATTTAATAAAGGTTTCGCTCAAGGCTTTCGACGTGCCGACCACCATCGAAGCCTATAAGGATATCGCCGGAAAAGTCCCCTACCCGTTGCATATCGGCATCACCGAATCGGGGCCTGCTAAAAGCGGCATTATCCGCAGCGCCTGCGGTATCAGTCCGTTACTATATATGGGCATCGGGGATACCATCCGCGTATCGCTCTCCGCCAATCCGGTAGAAGAAGTGGTTACCGCTTACGAGATATTGAAGAGCCTCGATTTAAGGCATCACGGCGCCGTGCTCGTTAGCTGCCCTACCTGCGGACGCACTGAAGTTAATTTGATAGAGATGGTCAAAGAGGTAGAGGAAAGACTGGCAAAGGTAGATAAGCCGATTAAGGTTGCCGTTATGGGATGCGTTGTCAACGGCCCCGGCGAAGCCAAAGATGCCGATATCGGCATCGCCTGCGGCAAAGGCAAGGGTGTGCTTTTCAGGAAAGGCGAAAAAATCGGGGTGGTAGATGAAAAGGACTTCGTGGATGTGCTGATGAGAGAGGTGGAGGGGTTTTAATTTAATTTCCCTCATCCGCTATCCCTATCAATCGGAATAGCACCTTCCCCCGAGGGAAGGCTATTTAAAAAACCATGAAAAAAATGGCTTCCCCTTGGGGAAGCTGTCGAGCATAGCGAGACTGATGAGGGTGTATAAATAAAACTGTCACTCTGGGCGAAGCGAAGAGTCTGTAGAGCAGAATAATAATTCAACCATATTCCTCGCCGTTATGGTTCGACAAGCTCACCATGAACGGCTTTAGTTATCCTTTCCCGGTATGTCGAAATTCCTCGCAAAGACATTAAACACAAAATCCCTCTCAATCTCCCTTTGCAAAGGGAGAAATGACTATTATGTCAAGTCTTTTTCTCTTTGATGACCGGCACTCTTATAACGAATACCGTGTTCCTGTTTTATATTATATATAGACCTATTCTCCCACTTTGGAAAAGGGGGACTAAGGGGGATTTATATCCCCTATTGATATGCTAATTCACAGAAAACGGCTAATCTTTCTGAGGAGGGACTGGCAAATTTCGATGCAATGTGGTTTAATTCATATCTGATAGTTTATAATAACAAGCAAATGGAAGAACAGACTATAGAAAAGGACCAGCAGCCTTCGTACGGCTGGATGCCGGTAGCCGGAGGGGTGCTTAGCATCCTCTCGGGAATTATCGGAATTATCGCCACGGCGTTTATAATCACCGTCAGCATTGCTTTCGGCGCCGAAATAGCCGGAGACGTAATTTCATCGCTGGGATTCTGGACTATCGGGCTGCCTTTGACCGTTATATGGCTGGTCGCCATCCCGATGCTGGTTATCAGCCTGTTAGCCATTATCGGCGGTTCCTTCGCCATTAACAAAAAGAACTGGGCGCTGGCTTTAACCGGAGCCGTATTTTCCATCGTTCCCACACAGGTAATCGGTATAATAGCCGTAATTCTGATAGTTATTTCTAAAAAGGAGTTCAAGTAGAACCATATGCGTCTATCACAGCTATTCGGGAAAACCCAGCGGGAAATACCGGCGGAAGCCGATACTATAAGCCATCAATTGATGCTGAGAGCAGGCATGATACGCCAGCTTACGGCCGGTGTCTATTCATACCTGCCGATGGCTCTCCGTTCACTGCGCAAGATAGAAGATATTATACGCGACGAGATGAACAAGGCAGGCGGACAGGAAATATGCATGCCGGTACTGCAACCAATCGAGCTTTGGGAAAAATCCGGCAGAGGTGTCAGCTTCGGTAAAAACCTGTTCCGGCTTTTCGACCGCAAGGAGCGCGAACTGGCGCTCGGCCCCACCCATGAAGAAGTGGTTACCGACCTGATCGGGCGCAGCGTACAGAGCTACCGCGATTTGCCCCTCCTGTTATATCAGATTCAAACCAAGTTCCGCGATGAACCCCGTCCCAGAGGCGGGCTGGTACGCGTGCGCGAGTTCGTTATGAAAGACCTCTACAGCTTCGATACCGATGCCTCAGGACTGGACATCAGCTATCAGAAGATGGTTACCGCCTACAAGAACATCTTTTCAAGGTGCGGATTGCCGGTAATCGTCATTGAAGCCGACAGCGGCGCTATCGGCGGCAAGGATTCGAACGAATTCATGGCTGTTTCCGAAATGGGAGAGGATGAAATCATCTACTGTGAAAGCTGCAGCAAGGCTGCCAACGCCGAGAAGGCAAAGAGCGTCAAAGCCAAAGCCGGTTGCAGTGCCCCCCTGCCGATGGAAGAAGTATCTACACCGGGCTACAAGACCATCGAAGAAGTATGCGGCTATTTAAAAATCAATCCGGTTAATACCTTGAAGGCAGTCTTCTATATGGCAGACGATGAATTCGTTTTCGTCAGCATCCGCGGAGACGTAGATGTCAACGAGGTGAAGTTGAAAAACCTCCTGCACTGCGTCGATTTGAGGCTGGCTACCGAAGCTGAGGTTGCCGCCAAAGGCATTGTTGCCGGATTCGCCTCACCGATAGGTTTAAAAGGAATAAAGATTGTCGCCGACGAATCGGTCGCTTCGGGAACCAACTTCGTAGCCGGCGGCAACAAAAACGATGCTCATATTAAGAACGTTAATTACCCGAGGGATTTTAAAGCCGACCTGATAGCCGATATTGCGCTGGCGGTAGCCGGAGACGCTTGTATAAAATGCGGAGCGAAACTGCTGGCAACACGCGGAGTGGAAGTCGGTCATGTCTTTAAACTGGGGACTTTCTTAAGCGAAAAAATGGGAGCTTATTATATCGATGCCAACGGCGAATCGAAACCGATTGTAATGGGTTGCTATGGCATCGGCATCGGCAGGCTGATGGCTGCCACCATTGAAATCAATCATGATGATAAAGGCATAATCTGGCCGCTTAGTATTACCCCCTACCAGGTTTACCTGTGCCCGTTATTAGTTGAGGATGAGAGGGTTGCTGAAAAAGCCGAGAGCCTCTACAAGGAACTGAAGAATCTGGGAATGGAAGTTCTCTATGACGACCGTAACGAATCCACCGGCGTCAAGTTCAACGATGCAGATCTTCTGGGGATTCCGCTGCGCATCACGGTCAGCCCACGCTCACTGGAAAAAGGCTGTATTGAAGTAAAATGGCGCTCGGAAAAGAAAGCCGAACTGTTTCCGGTTGAAGAAGCGGTTAAAAAGATTCAAGAGATGTTAGCCGGCAACTAAAGGACTGAATTATTAACTCCGCCTTTACTGCTAAATATTATTACGATAACTTTTACAGAAAAAAGAAGGATGGTTAAATATGTTTTCTAAAATGCGAAAAATTATAATGTCATCGTTGGTCGGCGCAATCGGAATCGGCATTGCCGGGGTTCTTTTTGCTTATCTCCAAGAAATGGAGGAAGGTAGTACCTGGTTGTGGATACTTGGGTGGCTTCTAATTGGACTGATTATCAACGTTACCCTGGGATTTATCATCGGAAGCAAAAAAATATCCAATTTTGCCATATGGGGAGTTTTGGCAGGTGTTGTAGGTGGTTTCCTGTCCGCTGACCCCGATTATGACCTCTGGATGAAAATAGGCATAATCGGGCTGGCTCTCGGTATCGGTATAGGGGCAGCCGGCTCATATTATACCCCTCCTGTAGTTAAACAACCTGAGCCCAAGAAAAAGGATGACAGAACCATTACCTGCGATGAATGCGGCGCTCTGGTAGCTGAGGATGATTGCTATTGCCACGAGTGTGGCACCGAATTCGAAGAATAGCCCCTAAAAAACAGAGAAATCGATGTGTAAACAGAGAAGCCGCTCATACGAGCGGCTTCTCTGTATTGAAAAAGGAACAAGCATAACAATATGCCTGTCCTTTATAATTATATCAAACTAACAATAAATTGTCCTTTGAACCCTCCCCTGTAATTTGAATGCCGGCTGGGTATTAATTCCCCCATGAGAAAGAGTAGCTGCCCTTATGCTTGTCGGCATCGACGCGGACGGTATAACGTCCCGGCTCCGAGAGAGTTACCGTAAATGACATAGTCGGGATATCGTGCCCCTCGTAACTGCTATTGGCGATATCGTTGTCCTTCGCAATATAGGCATCGATGGAACCCTTTTCGGTAACGATACTGACGACTACCTCTACAGTTTCATTTTGCCTGACATCGATGTGCGTCTGCTTGTATCCGCTGAATTCATCATACAGCATCGCCATCTTGGTGGATGAATTATACTCTACACCGTTCTTTACTGTGCCGGAACCCACCGTACAGGCACTCAGCATAGACATCAGGACAATCAGGACTGTCATGAACATAGATAAATAGCCATACTTTTTCATTTTTTATACCTCTATTTTTATTAAGGAAAAGCTGTGTATTTACAAATATAGTATATTAGCATTCTTGTAGAATGTCGTAAATAGTATTATGAGCAGACTTATTAATCCCTCTCAATCTTCCTTTATGATTTCAGGATGGCAAATATGGTATTGGCATGCTGGAATCCCGATTTGTCGGGATGAAGTATCTTGGGAGGGGTGGAAAAATTAAAGCCGTTCGTGGTTACGATATACATAGCCGTTCGTGGAGCCTGTCCTGAGTTTGTCGAAGGAAGCATGTCGAACCGTGACCGCGACAGATAACATTAGTACAATAATAGAAATCGCCCTACCGGTATTCGGCAGGGCGACAATATGTTTACTGATTTGTTATCGGATGCTTACGCCCTCAGCGTTGCCCCCAGGGCACCTTCGAGTTTTTTCAATAACTGTTCGAGTACTTTATCCACTTCCACATCCGTTAACGTATGCTCGGAAGACTGGAAGATAAGCCTGTAGGCTAGTGACTTCTTGCCGGACTCAACCTGCTTGCCGCTGTAAACATCGAACAGTGTTACTTCGTTTACCAGCGAGAACTTGCTGATGATATCGACCACCTGCTTATGAGTGACGCTGCTATCAAGCACCAGGGCGATATCCCTTATTACCGAGGGGAAGCGTGCTATAACCTGATATTCATTACTCTGTAATGCATACGGCAGAAGCGATGAAACGTTCAGTTCGAACATATAAACCTTTTCGGCAATATCGAAAGCGGCGGCCACTTTGGGATGTACTTCTCCGATAACACCGATTTTACTGCTATTTACGATTACTTCGGCCTGATAGCCGGGTCGCAAACTGTCATCATTGGTCTCGCGGAAATCCGCTTTTACATTAAGAGAGGAGAGCAGGCTTTCGATAATCCCCTTAACCGTGAAGAAATCGAACGGCGGGGTATGTACCGGCCACACTTTTTCCTGCTCGGGATTGTACATTAAACCGCATACAATCTCCGGTTCCTCCGGCAGCTCTTTTTCGCGCTTGATATATATGCGGTTAAGCTCGAATATACGTATCGGACCTTCTTCATGTCTTAAGTTGGATTCCAAAACCGATAAAAGCCCGCTGCGTAAATTAGCGCGCAGATATTCCTGCTCGGCGCTCATGGCATTATCGAGCTTCAAGGGTTCTTTTGGCAACGCATTTGAAGCATATGCCTTGGCCAGCGCTTCCCTGTTGGTTAAGGAATAGGTAATCACCTCATCGAACCCGAAACCGACCAGCGTCTGCCTTACCCTGCTCTTCAAATCCATCAAATGATTCGGCTCCTGGTGAGCAATCGAACCAGAAAGCAGCGTAGTGGGAATGTTTTCATAGCCGATGATACGCGCCAGCTCTTCGATTAAATCGACCTCGATATTGATATCGCTGCGCCAGTAAGGAGCTGTTACCATATATTCTTTACCAGGATGGATATCCACTTCAAAGCCCATTGAAGTAAGCGTATCGAATACCTGCTCGTCGCTGAATTCGACACCGAGAATGCGTTTAATTTCGCTGCGACGCAGATTTAGGGACTTGCGTTCCTGCTTCTGCGGATAGACATCGACAATGCCTTTTGCCGCACACCCACCGGCAAGCTGTAGAATCAGCTGAGTTGCCCGTCTGAGCGCATGAACGGTCAAATCGGGGCGTATGCCCCTTTCGAAGCGCATACTGGCTTCGCTGACCAGTTTCAGATTATGGCTGGTATAGTGAATGCTGGCGGCATTGAAGTTGGCGGATTCTAAAAGTATGGTAGTTGTGTTATCGGTTATATCGCTGTTGGCTCCGCCCATAACGCCGGCAATCGCTACCGATTTTCCGCCGTCGGTAATCATAAGCGTGTTATCGCTCAGTTTGCGCTCGATATCGTCCAGAGTCTGCATTACCTCGCCGTTTTTAGCGCGGCGGACAACGATTTTCTTGGTCTTGATTTTATCGTAATCGAAACTGTGAAGCGGCTGCCCGTATTCAAACATCACATAGTTGGTAACATCAACAATATTGCTGATGGGGCGCAGACCGCAGGCCGTCAATCTTTGCTTCAACCATTCCGGCGACTCGCCTATTTTCACACCGGTAATAAGACTGGCGCAGTAGCGCGGGCATAAATCAGCATCGGCGATTGCTATTGAGACTTGCTTATCGATCACATCCCCGGCTTCTTCATATGCCAAATCGGGTAACTTCACCTTTTTGCCGGTGATGGCCGCCACTTCCCAGGCGACACCTATTACCGAAAGCAGATCGGGGCGGTTAGGGGTAACATCGATATCCAGCACGATATCGGACAGAAATTCGGCTAAAGGCTTGCCCAGCGGAGCATCATTAGCCAGCACCAGTATCCCCTCGTGGTTTTTGGAAAGTCCGAGTTCCATCTCGGAGCAGACCATGCCGCAGGATTCGACGCCGCGAATCTTGGCCGGTTTTAATACGGATTTTTCGCCGGTATGCCCGTCGGTAAGATAAGCCCCGACAGAAGCAAAAGCTATTTTATCGCCGATGGCCAGATTGGGAGCGCCGCAAACGACCGTTTGCATGCCGCTTCCGGTATTAACGGTAGCCAATCTTAATCTATCGGCATTGGGGTGAGGGTCTATTCCGGCAATCTGCCCGATAATAACGCCCTCCCAGCTTTCGCCGATGTATTTGAGACCGGATTCGGTACCGGACATCGTCAGCACGTGCGCCAATTCCTTGGGAGACAAATCTATATCTATGTAGTCTTTAAGCCATTTAATAGGTACTTTCATAATTAAAACTGCCTCAAAAATCTAAGGTCGCCGCCGTAAAAGAGGCGGATGTCATCAATGCCGTAGCGCAGCATGGGAATCCTTTCGATGCCCATACCGAAGGCAAAACCGGAATATACGCTCGAATCGATGCCGACACCCTCCAAAACCCTCGGATGTACCATGCCGGCACCCAGTATTTCAAGCCAGCCGCTGTTACTGCACAGTCGACAGCCGGCGCCTTTGCAAACGATGCACTCGATGGACATTTCCACTCCCGGTTCCACGAACGGGAAGAAATCGCAGCGGAAGCGCGCTTTCCTGTCCGAACCGAAGTAGCGGCGGGCAAATTCGTAAAGCGTACCCTTTAAATCCGCCAGGGTGATTCCCTTGTCGACTGCCAGCCCCTCGATTTGAGTAAACATCGGAATATGCGTGGCATCGATGGCTTCATACCTGTAAACTTTGCCGGGAACGACAATGCGCAGCGGCGGTTTGATTTTTTCCATCACGCGCACCTGCATCGGCGAGGTATGCGTGCGCAAAAGCATCGGGCGCTCCCCTTTTTCGTTTTCGTAATCCACCCATAATGTCTGCATATTGTCACGCGCCGGGTGCTCCTTGGGAATATTCAGCATATCGAAGTTATAGTAATCCCATTCCACCTCGGGACCCTCTACCGCCTGAAAACCCATGGAAACAAAGATGCGGCACATTTCATCGATAACCTGTGAAATCGGATGCAGACGCCCTACAGGAGGCTTACGCCCCGGAAGTGTAATATCAATGGTTTCTTCGCCTTTAGCGGAAATTACCTTCTCACCAAGCGAAAGCTCTTTTTCTTTTAAGGCGGACTCAAGCTCTAGTTTAAGCTGATTGGCAGTGGCGCCGACCGTCTTCTTTTCCTCGATGGAGAGGGCGGACAGCCCGCGCAGGACTTCGTTCAGCCGGCTCTTTTTGCCCATGTATTGCACGCGCCATAAATCCAGCTTTTTATTATCTTCTACGGCAGCGAGTTCGCAAAGGGCTTGTGTTTTTAATTCTTCCAGTTGTTGTAATATGCTCATATCGTTTTTGTTCTTGCTTTATTTTTATCTATGGATTATAGGCTATCGAGGCTAACAGGGTCAAATTACAGCGATTGATTATAATTATATAAAGTTGTTTGCTTTCTCTAATTCGATACCTGTAAGTCTTATCCCAATACATAAAAGCCCTTCTAGCCTGTCATTCTGGAGGGAGTGAAACGACCGAAGAATCTGGGGGGTGGTTTTTCGCCACCCAAGATGCGTCATTCGTCCTTCACGAATTCAGCATGACATTTCCCATTATCCGCCACCGTTATGGTTCGACAAGCTCACCACGAACGGTTTTGGTTGTTCTCCTCCAGGATGTTGAGTTCCGGCAAACCGGAACGAAATCCCGATTTATCGGGACTTCGCTATCCCTTCGATAATGGACTCGCAATGACGGTTGGGTGATAAAAAAGGAAAGGACAGGGTTTTTATTCCTGTCCTCTCCCCCGCAATTGTGGCTTTTACTAGACTTCGTTCTCGAGAATCTTCTTTTTCAGGGTTTCCCATTCGCTCTTTTTCAGAACGCAGAGGTTACCCTCTTCCCCGATTTCGACCTTTTCCTCGTCGATTTTTACCACGGGGCAGCAACTCTTCTCGCCGCAAAGGGTAATAATTTTCATTTTCCAACCTCCAAGATTAATTTATACATCCCAGTATATAAAAACATTATACAACATTAAAAGTACTTTGTAATAGATAAAAGTCACAAATCGGCGACAATATCTCATATAATTACCAGAACATATGTGCTATTATTATCGATGACAGATAACAACCCGCAAATTCCCCGCTATTTGTCTTTAAAGAATCGATGCGCAGGAGAAAAGAGATGACCGAGAGAACAGGAAGAGGAGCACCGACAGGCAACCAGTATGCACGCAAGCACGGTTTTTATTCGCGCGTTCTGGATGAAGATGAGCAGAACGACTTCGAGCAGGCAACAGAAGTTTACGGCATCGATGATGAAATAGCACTGCTGCGAACCAAAATAAAATCCGTTTTGAGGCACGACCCGGAAAATATAGAACTGGTTATGAAGGCTTTGACAACCCTTGGCGGGCTGGTAAGAACCAAATACAACATCGGCAAAGAGGATAAAGCCGGACTCAAGGAAGCCATCTCGAACGTCTTGAAGGATGTCGCTCTGCCGCTGGGTATCACCATCGGGAAGCTCTTTGATAAATAGGCTGCGCCTCTACCAGAAAGAGATCGCCGTAGCCGTGCTGGAGAGCATTTTTCACCATAAGGGGATTACCTTTTCGGTGGAAATTGCGCGCCAGGGAGGCAAGAACGAGCTTTCCGCCCAGCTCGAACTGCTTTTATTAACATTATTTATGTCTAGCTCGAAGAACCTGGTAAAATGCGCCCCGACCTTCAAACCGCAGGCTTTGATTTCAATGGCACGCTTGAAAGACCGGCTGAACGATGCCGGGTTTGGCAACATCTGGACGGTGGAACAGGGACATATTATCAGGCTGGGCGACTGCCGCGCCGTTTTTCTTTCTGCCGAGCAGTCGGCAAATGTCGTCGGCAACACCGCCCATATTCTTTTGGAAATCGACGAAGCGCAGGACGTCGGCAAGGAGAAATACAGCAAGGACTTCAAGCCGATGGGCAGCACCACCAATGTAACCACCGTGCACTATGGCACCGCCTGGGACGATTCTACCTTGCTGGAAGAGGTCAAGCAATGCAACCTGGAACTGGAGAGAAAAGACGGCGTCAAGCGGCACTTCCGCTACGACTGGCAGGAAGTCGCTAAATACAATCCGGATTATCTTTCATATATCGAAGCCGAGCGTGAAAGGCTGGGTGAAAACCACCCGCTTTTCCGCACGCAGTACTGCCTGCTCCCCGTCTGTGGCGGAGGCGGTTTTCTGGATGCACAGCAAAGGGCGCAATTACAGGGAATCCATCCGCGCCTGCATCAGCCGCAAAAAGGCAGGACGTATATAGCAGGAATAGATATTGCCGGAGAAGCATCGGAAGATGCCCTGCTGAAGAACCTGAAGCCGATGCAGGATTCGACGATTGTTACTATCGGTGAACTGGACTTTTCCCGAACGGACGATATACAGAAGCAGCCGCAGATTAATATCGTCGAGCATTATAGGTGGACCGGAAAAAAGCACACCGATTTATATCCGCAACTGGTCGATATACTGGGTAAGGTCTGGAACTGCCGAAGAATTGTAATCGATGCGACAGGCATCGGGCTGACGGTAAGCTCGTTTTTAAGAAAAGCGTTGGGGGCAAGAGTAATTCCTTTCACTTTTACTTCGAGTTCAAAATCCGGACTCGGTTTCAACCTGCTGGCCGCCGTCAACTCCGGCAGGTTGAAGATGTATACCGCCGACGGCTCGCAGGAATACGGTGAGTTTTGGCAACAGGCGGAGAAAGCAAAAAGCTGCTACCGCCCCAATCAAACTATCAACTTTTTTGTCGAACAGTCTCAGGGGCACGATGATTTTTTAATGAGCCTGGCTCTGCTTGTCGAAGCTGGTAAAGACTGTGAGATGCGAAAGGCTAAGGGAATGGGTAATTAATATATCCGTAGGGGCGACCAATGGTCGCCCGCCTGTTTCGTACGGACAATGACCTTCCCTACAGATGAAAATCAGACTATTCGGGTGAGATAAATTCATTTATTTACCTCACCCCTAACCCCTCTCCGCATGCGGAGAGGGGTATTTTTGCTTTTCACCTAGCGCATATTAAATTTACCCCCTTCTCTGATTTCGGAGAAGGGGGACAGGGGGATGAGGTTTCCCACATCCCATATCCTTCGTCTCGACCAGTCGGGACTCCAGCATGACAATCCGAAATTATCTTTGCAAGCGTTCCTGGAAGGACAGCGAAGTCCCGATTTCATAGGGACTCATTCCTCGCAAAGACAGTGAGTCCTAAAAAAAATTACCCCCTCTGAAAACGAGGGGGTAACGTATATCTGATTTATTTACTTGCGGGCTTAACTTTAGTAAGAGCTGTAAGCCATTCTTCTGCCCAGCCAGATGGCAAATATGAAGACTACCACGACACCTATGCCTATCCAGACCCACATCAGCCAACCGGGCAAGCCGCCGCCGACCGTAAAAGTGTTAACAGCGCTGGTTGAAGAGTTGCTGGCGCCATCCGTAGCAATTACTCTCCAGTAATACTGCCCGCCATCAGCCAGTTTCGGCAACTGTTCAGCCTCGGTTAAAGTATATGTGGATGCTGTTAAACCGGCTTTGTTCAATACAATATTGCTGAAACTGCTGTCTGTCGCAACCTGCAAGGTATAGGTTACAGGCAGACTGGGATCGGTAACATCGCTCCAGTCGAAGGTTACAATACCTTTTTCCTCGGAGGCCTGTAAAGGCAGGGACAGTGTCGGCGCTGCCGGAGCAGTTGACTCCATGGTAAACGTTAAATTGACCGTATTGATTCCGTCGGATACTTCAACCGTGTGAACGCCGCCGGTGCTTGCTGGAATCGGGAAGGTAGCGTTGGTAAAAGCTCCGGTTATCGGAAGTACACCTGTTGCGGCAACCGTGCCGTTATACTTAATCGTCAGCTGTCCGCCTGCGCTAAAGCCGCTACCGTTTACAGTAACAGAAGTCCCCACGTTTCCACTTATCGGGGTCATGGTAGCGCTGGCAGTTACGGTAATTTGAGCTGTTTTACTGGTAGTACCATCGCTAACGGCTAAGGTATGAAGACCGCCGGCAATGGAAGGAATGACAAATGGAGCTGTAAAGCCGCCGGTAGCATTGGTAGTAATGTTCGCAACACCCGGTATAGCTACTCCATCGATGGTAAAGGTAATATTTCTACCTGCACCGAAATTAGCACCGGTAACCGTAATCGTTTCACCGACTTTACCGCTGTTGACATCCAGAGCTATCGAAGCGTCTACTATGCTGAAATTGGCGGTCAGCGCGTTACCTGCTGTTATCGTTACAGTATGAGAGCCGGTTGCCGCAGCAGGAACCGTAAAACTGGCTACGAACCCACCGGTGGCATTCGTAACAGCAGGCGTAATCACTACTGAAGTACTATCGAACATCGCCATAATCGTAGTGCCCCCGGCAAAGCCTTTACCGGTTATGGTTACTGTCGTTCCGGCAATACCCTGTGTTTTATCCAGGCTCATTTTCGGTGTAACCGTATATGTTTGTTGTATAGTCCCCACCTTTATAATATGAGCTCCGCATACGGCAGCCGGGACTGTGATTTGCTGGCTGAAATTGCCGAGCGCATCTGTAGTAACGGTAGCTACAATCTGCGTATCGA
Source organism: Dehalococcoidales bacterium (assembly GCA_028707255.1). Classification (GTDB taxonomy): domain Bacteria; phylum Chloroflexota; class Dehalococcoidia; order Dehalococcoidales; family UBA5627; genus UBA5627. Next base: position 24,226 of record JAQTUQ010000015.1, read on the forward strand.
ACAGAATATTTACACTGGAATTGGGATTAAAATTAGTTCCGGTAACCGTCACGGTATCATCAACATTACCTGTGCTATGGCTTATTGTAAGAACGGAATTCAAAAGAACCTGGAAGGTAGTCTGCGCATTTATAGCAGTGCTGTCTTCGTCTTCCGCCTTAACAGTATACGTTCCGGCAGCTAATCCACTCGGAATGGGCATAGTGATTGTAAAACTGCCGAAATTAGTAGTCCTTTTATAAGTAGCATCAGTAACCCAGGTAAAATCGGTCGAAGCTACAGCAACCCCGTTTAAAAACAGGATTATTCCATTCCTGTAAGCAAAACCGGTGCCGTTAATTGTCAGCACGGTTCCCGCTTGACCGGATGTAGGTGTAATAATCAGATTAGATTTAACTGTAAAATTAAACTCGAATTCAGCGCCGGACTCTTCTCCGGTAATTTTTATTTTCTGTACACCCTTTATGCTTTCCGGAATCTCGAATATCAATTCAAAGGTGCCGTCTTCTTCAGTGAAAGGATTACCTACGGTGCCGCTGATATCCCTGTTGGCAAAGTTTACTATCAGGGCTTCATCGGGGGCAAAACCGGAGCCGGTAACAATAACCTCATCGCCGACATAGCCGTTATCTTTATCGATTTCTGCTTCGGCGATACCCATTAATCCAAATTCCGCAATACCCAGTATCTTCGTATCATTATAAGCAGGTACACTACCCGATGTAGGGAAATATTGCACAGCATAGAAATAATAAATTCCGCCATGCAGACTCGTCAGATTTACTGGGCCGTCGGTAAGGCTACTCGGAATTGAAAGCGTGGTTATTTGAACGCTTCCGGGACTACTTGATGAAGTTAAAGCTAAGCCTTCCCATTGCTTATAAGTAGTCACTTCCGTTCCTATATCGTCGCCTATATTTGCTTTCTGGTTAGAGAAATAGAAAGTAAAATGTGTTGTGGTGCTACCGGTTAATGTTAAAGAAAAACTATCTCCGGGTTGCCCCTTAGCTTGTCCGTAATATGGATTGGTTGCTATAGTTCCCTGTGTATTTACAATCACCAGACTATTAACAACCGCCGCCGAAGCAATAGAAGCCGGAAGAACCGTCAGCATTAAAGCTAATGTAACAACCACTCCCAGCGTTCGCAATATTCCCTTTTTCACTAATTTCCTCCCCTAATAATTTCTTGTTTATCCGCCTTGAAGTTTTGTATTTAATATATTGTTATCTAGGATAGACTTCTAGAACATTTTTGTCAAGCTAATCCATACGTAATTAATAACGTATTCAGCTATAAAAAGATAGCTTCCTGAAGATAATATTTTTTACCATGACTTTATGACAAAATACTGTTGACCTTTTTAGAACATTTGTGCTATTTTAATATCACTCGGCAGGATATGAGCTGAAAGAATCGAAAACGGAGTTGTAAGTTATGGATATGGAAACAACGCTGGATGCTGAGACGGACTTACTCCCCGAGCACTGTCACTACCGCGACGAAGGCTGCGAACTGGCAGAGTCTTGCCTTAACTGTCCTTTTCCGGAATGCATTTTCGATGAACCGGGAGGCAAAAGGAAGTTGCTTATGGAACGGAGAAACGGCGAAATCGCCCGGCTGTATGATAATGAAAAGAAGAGTGTTAAAGAACTGGCGCGCATTTTTAACCTCAGCATCCGCACCATTCAAAGAGCGCTCAAAGAACAACGTTAAAACTATGGTACTAATGGATTGCAGTGTTAAAACAAGAGGATAAATATAAACCTCTCCTCTATCCCCTCTCCGCTGGCGGAGAGGGGAACTCAAAAGGGGTGAGGTAATAAAACGCTTTCGATTTAAAAAGGAGAGATATGGCAAGCGATAATTTTAACCCGTCTCATCTGGAACAACTGGATTTGGAACGTATGCGCAATTACCGCCAGATGCTGGATTTTTACAACGGCAGCCAGTGGCAAAACCGCAGCATCCGCAGCGAAAAACAGCTTTCCTTCAACTATGCGCGGGCAGTTATCGACAAGGTAACCGCCTATATGATGGCGGGAGCACTCTGCAAGGTGGATGCCGACGACGACTCCGAAGAAGCAAAAGGGAGAGCCTTAAACGCGGAAAAGGCATTGCAGCAGGCATATGCCGATAACAACCTGGAGCAGCTGGATTTCGATACCGAAACCGATTGCGCCATACTGGGCGACGCCTGCTATAAAGTAACCTGGGACACAATAAAAAAGCGTGTAAGAGTGACCGCCCCCGATGTATCAGGCATCTACGCCTGGTGGCTGGGAGACGATAGCTCCAAAATATGGCGCGTTGCCTCGAAATACAGCCTCACCGCCGATGAAAGCGTATTACTGTACGGCATTAAACCGGCAGGAAAGACGGCAAAAATAGTCGAGCTGTGGACGGACGGCCTCTTTGAATTGTGGCTGGACGGTAGCCTGATTGAGAAGAAAGCCAATCCCTACGGGTTTATCCCCTTCGTTATCTTTCCCAACCTGCGCGAACCCAAAAAGTTCTGGGGAAAATCGGATATCACACAATTGGCGGAACCTCAATGCGAACTCAACCGCGCTATGAGCCAGCTATCACGCATCCTGGAGCTATCGGGCAACCCCATCGCCGTGCTGGAAAACGTGGAGGAATCGGAGGATATCGCCGTCAGCCCGGGGGCGGTCTGGAATATACCCGAAGAAGCCAAGGCCTACCTGCTGGACTTGTTGCAGGGTGGAGGGGTCAATCTGCATATCGAGTATATCAACCTGCTTTACCGCACCCTGCACGACCTCGGCGAATCGCCCCGCGCCACCTTCGGCAGCACCTCCGGCAACTCATCGGGAGTGGCGCTGGAAATCGAGATGCAGCCGCTCCTGCAAAAGGTCTGGCGTAAAAGGCTGATACGCAACACTGCCTACTGCGAGCGCAACAGGCTGATTCTAAGGCTGGTCTCGAAATATACGGGGCAGGACTTCGGGGATTGCAGATTGCAAATGGTCTGGAGCCCGGTACTGCCGCGGGATATGACAGGGCTGGTTTCCAGCGAGCAGATACTCGTCCAGAACGGCATCCATTCCAGGCGCACCGCCATGTCGCAAATCGGCATCAAATCACCCGAATCCGAGTTTGCAAGCTGGCTGGAAGAGAGGGCTGCCATATTGAAGATGAATAATGAACACAACACTAAGACTGCGGTCAAGATGCGGGAGAGAGCAGAGATAAATACCGCAGCGGAAGGGTTTTAAAATGATAGCGGAGGTTTTTGGATTGGAAGCAGAAACGAAGATACAGGAAGAGACTATGAATCAAGAGGAGGCAGAGAGCAGCGAAAACGAACTGAGCGGATTGAAAATCAAGCTTGGCGAACTTGAAAAAGCATCCGCTGGAAAAGAACTGAAAATCAACTTGCTTGAGCAAAAACTGAACGAGATATCGAAACAGCAAAAGGAAACGGAAAACAGGCTCTCAACTGCCGTTAACAGCTACCGGGCATTGATTACCGGTAATAATGCCGGGATACCGGACGAACTGATAAAAGGCGACACTATCGAGGAAATCGACGGCTCGCTGGTTAAGGCAAAAATACTGGTTAACCGGATAAAACAGGGATTGGAGAGCGAGATTGCGGCAACGCGCATCCCCGGCGGCGCACCCGTAAGAAGCGAGATGGATATATCGGGGCTGTCCCCCATTGAGAAAATCAAGTATGCCATGGGGAGAAAAAACTAAAACCGTTCGTGTCCTTCGACAGGCTCAGGATGAGCGGGTCTTGTCGAATCCATAGCGGCTACGATTAAAGATTCAAGGAAATTACCCTCATCAGTCTCATTACATTCGACAGCTTCCCCCGAGGGAAGCCGTTTTTAGCCTTCCCCTTGGGGAAGGTGTCATCCAGATGAATCTGGATGACGGATGAGGGCGCCAATAACTGACACTAAATATATTAATAAATTTAAAAGGAGAAAAAATAAATGGCTTTAACTTTAACCGAAGCTTCGAAATTATCGAACGACCTGTTACTGCGGGGCGTGGTGGAAACCGTTATTAAGGACTCACCCGTACTGCAGCGAATGCCTTTTATCGAGGTGATGGGAAACAGCCTGACCTATAACCGCGAGAACACCCTGCCCGGTATCGATTTCTACGATGTGGGAGACACGTGGAACGAATCGACGCCCACCTTCGACCAGAAGACCGCCAACCTGAAAATCATCGGCGGCGATGCGGACGTGGATAACTTTTTAAAAGCCACGCGCAGTAATATACAGGACCTGGAAGCCGCCGTCATCGAGATGAAAGCCAAGGCGCTCCGACACAAATTCGAAGAGATTTTCATCTACGGGGATTCGGAGACCAGCATCAAACAATTCGACGGCATCAGGAAATTAATCGATACCGAAAGCGAAAGCGGGCAGGTGGTAGCGATATCGGCAAGCGGAGACACGCTGACGCTGGATAAGCTGGATGAGCTGATAGACGCCGTTAAGGGAGGCAAACCGGATATGCTGCTGATGAGCCGCCGTTCGAGGCGCAAAATCAATTCGCTGGTAAGGGGAACGGGCAGTATGCTGGCAACCGACCGCGATAGCTGGGGCAATTTTATCCAGCTCTGGGACGGCATTCCCATCGGCGTCAACGACTGGATTCTGGATACGCATACCGTAGCCGATGGCGTTGAGACCGCCACAACCGGCGGCAATTGCTCTACCATTTATGCCCTCCAGTTCGGCGAAGGCGCACTGTGCGGTCTTTCCAGCCCCGGCTTCTTACAGGTCGAACCTATCGGGCAACTGGAAAACAAGGACGCCTCACGCACCCGCGTCAAGTGGTACTGCTCGATGGCGCTCTTTTCATCCGTCAAGGCAGCCGCACTGATCGGGGTACAGGATTAAAAAAACGACATTTGTTCGTTCCCCCTTCTCTGATTTCGGAGAAGGGGGACAGGGGGATGAGGTTTTTATCTTTCATACCTCACCCCTATCCCCTCTCCGCTGGCAGAGAGGGGAACCGGACATACTATCAAGGAGTCATTATGACACTAAACGAAATAAGGACGCTGGTCAGGCGCGACCTGCGCGATGAAGACGCCAATAATTATCGCTGGAACGATGATGAAATAAACAGGCATATTTTGCACGCCGTTAAGGATGTTTCTGAAGCTATTCCGTTGCAGCAGACCGTAATTATCCCTACCACCGGCGGCTCCAGAGAGCTGGATATATCGGGCATTGCCGACAGGATTGCGATAAGGGCAGTGGAATACCCCGTAAACCGCTTTCCGAAGCATTACCATCGTTTTTCCCTCTGGGAAAATACCCTGACATTAATCGATAGCAAAATCCCAGACGGCGGAAACGCCTGCATTTACTACGAAAAGGCGCACACTATCGACGATTCCGGTTCCAGCATTCCGGCGTATATGGAAGAACTGGTAATTTGCGGCGCCTGCGGCTATGCCGCCATCGAATGGGCAGCCTTCTCCATAAACCGCGTCAATACAGGTGGCAAAAGTACGCCTCAGGAGTTTTTACGCTGGGGAAAAACCAAAATCGATTATTTCAGAAGCAAGCTGAAAAGGATGGGGAATAAAAACCGCGTTCGCATCAGCCGGATGTACCAAACGGGTTCTCAGACAGCCTTCGAGACAACGAGTCATATGCCTTGAATCTGGGGGTTTTGAAATAAGTGGCGACTGCGACAGCGATTGATAAAGGAGTTAATTCAAATGAGCATTTATAAAGCTGTCTGGAAAGTAATCGGCGGCAGACCATGGACATATATACTGCGCGATATCTGGCACAAATACGAAGGGCTGTGCATCATCGCGCTGGTAGCCGTCGGGGCTTTGCTGGGGCACTGGTTCTGGCCGCAGCTCTCGTGTTTATTTTTAACATTCACCGGCGGTTATATTGCCGGGCACCTCTTTTGGGGCAAAGAGTATATCCCCGACCAGAAAGGAGATGAGTGAACCGCATGAAAAATCTTTCCGATACTCTGATTAAGACACAAAAACAGGCGAGCCATATTCCGTACGTCGAACTGGAAGCGGTCAACAGGATAAACGGAGTTACAAAGCTGCATTGGCAGAGGCTGTATAGCGGAACAGAGGAGGAATACTTTCATGCCGTAACGTTAGCCGCGGACGGCTCTTTAATCCGGGCAAGAATCACTCCTACTTCAGATTCCCGTAAATTATATGTACAGCGCATTGTAAACCCCGGGGAAGATTCCGCTTTCGGCTCATGGCATTATACCGGCCAGTATAATGCCGTAATTGTCGCCGCCGCATCACTGGGAGCAACCGTTTCCATCTTCTGGATTAAGAGCGACCGCAAGATACAATGCATTATAAGCAATGATTACGGAGCGACATGGTCGGACGCACAGCTTGTCGACTATTCCCCGACTACCGCCATTAACGGCATCTCCGCCTCTTATAAGCCAAACGGCGATTTAGCGCTATTTTTTGCCGACCAATCTGCTCTTTACGTTAAAAAGCTGGTTAACGGACAGTGGCAGGCAAAATCCGCCTGGGATAAGACGACCGGGAATCTTTCGGGGGTATCGGCTGTTTATGATAACGATTGGAACCTGTTCGTTACCGGGAAAGACTCCAATGGCAACTTCAGGTTATGGAGCATTGTTTATGGAGACGGCGGAAACATCCCCGCCGGCAGTTGGGGAGAACTGCAAACGCTGGCCGAAGCGCCTTCCGACGGCAATTTCAGCTATCATCATGCGTTTTTAGATAAACCGGATGCTTTCAGGTGTTTCTATATCGAAAAGTACGGCGGCAACGAGACTTATTCCCAACCTTTTTCAACCCATACCATAGGAAACTTCGCAGATAACCTCTGGCTCGAACCGCAGCCGTTCAACCTGTCTTCAGAGTACGGACTGGCAATCGCCCATAATGAAAATTATTGCTGGTTATCCTGCGCAAACAGTGTCTGGAGAGCACCGCTTTCCGAACAGAGATTTGACATTACAAACGATATTCTTTCACTGAAACAGGAAACAATCGGATTCGAAAGCAGGCTTACCGTCGAACTTGTAAAAGATGACACAAAACATTCCTCCCTGCCGCCCCCGCTCGATATCGGCTGCCGGCTGAACTTCAACCCGGGTTATATAACCGAAAACGGATGCGAAGTCTGCGGCGGACAATCGTATACTCTGCAAGCATACGAATATATTAATTCGAAAGGCTCGGCAAAACTGGTTTTGTATGCGGTAAACGGATGGGACAACTTAAACCGCTGGACGGCAAGACAGCAGTACTGCTGGAACCGGGATTCAGAAGATATGAGCGTTAAGGATATACTGGCTTTTATACTGGCAAGAGCCGGATTAAAACTGGAGGTTATCTCGGCATCGGATGCTATCGGGAGTTTCTATCCGGACTTCAATATCAATCCCGGTACAAAGGGCGACAGTATCGTTAAAAAGCTGCTGTCGTTCGTGCCCGACCTGCTTTTCATAGAGGGGTATACTGCCCGTCTGGTAAATCCGCTGCCGGATGATAATCCGGTGTATTCATATTCCGCACCGCAGATTGACGGCATGCATCCGATTCTCGCAGGCAGATACAGAACCGAAGCCTCCGATTATAATCATATCCGGGTGGAGGGACTCGACGACATCAACAACCAAGCCCTGATTCTTAATTGTTATGAATATGCGGACATAGAAAATAGCTATGCCCGCTTTCTATCCGTCGAGGACGTCAATATCGGCTCTATCGATGCGGCAAGAAGCCGGGGCGAGGCGATACTGAGACGCTATGAGATAGAAAATTTAACAGGATATATCGAAATCCATCCGAACTGCGGGCAGCAGTTATATGACGTTATCGATATAACCGATAGCAAAGCGGGGCTGGTAAATGAAAAGAGACGTATTACCGGTTTAAAAACCCTTTTTCTTCCCGCCTGCGGCAAGTATCTGCAAACACTGCTGTTGGGAAAAGTATAAGTAAGGAGCTATATATGATAATAGAAAAAGGGCTGCTTAAAAGTTTCAACTCGGTAGACTATATAGCCGATGTCATGATTAACGGAAGTTATAAGACACCTATGGAAAGAGTCTCTGTGGCCCGCAATATCCCTTCTGCCGCGATGATTGACGAAAGGCAGGTCGCAGTGCTCTTTTACGACGGGTATAATTCCAGAAATGCCGTCATAATAGCTGTTTACGATTAAGGATTATGAAAAGTTATTTTTCCACCCGCTCTCAGACCTTGTCTTGATGCGTCGGGGAATAGACGGGGAGCGAAAAAACGAGATGGATAATGATATAAAATCGGGTTTCGTTCAATCATAGTTTCTTCCACTCTAAGACCCTTCGACAGTTTCAGGACGAGCGGAAGAAATAGATAGCCGCTCGTGGTGAGCTTGTCGAATCCATAGCGGCGTCAAACAAATATCTACAGCAACCAAGATTAAAAAATCCAAAATCGGCACTCCTTGACACTTCACTCAGTTTTAACATAAAATTAAATGTTCTTTGCCCGTTCAGCAAAGGCATGTAGTTGTTTCTACGATAATCAGAACACAAAGGAGGCTGATGCTAGTGGCCACAGTTATGAAGGCCAATGAGGGTGAAAGCTTCGACAGTTTGCTTAAACGGTTCAACAGGAAGGTCCAGCAGGACGGAATCCTGTCGGAGGTTCGCCGCAGAGGGCGCTACCAGAAACCGTTAACCAGGCGTGCACGTAAAGATGCAGCCAGCAGACGTCAGGCAAACAAAGCTGCCAGAGCGAATAAGAGATAGGGAGAGTTAAGTAAGGTGTCATCGATTTTAAAACAGAAACTTAACGAAGACCTTAAACATGCGCTCAAGAGCAGTGATAAGCTCTCGTGTTCTGTAATTCGCATGCTTCTTTCTGCCATCCACAACGCTGAAATTGCCAAGCGCGGTGAACTAGAAGAATCCGAGATAATCGGCGTTATTGCCAAGGATGCCAAGCAGCACAAGGAAAGCATTCTTGCTTTCAAGCAGGGCAACCGACAGGATTTGGTAGATAAAGAAACAGCCGAATTGGCAATTATCGAAAAATACCTGCCGGAGCAGGTCAGCCGTGAAGATGTTGTAGCTGCCGCCCGCAAGGTAATCGAAGAAGTTGGCGCCCAGGGACCCAGAGACAAGGGTAAGGTAATGGGCAAACTGGTAGCGCAACTGAAAGGGAAAGCCGAAGGGCAGGTAATAAACGAGGTAGTTAACGAACTGCTCGAACAGTAGTTTTTCAAAGCGTTTTTATTAAAAGAGGGTCTAACAGCCCTCTTTTTTTATGCCTTTATGGCATGCCCTAACATTTCGGGACTAAGTATCCAGAGAAAAGAAAACACCAAAGCCGTTCGTGGTGATTAATTTAAGCCATTCGTGGTGCCTGTCCTGAGGCTCTCGAAGGAAGCCTGTCGAGCCATAACGGTGATGATTAAGAATGTCATTGCGAGTTTTCCCAAAGGGAAAGCGAAGCAATCTTTCTCGAATAGCCTGACTTCATGTTAACCCCAAGGTGTTGGGATTTTTATTTTATCTTTACAAAGATAACGCCCTGTTCAGTTCGATTACCAGTTTCTCTTTTGCAGTGCCCGATTCGATAAAATCCCAGGGCAATTCCGCATTGGTATCCCATTCCTCGACGGTATAATGGTCGAGGTCTATTTTTAACTCCCTGGCTTTCTGCCGCCATTCGGCAAGCGAGACATTATCGATAGCAGCCAGCAGTCCGACAATCCTGTTGTCTCCGCGCGAGAGAACCGCCTGCACGCTGCTCCATGCCACGCTCTCATTCTTAACCTGCACCCCCAGCGGAGCCAGCTTTCTCTTCAGGAAATTTAAACGGCGATTGAGAGTTTTTTCATCCGCCATCGGCATCCACTGGAAAGGCGTCCCCGCCTTGGGAATGAAAGGAGCCACATTGATATCGATACGGCAGCCGATTCTCTTGCTGTTTAAAATCGCGCGGCATTTAACGATAAGCGATACGATTTCTTCTATATCTTCATCGGTTTCCGACGGCAATCCGACCATAAAATAGAGCTTCAGCGTTTTTACCGGATACTCTGCCACCTTCGCCACCGCTTTCATTATGTCATCTTCATCTATACGCTTGTTGATGACATTGCGCAGGCGTTGCGAGCCGGCTTCGGGCGCCAGTGTTACAGTATGCGCTCCGCTTTCGACAATGGCTTTCAATACAGTTTCATAAAGGGG
>JAQTUQ010000044.1 GCA_028707255.1 Dehalococcoidales bacterium
CGACAGGCTGCTGCTGATTGCCGCGGCATTGGTCAGCCCCTTTTCCTTTATCAGCCTGCCGCTGCCGGCGGTATCGTCCATTTCAATACGAACCATTTCAGGATGTTTTTCTAAAAATTCCTCGCATTGAGCCATCGCCATGGAATGGCTGTAAACCTCCTTGACATCTTCCAGTTTAACACCCGGCAATGCCAGTAAATCCAGCTTTATTCTGAGGTAAGATTCTCCGACGATTTTAGAATCGTATTTTAACAGCAGGTCGTAGTTTTCCAAAAAAGAGCCGTAGATTGAGTTCTCAATAGCTACGACTCCGTAATCGACCAGCCCTTTCTTTACATCCTCGAAAACCTGGTGGAAGGTCGCCCCCTCGATGATTTCGGAATCATCGGGGAATTTATCCCTGGCTACGATATCGTGAAAAGACCCGCGCACACCCTGTATCGAAACCTTAATCATTTCAGCCTCCCTGTATTTCGTTAGTAATTCGGAAAAAGGACTCTTTGACATTCATGTATTTAATATAACCTGAAAAAGCGAGGAATACAAGAGAGAAAAAAGTTTTTCATGTTTTTATATAGCTATAACGGATATTCTACTATTCTCGAGTCCGTATAAACGATGCACCGAAAGGGTATTGACATATTAAATCCATTTGGTAAAATGAAAGTAAGAGGGTAGTATTAAAAAAGGAACCGACCAATAGCCCTCAATAACTTGCGAAAGGAGGATGTATATTTTTTAGATGCATGATATTCTGGCTCTACATTGTAGATGGGACGAAGATTCTATAGGCTCCTCGCTGGTTAAAGGTGGGGGAATTTAAAAAAGGAAACAATCAATAACATTCTAAAAATCAGCGGGGAGCAGGCGAAGGTTTCCGAGCTCCTCATAAAAAAACTCCCGTAGTGAAAGGGTATCTGGTTAGATAAATCAGGCGGGAGGAGTAGGAAACGAACCAGACAGGCTCCGGTGAAAAATCCGGGGCCTGTTTTTATTTTTAAACACCGATAAGACGGCTGCTCGGCGCTTCGATACCTTTGTCGATAAACTTTTATAAGAAACGGGGGTTGTAAAAAACAAAAGGATTTTAAATAGAAGACCGGATGCTTATCTAGTATAAGTAACAGTAAACATGACTGTCTGTCAAGGTATGCTGAATTTATCTTCTAGAAAACATTAATAATAATATACCATTGAATTATGGTATTGTCTGGAATAATATTTAATAGTTTTAATTTTATAAAACAAGGAGGAAGCTTTCATGTTTGATAAAAAACCTTCGCCTGAACAAAGTAGTTTAGTTTTAGGACCATTAGATTTTTGTTGGGGAAATCATTATGTTATTAGAGAATGTGTTATGGGACTATTACGGCCTGACTGCGTAGATATGCCTTTACGTATGAATATTGGTTATGATGGTTACATACAATTTATTATTGATGTAAATAATTCGATTGAAAAATTGTCCAAAATAAAAAGGGAATTAAATAACAAAAGTTTTTTGCCTATTTTAGAAAGTGACAAGGGCAATATAATTTTTAGCAAATTAAAATTAAAACTGGATGAAATTATTGAATATAGTACCAATATGTGTAAATTATTGTTGGAAGTATCAAAATATTATAAAGATAAACCTGCTTTAATAACAAATGATGAAAGACCATTGTATTTTTTAATGAATGGCTCAGAAACAACACAACATTATAAGCTTATTCCTTTTGAATATACTGCTATCGATGATGAATATATAAAAGAAATTACTTTGACTTTAAAACAGCATTTAAAAGTATATGAAGGTCTAGAAGAAGAAGTAGAGGTAATTATTAAAAAGATCATGGATATTTACGGATTATCTGACCCGGCATATTTAAAAATAATCAGAGAGCGTTGTTCATTAGAATGAATAATATTAGAAGATTCATATGTTGGGCAGGAGTACTTGTTATTGTTTTTTTGTTTTTCGTGTTTTTTACATACGACGCACCTTCAACTGGAGGGCATTGGGAATATGGAGAAGAATTTGACAGACACGGTGGCTATGCTTGGGTGGAAAATGCAAATTTGGATAATGCTCCTAGCATCGTACGTTTTGTTTATGATTGGCAAGGTATATTGATTATTGTTGGTATAGCCTTAGTTTATGGTGGATTGAAAAAATAGATCATGTATTCAAATTGCGAATTATTTAAATATTGACAAAACTATAATAATTTAAAAAGGTTTAGCAAAACTCCATATCTGTGGTTCGCATTTGTCCAATTTATACATTAAACCATCAGCAATACCCTTATTATTAAACTCAAAGCTATATGTATTTCTAGAAGGTACATACCATATCTCTATTTTTACAAAATCAGTATCCTTTGGTAGTAAACCTTTATCTACTATAAAACATCCTTCAATTCTTCGATGGTACTTTTTGAAATCCACGTCTAACGAATTAATGGGAAAGGTAAAATCAGCAATAGAATAGGCTACACCTAAATCTTTAGTAGTCATATGCCTGAAGCCATTACCACATGGTACTCCCGCTGATCCAGTACTAGCAATAATAGGGATTCCTTTAAACTGTTTATTCAAGCTATTTTCAGCTGTTATATGCACTTCACCACTCTTATGTTCCGTTAAATGAAAACCCGCATCGGGAAATGAGCAGAACACTTCTGAACCGTTAAGCTTTACATTTGCAACATAATAATAATTATTTTCGTCTTTAATGAGAATACGGAATTCTATACTATTTAAATCATCTACCACAGAAATATATACCTTTCGTATTAGATAATTTATACGGCATCAAATTATCGTATTGAAGATACTTCTATGAATTTTGCTAATAAAACTATAAAATATTTTGCGTTATTCAGTGTTATTATTTATATATCAATCGTGAGAACTACTCCAATTTACTCGATTTTATCCACTGGAATGTATCCTTTCCCCTCTTAATTAAAAGAACAATCACTTCTCCGCCACATGTATGGCCGCCGCACCGAAAAAGAGGCGTTTGAAGGTTACTTTTTCGAAGCCTGATTTTAAGAGCAAATCGCGCAGCTCCTCCGCTCCGTAGTAGTTTGCCGCCGATTCCGCAAGATAGTTATAGGCTGCATTGTTACCAGAGATAATTCTCCCCAGTCCCGATACGATATATTTTACATAAAAGCGATGGAAGAATTTGATGATTTTGGCATCCGGCGCCGGCTGGCTGGATTCGACGATGACAAACCTGCCTCCGGGTTTTAAAACGCGTAATATCTCGGAGATATACTGCGCAGACATTTCATTCTTGTAGGTCAGGTTGCGGAAACCGAAGCCGATGCACATGCTGTCGAAGGAATCAGCGGCGAAAGGGATGTCGGCAATGTCACCGGTAACAAAGGTAATATCCAAACCGGCTTTTTGCGCCTTGCGTACCGCCACATCCAGCATCGGACGGCTGAAATCCACCCCGGTAACTTTGGCATCTTTTGCGGCGAGTTTAGCTACCGATAGCGATAAATCCCCCGTGCCGCAGCAGATATCGAGTATTGATTTGGGAGACAAAGCGACTGTTTCCCGCGCCGCTTTCTTTCTCCAGCGGATATCCATCCCGCCGGTAAAGAGGTGATTGATTAAATCGTAATTGGGCGGAATGGATTCGTAGACATCGTCGTGCAGGAATTCGCTTTTATTATTGCCGCTGATTGTATTTCCCGCCATTTAAAAGGCCTTATCCAATATGTACCCGATTCCTAAAAGCACGTGCGTCAACATTATAAAGATGACATTGCTGCCCATTGCCGGTATCAATTTGTTCATATCGCCATACTGGCGCGCGCCCTGTATCGCTTTGATGGCAAACGGCAGGCTTAAAAGGGCTACCAGGCACCAGACCGGCATGATTACCGTGCCGCTTACAAGCGTGGCAATGACGCAGCCGACTATCCAGACATAGACGGCGATGGTGGCAGCCACATAGAACTTGCTGGCTTTTTCCAGCCCGAAAACCACCGGCGTGGTGCGCCTTTTACCGATGCGGTCGGCTTCGACATCGGGGAATTCGTTAATCAGCAGAAGATTGTGAACCATGATACCCGAGGGAACCGCCGCCAGTAGAACTATCCAGCTGTATTCACCGGTCTGTACGAAATAAAGCCCCAGTATCGGCATAATACCCAAACCCACACCGGGAGACCATTCAGGCCAGGTTGTCTTTAAGATAACCGGGGTATATAAAACGAGGATGATGCCTGCGACGACCACCAGCGGTATCAACTGCCAGCCGCTGACGATAAAGAAAAAGATGCCGATGCCCAGCGCAATCAGCGAAGTGACTATGCCGACACCCAGGGCTTGCTTTAACGCCAGTTTACCTTCGGGAACCAGACCGCTGCCCCCCGAAAAAGGGGTGCGCTTGACGTTCAAGTCGATGCCGCTCTTGTAATCGAAGTAATCGTTAATGGCGTTGACACTGCCGTGTGTCAGCGTTAAACCCAGGCCGGCAAGCAGTGCATACCAGATGTTGAAAGACCCGTAATACCAGGCGATGGATGTGCCCAGGAAGGTAAGTACGATAGACAGAATCAGGAATTGAGGCCTTGTTTCTTTAATCCACAGCGCTAATTTGCCCATATTCACTCCTTTGTTAATCGGATAATTTTACTGCATCCCCCGTTTTAACGGCAAGTAGGGAAGCGGCACTACCGTTTTTAACGGCTATTTCGAGGTATCCGCTTGAGCCGATGCAGGCTAACAGCCCTGCCACTGCGGCATAGGTATTGACGATACCTTTAATCCGTTCTTTGCCGACCTCGATGACAACCGAATTATAGTCCTGAGTAATATCTGAAACAGTGATATCTGTTATCAGGTTGCCGAAATTATCTATATGGATGATGTGTCCGCTTATAGAACCGTCGGGATTGACATGCGGCTGCGACAGCGGCCGCATGTCGATGGTACCAGCCGGCTCTCCGAAATCAGAGGGGGTTTTCCCCAGCGACAGGTAAGCTGCCGCCGGGGCGAAGATATCGCGTCCGTGAAAGGTGTTGCTGATACCTGATGGCAGGAAACCGCTGCTCGTGATTTTGACGACTTCTAAAGCAAGCTCGGCTTTAAATCCGGCTTTTACGGAAACGCTGCCTTTGGCTTTAAGGGGGGTTATAAGATAAGGCTTTAATACGTAGCTCAACGAACCGTTATCGGAAGTAACGAAATAACCGAAGGCAGTTTTGACGATGATGGCGGGACGCTCGGTGCCGACACCGGGGTCGACCACTGCCAGATGAATAGTTTCGGGAGGAAAATAGCCAACCGTTGTGCCCAACACAAAAGCCGCCTGATGAATATCCTGCGGCTTTATTAAATGGCTGATATCGACGATATTTACTTGCGGACTGATTCGCAGTATCACCCCTTTCATAGAGGCGACATAGCCGTCACACAAACCGAAGTCGGTAGTCAGTGTTATTACGGAACGCATACCGTCAACCCCCGACTTAACTCAGCTTGAGCATCAGGAGCGCAACAGCTATAAATAATATCACGATAACAATGGTCAACTGGAAAACGGTCTTTTCAAGCCCACGCCTGGTACGGTAGACGGAATCGGCCTGCCCGAAGATACCGCCCAGTCCTCCGCTACCCTTTGTTTGCAGCAGTATCAGAACCACCAGCGCTACCGAAAGCACCATCTGAGCAATAATTAAATAGGTTTCCATATTATCCTTCCTCTAGTTTCTTTTTAAGTAATTCAGCAGCCATGTTGGGATTGGTTCTGCCCCTTGTAGCGCGCATCATCTGCCCGACCAGGAATTTAAGGGATGCTTCCTTGCCCGCCCGGTAGTCCGCTACCGCCTGCGCATTGGCAGCTATTATTTCCACAGCGCATTTCTCGATTTCCGAGCTGTCGCTGATCTGTCCCAATCCCTGCTCGCTGATTATGGCATCGGCATCCCTGCCGCTCTTATACATTTCTTCCAGAACCGCCTTAGCGCTGGCAGTGCTGACGGTACCGGCGGCGTTGACTTCCAACAAACGAACGAGCCGCTGGCAGGTTACCCTCCCGCTGAATTTTTCGATATCCGCAGAGTCGGCATTAATTATGCCACTTGCCGGTCCTAAAAGCCAGTTGGCGATTTCTTTCGGAGCAACATTTTTGCCTGCTTTTACCGCCTGCTCGAAATACTCCGCCATCGCCTTGGAGACAGTTAAAAGATTGGCATCGTAAAGAGGCAATCCGTACTGCGACATGAAGCGATCGCGGCGTGCTTCCGGCAACTCAGGCAGCTTTGCTCTTACCTGTTCCACGCAGTCGCGGGATATGGTTAAAGGAGGTAAGTCGGGCTCGGGAAAATAGCGGTAATCGTGGGCATATTCCTTGCTGCGCTGGGAAATCGTCTTGCCGGATTCCTCTATCCAGCCCCGCGTTTCCTGCGGTATTTTTTCACCCTTTTCGAAAGCCTTGCGCTGCCTTTCGGCCTCGTATTCGAGTGCTTTATAGACAGCCTTGAAGCTGTTCATATTCTTGACTTCTACTTTGGAAAGGTATTCCGTAGTGCCGACGGGGCGAATACTGATATTTGCATCGCAGCGGAAACTACCCTCTTCCATATTGGCGGTGGAGACCCCCAGGTATTGCAGTATGCTGCGCAGCTTAACCAGGTATTCCCGGGCTTCTTCCGGAGAACGTAAATCCGGCTCACCCACGATTTCCATCAGCGGCATACCGGCGCGGTTAACATCTACGTGAGTGAAAGATTCACCGTTTTCAGCAGGGTGATGCGACAGCTTGGCAACATCCTCTTCCAGATGTACGCGCGTTACACCAACCTTTCTTTTCTGCCCGCCGGCTTCGATTTCCATCCAGCCCATGGTTCCCACCGGATGGTCGAACTGGGATATCTGGTACCCCTTCATCAAATCGGGATAGGGATAGTTCTTGCGGTCGAACTTGGTAAACTCGGATATTTCGCAGTTTAGAGCCAGCGCCGTCATCATGCCGAATTCTACCGCCTGTTTATTGACAGTAGGCAGAGTACCCGGCATCCCCATACAAACAGGGCAGACATGGGTATTGGGGGTATCGCTGGAATAATCCGCGCTGCAGCGGCAGTACATCTTGCTTTTGGTCATTAGCTGGGCATGCACTTCCAGCCCGATTATCGTTTCGAATTCCATTTTTCTCTTTACATCCCTGAATTTGAATAACTTATTCAGTATAACAACATTGCGATTAACTGACAAGGCAATGTAAATCATTTCGCATCGATGGAATAAAGACCAGACCCTTTGGAAACCTCCCCAATATGCCGTCAGAGAAAGCAAAACGCTAAATAAAACCCCCAAAATAGTAAAGTGGCAGAACAGATTGCTGCCACGCTGAAATTACCTTGAGTCAATGCAGGTAGATAATAATTTTACGAAATATGCTATAATTTTCTCTGTTGGGGCTGTAGCTCAGTTGGGAGAGCATTGCGTTCGCATCGCAGGGGTCAGGGGTTCGAATCCCCTCAGCTCCACCAATTCCTCA
>JAQTUQ010000016.1 GCA_028707255.1 Dehalococcoidales bacterium
TGCCAGTAATAACTTCGAGCTGGCGATTGCGGTTGCCGTTGCTGTGTTCGGCATCGGTTCGGGACAGGCATTCGTGGCAGTCATCGGTCCCTTGGTCGAAGTGCCTGTAATGATAGGCTTGGTTAACGTTGCTCTTTATTTTAAAAAGAGATTCTTTTTTTAAAATTTTAACGTTTTTATACAAAATAGTATTGACATCAATATACATTCATTGTATCCTATATGTTATTCTTATATGATTATCTTGGCTTTGATTGTAAAGACAGATAGGGGATACCGATATCTTGCGCAATAAAATCAGGAGACTGGTTATGTCGTAAGATGTTATTAAATTAATTACCCCTAGCAGAACAAAAGATGACATGTTTTACGCCGGTATTTATTATGTTTACATAGTCATCTGTTAAACTAGGTTAGATATAATTATTTGTGTCTCCCCACTAAAACCTACATCACTGATACTTTAACCACATCATTAACCACATCACTGCTTTTTATTGAAGTCTCGCCATTTGGGTGGATTTATAAGATTGTTTATGATTGCCAAAGGAGATTGTTATGAATATTCGAAAAATTATTCCTTATATTATTGTTATAGCTCTGGGAATACTGCTATTAAATCTTGTTGCCACAGCACAACTTCATATGAATGAATTTATGAAAAAGTTTGATATAGACGGGCTCATTATGTGGCATATTCTCGGCGCGGCATTTGCCTTTTTGTTTGGCGTGTTAACAGAGTGGCGTAAAACGTTAATGTTAGTAAAAAAAGAAATACGCGTAAGCTTTTCGGCGTTGTGCGCCTTCGGAATACTGTTATTTGTGATCAGCCTGATTCCGACCTGGACATTCGTAATGCTCTTTGGGATAAATTTCCCGTTCACTTATGGGGCGGGAAGCTTTAGTTTAATTGTTGGAGCGCTGTCTAATTCGTCGATAGTGCAGTATATTTTAGCGGTTGTTACAGGCGGTATGGTAATTAAAGGATTGACACAAAAAATAAATCCGTTGAAGATGTAAGAAGGATTCGAAACCAGATTAAAATAAGGGTTTCTGAGTCAATAATGGGAATATAAAATAACAGTAAATAAAAATAAATTTTTCTTTGCATTATCCGCATATACAGTGATATAATAGTTTTTAGTTAAATAACACCTTTAACGCTAGTCCAGAGAGGCTGGCAAGGGTAATATGAATGTGCGCGAGTTTACCTCTTGCTGGCAAAGTTACAGTAAGAGGTTTTTTTATGGCAAAAAAAGTAATAATGACCGAAGCCGATATCAAGCGTACAATAGCCCGCATTTCCCATGAAATTGTCGAACGCAACAAATCCACAAACAATATTATTCTGGTCGGTATGCGCACACGCGGGGTTCCGCTTGCCAAACGCCTGGCATCAAATATTGAATCATTTGAAGAAATGAAAATACCGGTCGGAATCCTTGATTTCAGCCTTTACCGTGACGATATTTCTTCCCAGGATATTCCTCTGGTAATTAAAAGCACCAATATCCCCTCCAGTGTAGACGGAAAAGTTATCGTCCTTGTTGACGATGTTTTATATACCGGGCGCAGCGCACGTGCAGCTTTGGATGCCATTATCGACCTCGGGCGGCCTCTCTCAATCCAACTGGCAGTTCTGGTCGACCGCGGGCACAGGGAATTGCCTATACGAGCAGACTATGTCGGTAAGAATATTCCCAGTTCCAAAGATGAAGAGATAGAAGTTCGTCTCACTGAAACAGATGAAATAGATGAAGTGGCAATTATCCCCAAACCCGGAAGGGAGGGTTAAAAATGGAAGCATTGGGACAGATTAACGTAATCGATTTAAAGGATGATAATCCGCAACCGGCACAAAAAATATGGAAGCATAAGCATATCCTTGACCTTGATGACTTTACACCATCCGAAATAGACCTTGTTATGCAAACCACCGATGCCATGCATGAAATACTATCGCGGCCGATTAAAAAAGTACCCACGCTGCGCGGTAAAACGGTGGTAACCCTTTTCTACGAAGCGAGCACGCGCACACGTTCGTCTTTCGAACTGGCTGCCAAGAACCTCAGTGCTGATATCAGTAATCTGACCGTTTCCTCCAGCAGCGTCACCAAGGGTGAAAGTTTAATCGATACGCTGGAAACCATGGAGGCGCTCGGCGCCGATATTATAGTAATGAGGCACCCTAATTCAGGCGCGCCGAACCTGGCATCGAAACATGTTAAAGCCAGCATAATAAACGCCGGCGACGGCTGGCATGCCCATCCGACTCAGGCGCTGCTCGATATGTACACAATGTTAAAATATAAAAACAGTATAAAAAATTTGAAAGTTACCATTATCGGTGACATTATCCACAGCCGCGTCGCCCATTCCAATATCTGGAGCCTGACTAAAATGGGAGCCGATGTCACCATCTGCGCTCCTTCCACACTCTTACCAAAAGGCATGGATAATCCGCAGCCATACTTCCCGAAAGTAAATGTCACGACTGACATTAATAAGGCAATGAAAGATGCCGATGTGGTAATGGGACTCAGGTTGCAGCTTGAGAGACAGCAAAGCGGGTTGCTACCCAGCATACGGGAGTATGCCAGACTATATCAGATAACTGAAGAACGTTTATCAAAGGCTGATAAGGACGTAATCGTAATGCATCCCGGCCCTGTAAACGAGGATGTTGAAATAGCATCGACAGTCGCTCACGGAGACAAATCGGTTATTACCGAACAGGTAACCAACGGGGTGGCCGTGCGCATGGCACTGTTTTACCTGTTAGCCGGAGGCAGTCACAATGAATAAAACTATGCTTATAAAAAACGGGCGCATTATTGACCCGTCGCAGGACATGGATATGACGGGTGATTTACTGATAACCGACGGCAGGATAAAAGAAGTCGCAGCGAGTATTAAAGAAATTCCGGCGGATTGTAATGTACTGGATGCGAAAGGAATGATAGTCTGCCCCGGATTTATAGATTTTCACTGCCACCTGAGACAACCGGGCTTTGAAGAAAAAGAAACCATTGCAACCGGAAGTAAAGCCGCCGCCAAAGGCGGTTTTACCACAATCTGCTGCATGCCGAATACAAACCCGGCTCTCGATAATAGAGCAACCATTGATTATATCAAGTCTGCATCTGCCACCGATGCCTGCATCCGCGTTCTGCCGATTGGCTGCATAACCAAAGGCCGGGCGGGCAAAGAACTGGCCGATATGGGAGAACTGGCTGAAGCTGGAGTGGTTGCCGTAAGCGATGACGGCTCAACAATTGCCGATTCGCGTATAATGAAACAGGCTCTCGAATACAGTACGATATTCGGTTTGCTTGTAGGCGACCACTGCGAGGATGTTATGCTGTCCAATGGGGGGCAGATAAATGAAGGTATAATCGCCACCAGGCTGGGTTTGAGGGGAATTCCTAATGCGGCCGAAGAGAATATTATCGCCAGGGATATTGCACTGGCAAAACTTACAGGAGCCCGGATTCATATCTGTCATATCAGTACACATGGTTCGGTAGAACTCGTTCGCAATGCCAAGAAAGATGGCGTTAAAATTACCGTCGAGGTCACTCCCCATCATCTTACTATGGATGAGGGAATGGTACTCGGTTTCGACACCAATGCTAAGGTCAATCCTCCCCTGCGCACTCGAAAAGATATTGCGGCGCTCATTGCCGGTTTGAAAGACGACACCATAGACATTATTGCTACCGACCACGCCCCGCATACCGATAACGAAAAACTGTGCGAATTTGCTATTGCCCCCTTCGGTATAAGCGGTTTTGAAACTGCGCTTGGTAGCCTGATGAAACTGGTTCATAACGGTGATATCGAAATCGGTCTCCTGCTATCCAAGCTGACCGCCGCACCGGCAAAAATCATCGGCAGCAAATTCGGCAAACTGGGAACACTCGAACAGGGAGCTATGGCGGATATAACTATATTCGACCCCGATGCGGAATGGAAAGTGAATGTTGAAGAGTTTTATTCCAGAGGCAGAAACACCCCCCTTAACGGCGAAAAGTTAAAGGGTAAAGTTATGGCAACTATATTTAACGGAAAAGTGGTTTATAAAGACAATTCGGTAAAACTAGGAGTTAAAGCGTGAACAAGAAAGCTATTCTGGTACTTGAAGATGGGTCGATTTTTGAGGGATATTCTTTCGGAGCCGATATAGAAACCTATGGAGAAGTGGTATTCAATACCAGCATGGCCGGTTACCAGGAAATACTGACCGACCCATCTTACGCCGGGCAAATCGTAGTGCCGACATATCCAATGATAGGTAATTACGGCATCAATGATAACGACTTTGAATCCAAACGGGTACAGGTGAGCGGATTCGTCGTCAGGGAAGAATGCGAGGAACCCAGTCACTATCAGAGCAGTATGACTATTCACGAGTATCTGGTCAATAATAGCATTGCCGGAATACACGGTGTCGATACGCGGGCAATCACGCGGCTTTTACGTTCATGCGGTGTCATGCGCGGGATTATAACCTGCGAAAAAACACCGCAACAGGCTTTAGCCGAAATAAAGTTAAAGCCGGATTACAGCAACACCGATTTTGTACACAAAGTTTCTTCACCTGATACTTACGATTGGCCGGCTCAAAATTGTACCGAAAGTGAGTATAACATTGCTGTTTTAGATTGCGGTTTGAAATTCAGCATACTTAGAAAGTTAAGTGCGCTAAATTGCAGCTTAAAAGTATTTCCATGTGATACACCGGCAAGTGAGATACTGAAAATTAATCCGGATGGGATTTTGCTGTCACCCGGCCCGGGAAATCCCGAACTTTTAGATTATATTGTCGATAACGTAAAAATACTGGCTGAAAAAAAGCCGATTATGGGAATATGCCTCGGTAACCAGTTGATAGGCCGGGCTTTTGGAGCAAAAACTTTCAAACTGAAATTCGGGCACCGTGGCGGCAATCATCCGGTTAAAGAACTCAGTAATGGCAGAATTCATATTACTGCACAGAACCATGGGTTTGCGTTAGACCCCGATACGGTTTCCAACGGGCTTGAAATAAGCTTCATTAATCTTAATGATGGCACTGTCGAAGGGATAAGGCACAAGGAACTGCCGATTTTCGGTATCCAATATCACTCCGAGGCGTCTCCCGGCCCGCTCGATACCACCTACCTGTTTAAACAATTTTTAGGAATGATTGATAAGAGCAGATAGGAAGGTTATATGCTATCTTACAAAGAAAAACTTAAAAAGCCTTCAAGACAGTTAAGACACGATATGACCGATACTGAAAGGTATCTATGGTCGAAGCTGAAAATGAGACAGCTTAACGGATATCAGTTCTACAGACAGAAGCCTATAGGCAATTATATAGTCGATTTTTATTGTCCCGCGTTAAAGTTAGTGATAGAAGTCGATGGCAGTCAGCATTTTTATAATGACGGATTGGAACATGACAAAGAAAGAGATGCATATATCAATAGCCTTGGATTAAAAGTTCTCAGATTCACCAACGTCGAAGTGCTAAAGAATATGCAGGGAGTTTTCGACAAAATTATAGAGCATATGAATGAAATCCCCCTTGTTCCCCCTTTTCCAAAGTGGGAGAATA
The DNA here is from genome assembly GCA_028707255.1 of Dehalococcoidales bacterium. Taxonomy (GTDB): domain Bacteria; phylum Chloroflexota; class Dehalococcoidia; order Dehalococcoidales; family UBA5627; genus UBA5627. The sequence goes on from JAQTUQ010000016.1 coordinate 5,603, forward strand.
AGTCTTCTTTTAAAGGGAAACAGATTACTAAAATAAACCGCAAAGAGAAGTTAATTAATCGCGGGGATAATTCTTTAATAAATAAAGAGAAAGGCAAACCATAATGATTATTCTCTCATTTGTCCACAGGGAGACAATATAGCCATTTCTCCCTTTGACAAAGGGAGATTGAGAGGGATTTAACTGAGGTAACTAGATGAATAAGAATTCTTGTGAATGCTTAGAGGATGAAAAGAATTTTTGTGAACACTTAAAGGATGGAAAGTGTAAAGTATTAAAAAATATTAAATGCCTTCCTTATGAGAGAAAGAGAAATAAAAGCTGTTCATTTGCTGACAATTATAATAGGTTACAAGAAAATGGCAATTTATATGCAGATAAAATTAATATAAAAGTAATGGATCAAGCGCAAATAAACTGGCATAAATTTATGCAGGATGAGATGCCCAACGGTCGTAAAAATATGACAGCAAAGCCATTAGAAGATGCAATAAGAAAAGAAATTAGTAATGAATTAACAAAATATAATGTAAATGTCACACACAAACCAGTAAAAATTCCCATACAAAGAATATAAAGAGGATAAGAATTATAAAATATTTATGGTATGTTTAAATCCTATCGAAGGTTATAAAGACGCTATCGAAATTTTTAAATCTTATCTTGATGGCGTTTACTCTTTATCAGGAGAGCCTTACATAGATGAATTGTTTAAGGAATTATTTAAAATATACAGTAAATAAACAAATTAGTATATTAGATTATATATAAAAGCTTGATATAATTATTGACTCTTGAAAGGGAAATAAATGACTGAAAAACCTAAAAAAGTATTGATTATCGGTTCGGGGCCCATTGTTATCGGTCAGGCGGCGGAGTTCGATTATGCCGGAACTCAGGCATGCAAAGCCATGCGTGAAGAGGGCATTATCTCCGTGCTTGTCAACTCTAATCCGGCTACCATTATGACCGACGAAGATATTGCCGATATCGTATATATAGAACCGATTACGGTTGAGGTCATTACACGCATCATAGAGAAAGAACGGCCTGACGGACTGCTGCCTACCCTCGGAGGACAAACCGGGCTGAATATGGCTGTAGACCTGGACGACGCCGGAGTGCTTGAAAAGTATAAAGTCAAGTCACTGGGAACGCCCATTGAAGCCATCCGCAAGGGAGAAGACAGGGAGCTTTTCAAGGAAATGCTGGAGGAAATCGGCGAACCGGTTCCACCTAGTGCTACGGTAAAAAATCTTAAGGAAGCCCATGAAGTGGCACAGAGATTAGGATTACCGCTTGTTATCCGTCCCGCTTATACCCTGGGGGGTACCGGAGGCGGATTTGCCAATACATGGGAACAGTTCGATGAGGTAGTTTCCATCGGACTGAACGCCAGCCCGATTCACCAGGTACTTCTGGAAATATCACTGGTCGGCTGGAAAGAAATCGAGTACGAGGTGATGCGTGATGGCGCCAACAACTGTATAACCATCTGCAATATGGAAAATATCGACCCGATGGGGGTACATACCGGCGACAGCATCGTTGTCGCACCCACCCAGACGCTTACCAATAAAGAATGCCAGATGTTGAGAACCGCCAGTCTTAAAATTATCCGCGCTCTGGGTGTGGAAGGCGGATGCAACGTGCAATTTGCTCTCGACCCCAAGAGCGACAAGTATTTTGTAATTGAAGTAAACCCGCGTGTCAGCCGCAGTTCGGCGCTTGCCAGTAAAGCTACCGGCTACCCGATTGCCCGCGTTGCTTCCAAAATCGCCATAGGCAAGAGGCTGGATGAAATTCCCAACGCCGTTACCGGTAAAACGATGGCTTCCTTCGAGCCGTCTATCGACTATATTGTAGCTAAAATCCCACGCTGGCCGTTCGATAAGTTCGAGTCCGGAGACAGGATTATCGGAACACAAATGAAAGCCACCGGAGAAGTTATGGCAATCGACAGGTGTTTCGAAGCTGCCATACAGAAAGCGGTGCGCTCTCTTGAATTCGGCAAGAGGTCTCTTTTATGGGAAGACCCCAAATGGGAACTGACCGATGATATAAAATCATATCCCCTTTATCCCAACGACCTCAGGTTATGGGCGGTTATGGCTGCGCTTCGCCGCGGAAAATCGGTCGAAGAAATTGCCGAACACACAGGATACGACCTGTGGTTCTTAAAAAAGTTCAGGAATATTATCGACATGGAAAAGAGATTGCTATCAGAACAGCTGACTCCGGAGCTTTTATGGCAGGCAAAACGCTATGGATTCTCGGATAGCCAGATCGGAACACTGGCAGACAGGTTAACGGCACAGGTCAGGCAGTTAAGAAATGATTGGGGTTTACGCCCTGTTTATAAGATGGTAGATACCTGCGCCGCTGAATTCGATGCCGCTACCCCCTATTTCTACAGCAGTTATGAAAAAGAGAACGAAGCTGTAACCGAACACCGTAGCAAGGCTATTGTTATCGGCAGCGGCCCCATCCGCATCGGTCAGGGTATTGAATTCGATTATTGCAGCGTACACTCTGCGTGGGCGCTGCAAAAGGCCGGTTATCAGAGCATCATGGTTAATTCCAACCCGGAAACGGTTTCCACCGATTTCGATACCAGCGACCGGCTGTATTTCGAAGCCCTCGATGAAGAAAGTATGCGGGATATTATCGAGAATGAAGGGTATTTTATCAATGATGATAATCCCGACATGACCGAACCTCCCTGTATCGTCCAGTTCGGCGGACAAACAGCTATCAATCTGGCTACGCCGCTAACGCGGGCCGGATTGCCGCTTATCGGCTCCAGTTCCGAGACTATCGACCTCGCCGAAGACAGGAAGAGATTCGAGCATTTCTTAAGCGAACTGGGGATTCCGCAGGCGCCCGGCGCCGCGGTAACGACGGTAGAAGAAGCGATAAAAGTAGCCGAGCTTATCGGATATCCTGTGCTGGTGCGTCCCAGCTATGTTCTGGGCGGCAGAGCTATGGAAATCGTGCATAACGTTAATGAGCTCGCCCGTTATGTAAAACTGGCGGCAGACCTGGATACCGGCCACCCGGTACTTATCGATAAATACCTACTGGGTAAAGAGGTGGAAATAGATGCTATCGGTGACGGGGAAAGTGTTTTTATTCCAGGTATCATGGAACACATCGAGAGGGCCGGTGTACACAGCGGCGATTCGATGGCTATTTATCCGGCAATAAAGCTTACTAAAACAGAAATAGATACCATTGTAGATTATTCGGTTCGCATCGGTCTCGCTCTTAATATAAAAGGGCTGATGAATATCCAGTTCGATGTGGTCAGGGACAGCTCGGGAAAATCGAAGATATACGTACTCGAAGTAAACCCGCGCGCCAGCCGCACCGTACCCTTTATCTCAAAAGTTACCGGCGTATCTATAGTAGATATTGCCACCAGGGTTATGCTCGGGCAAAGCCTCAAGGAGCAGGGTTTCCAGACAGGTTTATACCCCAGCAGGAACCTGATCGCCATCAAAGCGCCGGTATTTTCGATGTCGAAACTGCTGGGTGTAGATACATACCTTGGACCCGAGATGAAATCGACGGGAGAAGTTATGGGTATCGATACTACCTTTAACGGCGCGCTGGTTAAAGCTCTATTGGCTGCAGGTTTGATGCTGCCCGAAAAAGGCAGCATGCTGTTCAGTATCGCAGACCGCGATAAAGCAGAAGCTCTTCCCATAATAAGGAATTTTTATGAAGCCGGATTCAAGCTCTATGCCACCGAAGGCACATCGGAACTTTTACGCAACGCCGGAATTCCGGTATCCATGATAACCAAGAAACTGGATGAAGGGCATCCCAATGTAATAGATATAATCCATGACGGAACGGTAAACGGTGTGATTAATACCATAACCGGCGGCAGGGTTTCACTGAGAGACGGCTTCCATATCCGCAGGGCTGCTGCCGAAAGACGCATCCCCTGCTTTACTTCGCTGGATACTGCCAGGGCGGTTGCCGAAGTACTTGCAAACGGTCAATATAATTATAATGTATTGTCTATGCCCGAATACCGTAACCGTTAAATCTTCAATATGCAGGAGAATGATATAGATAATATAACTCAAAATAACGCCGCACATTCGATTTGCAGCATTATTTCCAACAGCGAAGTAATGCCCGGCGTATTCCTGATGTGGCTGGAAGCCGCTGATATTGCCAAGAAGGCAAAACCGGGGCAATTTATAATGATCCAGTGCGGCGGTAATACATTGTTTCGCAGACCGATAAGCATCCACCGTACCGAAGAAAGCAAACTGGCGATTTTATATGCCGGTTTGGGCAGCGGCACCCAATGGCTTTCAAAACAGAAAGAGCATACCCCTATTGACATCCTGGGGCCTCTGGGGAACGGTTATACGGTTAATAACGACGATAAAAACCTGTTGCTTATTGCCGGTGGAATGGGTATCGCTCCGTTAACTTTTCTGGCGGATGCCGCCGTCAGTCAGGGCAAAAATGTTACCTTGCTCCTCGGTGCGCAAAAAGAGGAAATGGTATTTCCCGGGAACCTACTTCCCGATGGTATTAAATGCATAGTAACTACAGACGATGGTTCGATGGGTATTAAAGGCAGAACCACCGATATGCTATCCGCTTATCTGGATGAAGCAGACCGGGTATTTGCCTGCGGACCTGCCCCTATGTACCGCACAATGTATAAAAATAATCTCTTAATGAATAAACCCTGCCAGATTTCACTGGAAGTACGTATGGCGTGCGGCATGGGTGTTTGTTACGGCTGTACTATTAATACAAGACATGGATTGAAGCAGGTTTGCCATGACGGCCCCGTCTTTGACTTCGACGATATATTATGGGATGAACTGGTTGATATTTAAAGTATTATATGTAGAGTCAATCTTGATAATATAGGAGGCGAATTAATGTCAGCTTTATTTAAAGGTTTAACTACGGCAGTCATCTGGATTCTTTTTGTTTTTGGTGTTATAAGACTTGTAATCGGGCTTGTTATGGCATTTTCATCCGGCCCCGATACGGCATCCATCGCAACATATCTGGACTTTTTTGTGGCGATCTGCAGCCTAACCCTGTCGGTCGTGGTTATGAAATTACGCCAATCGATGCTGTAGAGAAATAAGCAGAATTACTCTGTTTTATCGGCAAGAAATTTAGCAATTCTATCGACATATTCATCGGGATAAGTCATGTAAGATTGGCTGTGTCCTGCTCCATCAGCTATCCAGATTTCGTCTGACGGATTATTTGACGCATTCAGCAGGCTGTAAGCATCATAAGGCGGCACCGATTTATCCAGCGAACCGTTGATAAAAAATATAGGGCATTTAATATAAGGAACTTTGTCGATGGCGCTTTCTTTATCCAGCCCGAAGAAAAGCTTCCCCATTATAACCGCCCCCGGTTTAAAAATAACAAAAGGTTTAAATGTATTTGCCAACACCCTTTTTGTCATTTCGGGGATGCTGGTAAAACAACTATCGCATATTACCGCCTTGATATCATTATTTTCCCTGGCGGAAGCGATGGCCGCAGAGGCTCCAATGGAAACTCCGAGCAGGATTATACTTTCCTCTGCTCCATTCCTGTTCCTGATATAATCTATCGCCCCGATGAAATCCCTTCCCAGTATAGAACGACAATTGAACTTTGCCGCCTGTGATTCCCCGCATCCCCTTCTTTCGAAAACAAGTGTGTTAAAACCTCTTTTTGCCAAATCAACACATAATTCCAAAAGTTTTGTCGAGCGGTCCTCCCTGGTCTGTTTACCGCCCGGCATGGCAATAATCGTTTTATTGCTGCCCGTGGGTATATACCATCCCTTTAAAAGCATGTTATCGCTGCGGCTGTAAAAGCTGATATCTTCGTATGAAAGTCCAAAAGATGCAGGCGTCATTGTCAAAGGCCTTCTCAAGCTCATGGCTATTCCATTTGCTATCAAAAAAGACGTCAGCAAATACAAGAATATTACTCCTGCAATTATCCATATCGCGATATACATTGTCATACTCAACCATATTATATAAGCAATTATGTTATATAAGAACCGATTATTCAAGTGTTATTTACACTTTGCCATTATCTTAACTCACAGTTATAATCATTTTATATATTATCGAGGAGGTAATTATATGGTTGATACAATAAAAATCGCCGCAGTTCAGATAGAACCGAAATTAATGCAGAACAAAAATAATCTCGATAATATTATATCGAACATCAAAACCGCCGCAGCAGCAGGTGCGCAACTTGTTGTATTTCCCGAATGCGCCCTGACCGGTTACATGTTTACCAGCCTTGATGAAGCGTTGCCTTATATGGAAACAATACCGGGGCTATTTACTGATGAACTTACAAAACAGGCTGAAGACCTGAATGTTTACATCATTGCCGGACTGCTGGAAAAAGACGGGGACAAGCATTTCAATACGTCGGTGTTAATCGGACAGGAAGGAATTATCGGCAAGTACCGCAAAATTCATCTGCCCTTTTTGGGTATCGACAGATTTATCGATAAGGGAGACCAACCGTTCAAGGTTTACAAGACCGCAATCGGAAATATAGGTATGCATATCTGTTACGACTGCAATTTCCCCGAATGCGCTCGCGTTATGGCACTTTTGGGGGCGGATATACTGGTTCTGCCGACCAACTGGCCGCAAGGGAGGCAAAGGATAGCCGAGCATGTCGTCTTATGCCGCGCCTATGAAAATAAGGTTAATTTTGTAGCCGCCAACCGCATCGGGATTGAGCGTAATGCCAAATTCATCGGTTTAAGCAGAATCATCGATACGCGTGGCGACATTGTTGCCGCAGCGCTTGATGACGGCGAGCAAATAGTATACGGGCATGTCAGCATAACTGAAGCCCGCCAAAAACAGGTAATCTTCAAAGCGGGTGAATTTGAGATCAACTTAATTGCAGACAGAAGGCCGGAGTTCTACGTGACAATCACGGATAAAGGCAGGCCTACAGAATAATCAATCATACAAGGATTTATACTTGTATCTGAATAAATCCTTTATCCTGCGATTCATATTCTATATAGAATACGCAGACGACTTGTCGGCTAATCCATAATTAGTGGGCGGATTGTTCGACAAGTTCGGCAAGATTTTCGATCTCTCCGATTGATTGTATCCCGTTTAATAGAACCTCATATCCGCATAAAAAACAATGCTCGGAAATAATTCCTTCATCGTTTTCCAGATACAGACTTCTGCTGCCGCACTTGGGGCAGTTTTTCACCTTGTTTTTACGCATATAACCATTGCTCCTGCAAATATATTTTTTAGTATTTCTTCCCGTAAATTTTTTACAAAATGTTATTTTACTCCATGCTGCAAATTTTGCCAAGTATAACAGTAAATACGATGATATAAGAAAGTTCACTTAGTTCGAGCATTCACCTATAATATCAATATGATTAAAAATAACACCTTTCATATGGTATCGCTTGGTTGCGACAAGAACACCGTCGATGCCGATTCGATGTCGCAACTTTTAATTAATTCTGGCTACGAACCTGTGGCCGAGCCACGAAAGGCAAGAATAATAATCGTTAACACCTGTGGCTTTATCGGTTCATCCAAAGAGGAATCGTATAATGCTTTGGAAAAGCTGGCTGCCAAAAAGAAAAGCGGGCAGATACTTGTCGCAGCGGGCTGCCTGGCCCAACGCTATGGACAGGATGTTCTTTATCGCGTACATGGAATTGACGGATTAGTCGGCACACGACGCTGGATGGATATTGTCGATGTTATCGATAAACTCACTAACGAAAAAAAATCAATACCATATTGCCATCTGCCGGATACTGCCGCTACAGTCGGAACTGATGAGGGAAACACTATTCGAGTTTCTGTTCAGGGTGCCAGTGCCTATTTAAAAATTGCCGATGGCTGCCGCTGTTTCTGTGCTTACTGCATAATCCCGAAGATTAAAGGACCGCTGGTCAGCCGACCGATGGATAAGATTCTGACTGAAGCACGCCTGTTGCAGGATGAAGGAATACGTGAAATCATACTGATTGCGCAGAATACCACCGATTACGGATACGACCTCGGTATGAAAAACGGCCTAGTTACCTTGCTGAAACAAATGACGGTTAGCGTTCCCGATGTCAACTGGATACGCATTCTTTATGCCTATCCCGGTTATGTTACCGATGAATTAATCGAGATTATGGCAACAAACAAACAAATAGTTCCCTATCTAGACCTGCCTTTGCAGCATGCCCACCCTGCGGTATTAAAAAGAATGCATCGCCCAGCTAATATCGATTGGATTTACAGGACTCTCGGAAAAATGCGCAGAACCATACCAGGTCTGGCTTTACGCACCACCTTTATTGTCGGCTACCCCGGTGAAAGCGAGGCGGAGTTCCAAACACTGCTTGATTTTGTTGAGGAGATACGCTTTGATAAATTGGGCGCATTTAAATACTCGTTTGAAGAAGGAACGCCGGCAGAACCATTGGGAGATCCCGTAGCAGATGAAGTTAAAGAAGACCGTTTGATGAGATTGATGGAAAAACAGCAGCAGATATCTCTCGAGCGTAACAGGTCGTTTATAGGACGCAATTTGGATGTACTAATCGAAGGAACCGGAAAGGATATCTCCATTGGACGCAGTTACCGCGATGCCCCCAAGATTGACGGGCTCGTGCTGGTTAAAGGTGAATTAACTTCCGGAGAGATGGTTTCAGTTCACATAGATAAGGCTATGGTATATGACATTGGTGGGGCTGTGGATTGATAGTCAATCGGTAAATATATTTTCCAGTTAAAAATATCCCCGGAATAGAATGATAACACTATTCCGGGGTATAGGCTTGCTTAAGATACCTGCTATAAAATAATATTAATTATTTTATGTAGCCGTGTTCGACTTCTTAAATTATTCAACAAGGTCGCCGACAGTAACCTCATGATTTTTAACATTATCACCGGCAATAGGCTTAAAGGTTAATTTAAATTGACGGTTAGTACCCGGTTCCAAATCCTTCACCGGAATAACCTTGGTTCCGACATCCTCTTTAGCCTCATTAAAGAATTTAACAATTATAGCGGCATCGGTTTTTTCCGAGCTGATATTTTTGCAAATCAAATTAACTTCTTTATCGTTGCCGACAGCTTTCATATCGCTTTGCACTATCTGTACTTTCTCTATATCAGCCGTTATTATGCGAAATATCCTGGCGTTATAGCTTTGTATTCTAAAACTCTCGCCGGACATAGGCACAGTAATTAAAATACCACGGCTATTACCGGGCAATAAGTTAGTTTCTTTATGCCTTGCTACATTTACGATGCTTCCTTCCCCGTCGAAAAAGGTGCATTCGATCATCAGCGTAGCAATAACATTATCGGAAATATTTTTTATACCGCATTCGAGACCTTCCAATATGGCATTATCCATATATTTGAGTTCGTGCTTCGTGATCAATATCATATCATTGCCGGAAACTGACGGCTTGGGAACCATTACAATATCCCTGACCTTTACACTGTAGTTCTCGACCGGTTTAGTTGTATCTTCCCTGTGAACCAAACGCACCGTACGCATGCCATTGGGCGCTAAACCGGATACCTTCTGTTCTACAATATCAATAACATTGCCGTCTTTATCGGAAAACGCAGCTTCGAAAACAACGCTTCCTACCGCTCTATCCATTACATTCTTTATGTTAAGCTCGATAATAATACTACCTCTGCCGTTTTCATCTTCATCTCTGAAAATATTATGATCAAGTATGGCAATTTTATTTTCTTCCGGAACAGTTTGCCTGGATTCTTTCGCGGTTTCTTTGCATTTGTTATTTGCATCTTTTGCTGTTTTATCCATTTTTGCTTTCCGCCTCTTGCAAGTAATATTTTTCGTGTTTGAGTTTAAAGTATTACCCGGTTAGTGTCAAAGTCTTTATCAAAAATACATGTAAAGATGACACTGTTTAAAAACTATTTTATCTGATAAAATAGCTCCCAGAATCAAGACCGGATAAACCAATGTCCCGATGAACATACATCAGGGTATTGATATCGTGCCTTACTTTAACTGGGCTGAAAGGAATATCTGAACTCCCAATTGATTGATTCCATCCTGAACTTCTTCGATATTATCAATATGACTATCTTCGTCCTGCAGAATAGTCTGAAGAAGTTCACGGGTAGCATAATCCATGGCTTCTGCACACACTACGATTGCCTCATTATATGCCTTAATGGCATCCTCTTCCGCTTTATGGTCGTTGGAGAACATTTTAGGTACATCAGACCCGATATAGATTCCCTTTAAATTATTGACAACAGGCACTCCTTCAAGGAAAAGAATGCGAGCGATAAGTTTCTCCGCATGCTTCATTTCTTCGATAGCGCGTTTCTGAATTACGTCACCGAGTTTGTCGTATCCCCAGTTTTCACACATTTCGGCATGCACCATATACTGGTTAACAGCAGTAAGCTCATCAGCCAATAACGAGTTTAAAACCGTAATAACCTTTGTCGAACCTTTCATTTAATCAGAAACCTCCTTTTTAAAAAACCAGACGAACACTGTTGCTGATGATTCTTTATTTCGATAACTATTATACTATATTTTAACCTGAATTATGACAAATTTTAAGAGATTATTTATACATAAGAGGATAAACGAAAGAATTTTTACCCATCTAATCGTGATGCTATATTAACAGTAATTTTATTATTGATACTATACTACTAATATATATATTTTAGAAGTTAGTACCAGCAGCCTGTTAGCGGCAAAGAAAAAGCCCCTGTACACGCTCGATGTTAACAGAAGGGTTTTTATATGTCGGGCTTGGTTTCAATTAACCTGCAAACGATATTTTCAGTTGGGAGATTACATACCCATGATACTGTAACCGCAATCGACGTAGATTACCTGTCCCGTAATGCCCGAAGAGCCATCGGAAGCCAGGAAGACCGCTGTCTCCCCGATTTCCTCAGGTAAAACATTTCTTTTCAAAGGAGAGTGATTTTCGCAGTGGTCAAGCATAGTATGAAAGTCATTAATGCCACGTGCGGCCAGGGTATTAACAGGTCCCGCACTGATGCAATTAACGCGGATTTTTTTGGTGCCGAGGTCGTAAGCCAGATATCTGGTCGAAGCTTCAAGCGCCGCTTTGGCAATCCCCATTACATTATAATGCGGAAAGACCTTTTCGGAACCATAGTAACTCATGGCAATGATACTGCCGCCGTTCTTCATCAGCGGGGCGGCAGTTCGCGCCAACGCGGTCAATGAATAAGCGCTAATTTCTAATGCAGTATTAAAATTTTCCCGGCTTGTGTTTATAAATTCACCATCGAGCGCTTCACGGGGCGCATAAGCAACGGAATGCAGTAGCATATCACATCTACCGAAGTTCTCCGTAATATACTGAAAGACCGAAGCGATTTCATCATCTTTGGTGACATCACATTGCAGGATAACGGAGCCGGAATCTAATGTATCGACCAGTTCCTGGATGTTCTTTTTAAAACGCTCTCCCTGATAGGCAAATACAAGGGTTGCGCCTTCTCTTTTCCATGCTTTAGCTATCGCCCACGCAATTGAGAATTTATTGGCGACTCCGAATACCAGCCCTATCTTACCTTCCAGTTGCGGCATATGTTCCCCCAAATTTTGGCGTTTTGATCGATTTTACATACGGACATTGAATCAAATGATAACTTCTACCGGTTTTTTGACAAACTTGAGTGCGAAATTTATAAGTTAAGAAAAGAATATATTCCCTCTTAATTATTGTACAAATGATATAATATGCGCGTCTACATTGTAAAGTATTCCCCTGAAGTACAAATAGTTCATCGCTTCGATATTTACAGGTGATTTGTGATGTATCGGTTCAAACTGTATAATATCCCTATAAGCGATAACAATTGGCAAGCTATATTTATTCTATCTGATTTTATTAATAAGTTCCGATGTTGTTAACGCAACTCTTGTATCCTTCTTTTAAACCGGTACCCGGTAAAATGATCAAATAGTTACAGTCATATTATGCTTGATTGGAGGGTAGTTTCATGAGCCTTGAGTTAAAAATGCCGAAACTGCAAATCGGCGACTTAACAGCTAAAGTGCCCATTGTTCAAGGCGGAATGGGAATTGGTATTTCAATGTCTAATCTTGCCGCCGCTGTTGCCAATGAGGGCGGCATCGGTGTTATCTCCGCCAGCGGAGTCGGATTATATGAAACCGATTTTAACAGTAATTTTACGGAAGCTAATAGAAGAGCTTTAATAAAAGAGATAAAAAACGCCAGGCAAATGACAAAAGGTATTATCGGCGTCAATATAATGGTTGCTTTCAAAGATTGTCTCGACCTTATCAAGACTGCTGTAGAAGAATTTGTTGATATCATATTTATCGGCGCCGGACTTCCCTTAAACATCCCCGATTCCTTAATCACCGGAAAATTGAATAATATCAAAACAAAAATAGCACCTATCGTATCTTCGGGAAAAGCAGCTAATCTGATTTTCCGCTATTGGCAAAGCCATTTTAACCGCGTACCCGATGCCGTAGTCGTTGAGGGGCCTCTGGCAGGCGGTCATCTCGGTTTTAAAAAAGAACAGATAGATGACCCGCAGTACTGTCTGGAGAATCTGGTATCCGACGTTATCAGGGAAGTAAAACCCTATGAACAATATGCAAATGCCGCCATTCCGGTTATTGCAGCCGGAGGGGTTTATACAGGAGCCGATATCCACAGGTTCATCAGTTCCGGTGCGCAGGGAGTTCAAATGGCTACCAGGTTTGTGGCAACTCATGAATGCGATGCATCTAAGGATTTTAAAGAGACCTATATAAAATGTAAAAAGGAAGACTTAAAGATAATCAAGAGCCCGGCAGGTTTACCGGGAAGAGCGATAAAAAACAGGTTTCTTGAAGATGTAGAGCTGGGTGAAAAAGTGCCTGCCAGGTGCAGATGGCGTTGCCTTACAACATGCACTTTTCAAAACTCGCCTTATTGTATTTGCGAGGCACTGGTTAATGCGCAAAAAGGAAACTTTGACGATGGTTATGCATTTGCAGGCGCCAATGCCTACAGAGTAGATTCCATTATGTCTGTCAAAGAGCTAATGGCAACTCTGGTTGAAGAATACGAACAGGCTGCTACAAATAATAAACCGGCATTATAAGGGAATATTACCGTGTTTTCTTGACGGGATTTTCACGGCTTTATTTTGCAACATTTCAAGAGCTGCAATAATTTTAGGTCTGGTTTCAGCAGGGTCGATTACGTCATCTATATATCCGCGTGCGGCAGCCACATAAGGAGTGTTGAATTTTTCCTTATAATCGTTTACCAGTTTCTGTATAGTTTCATCAGGTTTATCCGAGGCTGAAATTTCTTTCCTGCATATAATATTGACGGCTCCTTCCGCACCCATTACAGCAATTTCAGCTGTAGGCCATGCCAGATTTATGTCACCGCCGAGATGCTTGGAACTCATAACGATATATGCGCCGCCATAGGCCTTTCGTGTAATAACCGTAACTTTAGGGACAGTAGCTTCGGCATATGCGAAAATCAGCTTTGCGCCATGGCGGATTATTCCCCCGTGCTCCTGAGTCGGCCCCGGCATAAATCCGGGCACATCGACAAGGCTGACTATCGGTATATTAAAAGCATCGCAAAAACGAACAAATCTGGATGCCTTGACGGAAGCATCGATATCGATAACACCTGCCATATAGCTTGGCTGCTGAGCAATAATACCTGCGGTTTTACCATTGAACCTGGCAAAACCGACAATGATATTGGGAGCAAACTGTTGATGAATCTCTATAAAATCACCGCTGTCTATAATGCTGGAAATCAATACTTTCATATCATAGGCTTTTTTAGGGTCATCGGGAATCAAATCCTTTAAACTGCAATCGACACGTTTGGGGTCATCCGGGGAGGCATAAACTAATGGTTTTGACTCCCAGTTCTGCGGTAAAAAGCCGAAAAGATGGCGCACTCTATTAAAACAATCCTCTTCGCTATCACAGATAAAGTGGGCAACACCGCTCTTGCGGGCATGAACTTCAGCCCCACCAAGCTCCTGGTGAGTCAGTTCTTCGTGTGTAACCGTTTTAACTACATCAGGCCCCGTAATATACATCTGGCTAATACCTTTAACCGTAAAAATGAAATCGGTTATAGCAGGGCAATAAACCGCCCCTCCTGCACTTGGTCCTACAACAATAGAAATCTGCGGCACAACGCCCGAACATAATGTGTTATATAACAGCATATCTCCTACACCGCAGAGGCTGTCTACACCTTCCTGAATACGGGCTCCCCCGGAATCGAATACGGCAATTACCGGAGCTTTGTTGTCCAGCGCCAGTTCCATAATCTGCTTTACTTTTTGCCCCACTGCCTCCGATATCGAACCTCCAAGTATGGTGAAGTCCTGGGAATAAATAAAAACAGGTCGCCCGTCGATTTTGCCGCTTCCTGTAACTACAGCATCGCCCGGGCAGGTATTGTCATCAGCCACAGTATCACAGTAGCGGGATTTGATAAAACAACCCAGCTCACTGAAGCTGTCGGGGTCAAGAAGGAGTGCAATGCGTTGTCTTGCAGTCAATTTACCCCTTGCCTGCTGCTGTTTATTACGTTCTATACCGCCGCCTTCCAATGCTTTTTGTTTTAAGCCGGCAAGTTTTTCTATTTTATCTTTGGTTGTCAATTCATTTCTCCCAAATTGTATTTGAAAGCGATAATTCGAGCATCAATTGTATTTAATATTAAATTAAATCCGTTTTATTCCCTGACCGGTAAAACAACGACGGCAGTGCCTGTCAACGTCTTTTCTCCATTCAGATTCTCAGCCCATATCTTCAAGGATACCAGATTCCCTTCTTTATCTATTTGCTTGTTTACTACCACACCCGTGCATGTTATCGGTTCGCCGGGGGTATTCATTCCGCGGTAGGTAACAGCAAGCTTTTTCAATTGCCCCTTTTCACCTATCCAATCGGTTATCATTTGACCTAAATAACAAGCCGCCAGTTGCCCGTGTACGATAACTCCCGGTAAATTATGCTCCATGGCATAATCTTTATCATAGTGAATCGGATTATAATCACCCGAAGCCCCAGCCCATTTTACAAGCTGCATTTTATCCGGGGTTTTAATGCAAGGCGGAATATCGCTGCCGGGAACGATATCTTCATAATATAATTGTTTATTCATAATCGCTATTCCATTTTAATAGATAATAGCCAGTTGTCGGCAAATCGATGTCAATTCGTGCTGTTGGTTTCTGCATTTAATTTCGAAGTTTATAAACAATGTCTGTCCGGTCTTTCCTTCGCGTTCACGGACATTGGTTATGCACATTTCTATTGTAAGGGTATCACCGGCTACGATTGGTAGATAGCTCTCGAGTTCTGTGCTGCCGTGAAGAATCGTTAGCGAAGGCACTTCGTTTAACTCCTGTATCATGCAGTCGAAACCAAGTATGAGGGGAAAAGTAGGCGGGGCAATAAGTTGCCCGTTATTATTACGCCATTTAGTATTGCTTTCTCCGATAGCTTCTAAAAAACGTTCTATCATCCCGTTTTCGACATTATAAACAATCGGGGGATGCGGGACACCGGTACGTTTTTTTACTTCCTCAAATACTTGCGAAGAATCTATCATAAATCCATTCCCAATAAAGCTATCAGAGTTTAATTTGCCATAACGACGTTTTCAACATACTTGATTACCCTTTATTGTAAAATATTCTCCATTTATCTACATAAAAAGCATTTGATTATTGATTGTTCAATTCATTGCTTAATTCGCTGTTTAATTCGCTAATCTTCTGGCAGATATTTCCTTCTGCAGTGCGTTTTGCAAGCCCGATAGCACTCTTTATAGCTTTAGCACGTGAACGACCATGAGAAACTATAACGTTACCCTTTACCCCGAGAAGACAGGCTCCCCCGTACTCACGAAAATCCATGCTTTTAACAAGGAACCCGAGACCTACATCGGCAAGCAGGGCGCGCCCGTGCAATCTATAACTGCCATTATGTTCCGATTTCGACTGGCGGAGTTTAATGAATGAATCTCCCAATCCTTCGACTGTTTTTAGAATAATATTGCCGGTAAATCCGTCGGTTACGATAACATCCGCCATCCCGGTAGCGAGATCATTCCCCTCGATATTGCCGATAAAATTGAGGCCGGACGCTTTTAACAAAGCATGACTCTCAAGCGTCAATCGATTGCCTTTTGTTTCTTCTTCCCCGTTGCTGACTAAACCGATACGAGGTTTATCGATACCGAATAGATGCCTGGCATAGATTTCACCCAGTTGAGCAAATTGAAGCAGGTTGAAAGGACGGCAATCCGCATTGGCTCCGACATCTATAAGTATAGCCGGATTCGAACGATTCAATTCTACAAGACTTGCCAGCGCCGGACGTTCGATACTTTCTATCCTTCCCAGGGTAAAAAGCGAAGCGCACAGCACCGCTCCCGTGTTTCCGGCAGAAATAAATGCATCCCCGTCGGCATCCCTTAAATGCTTGATTCCTACTACTATCGACGATTTGGGCTTCTTTTTTACCGCTTCTACAGGGTGTTCATGAAACTCAATTGTCTGCGGCGCATCGATAATCGTAATGTTGTGTTTTGTTAAACGTTTACCTACAAGAACGTGAAGCAAGGATTTTTTCCCGACGAGCGCAATTTCTATATCGTTAAATTCCGCGGCTGCCTTTATGGCACCCTTAACCACCTCACGGGGAGCATAATCTCCTCCGGAGGCATCTACCAGTATCTTCATTCGTTCTCCCGACTTTCGACATTAAAATGGGCACATATAACTGAAATTGATAAATCACCGATTGCAAACAGAATTTTCTTCATCACGATCTATATTTTAACAATATTCAAAAATATATAATCAAAACCCGGAAACAGAGGATAGAAGAATATATCTCCTCCTTTCATAGAAAATCAAAGGAGATACAAATATGCGAAATTTGGTTTTAATTTATTATTTTAAGCTATATTCAAAGCAGCTAAATAGTCGTTAACATCCTTAACGGTTTTTAATTTATTTGCATCCTCATCGGGTATTTTAATTTGTTTATCCGGAGTGCTGAATTCTTCCTCGAATGCCATTATCAATTCAACCAAATCGAGAGAGTCCGCCCCTAGGTCTGTGGTGAAAATAGCAGTTGGTACTATGCTGGACTCATTTACTCCGAGTTTATTCATAATTACTTTTTTAGTTCTCTCAGGAATTGTTGTCACACTGTTCCTCCCATTTATTAATAATTAGCAAGCAGGCTAATGAGAAACCTTTTTAAAACAAAGGTCTAATCGCTACTAACCCTTTTCTAAGGGCTAAAGATTAAATGTTAATGCCCTCAATCGATTTCATATTATTAAATAAACCTTAAAATATTGCAAGCCGCAACAAATTTCATGCCATTCGCATTCCGCCATCGACAGATAAAACCTGACCGGTAATATACGCCGCTTCTTCGGAAGCCAAAAATGCAACAGCATTCGCGACGTCATCGGGAGCCCCCAGATAGCCCAAAGGTATGCGGCTAATTATTTCCGTTTTTTGTTCTTCGGTTAAATGTTGCGTCATTTCAGTTACGATAAATCCGGGAGCGATAGCGTTGACTGTAATACCACGTGGTGCTACTTCTCTGGCAATTGACCTGGTAAAACCGAGAATGCCCGCTTTTGCAGAGGCATAGTTCGCCTGCCCCACGTTACCTGTTAGCCCGACAACGCTCGAAATGTTTATTATTCTGCCATAGCGTTGCTTTAACATATGTTTAATAACAGCTCGTGTACAGAAAAAAACACTTTTCAAATTTACATCCAAAACGCTATCCCATTCTTCATCCGTCATTCTGAGTAAAAGCTGGTCGCGAATAATGCCTGCGTTATTGACTAAAATATCGATTCTTCCGAATGTTTCCATTACCCTGTCTATCATGGCATTTACTTCGACAGAAGAGCTGACATTCGCAACACAAGCAATGCTCTGTTTTCCATTTAAACGTAGTTGCCCGGATATGGTTTCAGCATTTCCGCTGCTATCATGGGTAACCACACTTGCCCCGGCTTCGGAAAGTTTTATGGCAATAGCCTTGCCTATTCCTCTGCTGCTGCCGGTAACCAGCGCAACTCTGTCACCTAGATTAAACATACTTTAATTGTTTTCTCCTTAAATATGTTTTCTCGGGATACTTTTATACCGATGCAAAATCAAGTTTTTTTATGGATTCAATATCGCAAATATTAATGGTTCTAACTTCTTTGTTAATTCTTTTTATCATGCCGCAGAGCACCTTTCCGGGGCCTATTTCAATAAATGTATCAACTCCGTCATTTATCATAAATTCTATGGAACTCTGCCATTGCACACTCTGGCATAACTGGTTTATTAGCTCCTGCTTAATCGAATCGGAAGAAGTAATTGCCTGAGCAGTAGTATTAGCGATAATAGGAATATCGGCATCTTTAAAATTGATTACGCTTATATAATCCGACAATCCCTGAGAGGCTGGCGACATTAAGGGTGTATGGAAAGCGCCGCTTACCTGCAAAGGGATAACTCGCATAGCGCCCCCGGTTTTAGCCATTTCCCCTGCTTTTTCAATATTTTCAGTTTTCCCGCTGATTACCATCTGTCCGGGGCAATTATAATTGGCGATATATGTTTCGCTTTGGTCGCATATTTCTGCCAGAGTATTTTCATCCAGCCCGATTATTGCTGCCATCGATCCTGGATTAATCTGCCCTGCTTGATACATCAATCGGCCGCGTTCCCTTGCCAGGCAAACGGTTTCCGCAATTGGAAGAACACCGGCAACAGCCAGGGCGGTATATTCACCCAGGCTATGTCCGGCCACATAGCACGGCTTGGGAAAATATCTGCTTCCAACCTGTTCTTCGGCAGCAGATAACAATGCAATGCTTGTAGTGACAATAGCGGGTTGAACATTTATCGTCTTTATAAGTTCATCATCGGGGCCATTGAAACAAATTTGCGAGAGAGAGAAACCGAGCGACTCGTCGGCTTGTTCAAAGAGCGCTCTTGCTGACGGGAAATCGTTAAAAACATCTTGCCCCATACCTGTATGCTGGGCTCCCTGTCCGGGAAAAACATAAGCAACTTTTTTCAATTCCGTCATTAACAAACCTCTCCGTTTAATAATCTCGATTTTAAGGCTAGATACCGATATCAGGTCGGATTTGCGGCTAACCGGTTTTTCGGCCAGCTATTAAATTATTGCCATTACCGGTCACGGTTTTACATATAAATTGAATTTATCGTATTAACAGGAGAAATAAAAAAGCGGAAGGCGGGCAGACTTTGTAGAGGATTTTTCTCCCTTAACTTTTTAATCATGCAATTATTCATATTCTATCAATAATACCATCGATTAGAATTTCCCGAGAACAGCAATTTATATTATCATAATAATACGGTTTTTTAAAATCAGGCTGTGTTTATAAATTTGAGGCGGAAAGGTATTTATTTATATTTATTTTGCAATAATTATACGATATATGCTATAAATAGTAAGTTTGTCCGATAACTCATGAAAGCACACTTATCATTTAACCACACTGATCGCCAATCGTTGTTTTCAATGAAATATGCCAGCTAATAAGCGTTAGGAGATAATTAAACATGGATTATAAAAGCAATCGTGTCGTAATCACAGGAATAGGCATGATCAGCCCTCTCGGATTGGATGCAAATACGACATGGACGGGGCTTGTTAACGGTAAATCGGGAATCGATTACGTTACGCAATTCGATGCCCGTTCACTCGATACCAAATTCGGAGGAGAGATTAAAGGTTTCGACCCCAATAACTATATGAGTTCCAAGGATGCCCGGCGCGCAGACCGTTTTGCTCAACTGGCGGTTGCTGCCAGCAAGGAAGCTTTAGAGCAATCACGACTGGAGATCAATAACGGCAATGAAAAGAACATTGGGGTAATAATAGGCAGCGGTATCGGTGGATTGACCACACTCTACGAACAAATGGCGGTTTTAAAGGAAAAAGGCCCCGATAGGGTCAGCCCTTTCCTCGTACCGATGATGATCGGTGATATGGCAGCCGGACAGGTATCTATTGCTCTGGGAGCTAAAGGACCGGCTTTGTGCACTACATCCGCCTGTGCCAGCGGAGCCGACGCAATCGGCGCCGCCTATGAGCTTATAAAACACGGCGAGATTAAAGCCATGATAGCCGGAGGTAGTGAGTCGATAATGAACGAAATCGGATTTGCGGGATTCAATGCGCTCAGAGCATTATCTACCAGAAATGATAATCCCCAAACGGCTTCAAGGCCATTCGATATGGAGCGCGATGGTTTTGTAATCGGTGAGGGCGCCGGTGTGCTGGTTCTGGAAAATCTGGAGTATGCCATAGAACGCGGCGCAAATATATTGGCCGAAATCCTTTCTTACGGAGCCTGCGCGGATGCATACCATATTACACAACCGAGGGAGGACGCCGAAGGAGCTACAAGCGCCATGAAGATTGCTCTGGATAAAGCGGGTTTGCAAACAACCGATATAGACTATATCAATGCGCACGGTACATCAACCCCGCTGAACGATAAAACCGAAACCAAGGCCATTAAAAAAGCTTTCGGAGATTATGCTTTAAAAGTCCCGGTTAGTTCGACCAAATCGATGACGGGACACTTGATAGGAGCTGCGGGAGCGGTTGAGGCTGCTATCTGTGTATTCGTTATTCTCAACGGCATCATTCCGCCGACAATTAATTATTCCATTTCAGACCCCGATTGCGACCTGGATTACGTACCCAATACTGCACGCAAGGCTAGCGTTACCAATGCCTTATCCAATTCGTTTGGATTCGGCGGACACAATTCAACACTTATCATAAGCAAGTATAATGCAGAACGGAATTAAAGTTTATACCAAAGCCTTTTTATTTTCATAATTAAATATTCAAGCGATTACTTTGTTATGAATAGCTCTCCTTTATAGCCAGCAGATTTAGCAACAGCTTTTATCATATACGGAGTTTTATTTTATGATAATTTTAGATGAACCTTATGTTTCCGATTATTTATTGAAATATATACATATGAATAATATTCCCGTTCTTAAAAATGATTATTCTGTGTTACACAATAGAGGATTTGATCTGAACTATATAAGCACTGAAGAAGCCGTTGACGGCTACAACAGTGGTGAGCGTGTATATACAGTCTCGGAACATACTTTCGATTGGATATATAAAAATCTCCCGGGCAGTGAACTTGTAGAAAAAATAGGGATTTGCAAGGATAAAGCCAGATTCAGGACATTGATATCGGGACTGTATCCGGATTTATTCTTTGAGGAAATCACTTTCGAACGACTGAAAGACCTCGATTATGCTAATCTACCCTATCCTGTTATTCTTAAACCTTCGGTCGGCTTTCACAGTATGGGAGTATATGCCTTATTCGACCAAAATGATTTTAAAAACGCCCTGTCAGACCTGGCATCGATAACAAAAAACAGGATGGACTTATTCCCCGAAAGTGTCATCGGCACCAAATTTATTCTGGAACAATACATTCAAGGAGAAGAATTTGCCATCGATGCCTATTTTGATAAGAATGGAACACCCGTGATTCTTAATATCCTGAAACACAGGTTTTCATCAAAAAGCGACGTTCATGACAGGATATATTATACGACAACGGAGATAATCAGCCGTTATCTTAATCCTTTTACGAAATTTCTTGAACGTATTAACAGCAAATTGAATATTACGGATTTCCCGGTGCATATCGAAGCCAGAATTACCGAAAATAATATCGTGCCTATCGAATTTAATCCGCTGAGGTTTGCCGGTGCATGCTGTACAGATATAGCTTATTATGCATACGGAATAAACACCGTCGATTGTTATCTCAACCAAACAAAGCCTGATTTTAATGATATTCTTCATCGGAATTCCGACAAAATCTATAGCCTGATTCTTGTCGACAAGAACGGAAAGGATATAGACAATGACAGGTTCGATTATAACAGATTGTATAATGACTTCGAACATATCCTATCGCTGCGTAAAATCGATAATACGGCTATGGGATTGTTTGCCATTTTATTTACGGAGACAAGCAAAGGCAACGAGGCTGAGTTGGATAAAGCGTTAGTAGCTGATTATTCCGGTTATATTTTTTAAGAAGATAATGTCAGCGAGAGTTAAGCAAACAGTCTACAAAACAGGGAATAATATAAAGGTTTCACGTGGAGCGGGTGGCGGGATTCGAACCCGTGACGTCTTGCTTGGGAAGCAAGCACTCTACCGCTGAGTTACACCCGCTCAAAAAGGTATATCTATTCTACCGTTAATAACCCTTATCTGTAAAGATAAAAATGCCGGAGAATAAACACCACGCTTTTATTTATTTACAAGTTTATTGACACGTTTGCCCATATAATGGATAAGAGATAGATCAAGAGAAATAAAAAAACGGGAAGCAGGACTTATCTCAACCTCCCGTTTTTATCAGGGATACAATTCCCCTGTAATTTTCTTATTTCTTTTTTGCCGGTTTGGCAGGAGCAGCTGCCGGTTTTCCGCCTGCCGCTTTCGCTGGAGCTTTGTGACCCATTTTTAACCCCCTTTCATAGTTCTGAAAAAATAATTTAAATTAAAGAATATTATATCAAATATTTATCTATTATTTCTATCTTTTTTATTAAAATGTCTGAAAAAAGAAGGCACGTCCAGTTCGCCCTCGTTTTCACTGTTTAATAATCGTTTCATGCTCTCTTGTTTCTCAGCGTCTAATCGTTCTTCTTTGGCAGCGGATTCTTCTTTTGTTTCAAAACCGGTAGCTATCAATGTCAGGCGAACCCTGCTGTCCAAAGACGAGTCCAACATTACACCGAATATCACATTGGCATCCGGAGCAACCGCCTTTTTTATGGTTTCCGCAGCGTCATTGACCTCAAAAAGCGTCAGGTCTTTCCCGCCGACCACGTTAAACATTACTTTCGTAGCTCCGTGAACCGATGCATCCAGCAAAGGGCTTGTCAATGCCTGTCTTGCCGCTTCAATAGCGCGATTCTGCCCGTTTCCCCATCCGATAGACATCCAGGCATGTCCGGAATCCTTCATAATAGCTTTAACATCGGCAAAATCGAGATTAATCAGCCCCGGAACGGTAATCACTTCGGCGATTGCCTGTACACCCTGGTGCAACACTTCATCAGCCATACGAAAGGCATTGCTTATATTGGTTCTCTTATCACAGATATCGAGGATTTTTTCATTGGGAACAATAATTAAAGTATCGACATGGGGAGCAAGATTACGAATACCCTCATCCGCCACTTTGGCACGATGCAGACCTTCGAATTTAAAAGGACGGGTAACTACCGCAATCGTTAAAGCCCCGCTCTTTTTTGCAATCTCGGCGACTACCGGAGCGGAACCTGTTCCGGTTCCGCCGCCCATTCCGGCCGTAACGAAAACCATATCCGAGCCTTTTATAACGGATTGTATTTCATCCAGGCATTCCTCTGCCGCTTTGCGTCCCCTGCTATGGTCGCCGCCTGCTCCCAATCCGCGCGCCGACCTTTCACCCAGTTGAATCTTGAGGGGCGCTTCCGTTATTTCAAGGTGCTGAGTATCGGTATTCATGGCAATAAACTCAACCCCTCTGATACCTTCCTGTACCATGCGGGTTATGGCATTGCATCCCGAGCCCCCCATACCTATAACTTTAATTTTAGCCGGGCTGGGGACGTTTATTGATTGTGTCATATATCAATTCTCCTGCATTCAATATCTATATATTTCTACCCATCAATCTGGAAATATAATTGGCATTTCTCGACTGTTTTTCATCATTTATTAACTTCCAAAGCAGTAAACCGACACCGGTTGCATGCATCGGATTACTCAATGCATCGGAAACACCGGGCAACCTGAATGGATAACCTATGCGGGCGGGTAAACGAGTCGTACTGACCGCCAGTTCGGCAAGACCGGGAATATTGGCGGACCCGCCGCTTAATACCATATTGAGCGAAGCGACATTCGGAAAATTAATTTCAGATAATTCGATCATCACCAGCCTTAAAAGCTCTTCCAGTCGTGTACTTATTATTTTGGTTAAATTATCATGGGAAATACTGAATTCACCCATCACAATATCTTTTTTATCCGGCAATGACCCGCTAAACGGGATGACATTTCCATATTTAATTTTAATTTCCTCAGCCAGGTCGAAGGAAATTCCGGCGGCAATCGATACATCTCTCGTTATATGATAACCTGATACCGGAAGCACAAAAGCATAATAAGCGCTGCCATTTTGAAAAACAACAACATCGGTCGTACCACCACCGATATCCAAAAGGATAGAGCCGTCCTGTTTTTCCTCTTCAGTTAATACTGCTTCTGCGCTGGCTAAAGGTTCCAGCACTATATCTTCAACCTTTACACCGCTGCTGCGTACGCATTTTGCCAGATTCTGTACAGATGTGGAGGCTGCCGTGATGATGTTCGTTTCGGCATCAAGGCGATTGGCGTGCATTCCGACCGGGCTGTTTATTCCGGTCTGTCCGTCCAATGCATAAGAACGGGGAATTACATGCAGTATTTCTCTTCCCTGCGGTAATTCGATATCTCTGGCTATTTTTAGTACGCGTTCCAAATCGCCGGGATGAACAATTTTTCTGGCATGAGTTATTGACACCACGCCATGATTATTGACAGAACTTATATGCTTGCCGGTTATGCCGACACAAGCTGATTCCATCTTATATCCGGCTGCCTGTTCGGCTTTCATAACAGAGAGTTGTATCGATTCTTTGGCATCTTTAAAATCGGCAACCATTCCTTTATGCAAACCGTTTGAAGGTACTACACCGACACCAAGAACAGTGGGCAACCCGTTTTCATCCACCTCTGCCATTATTGTACATATTTTGGTTGTCCCGACATCGATTGCGGCGATTCTGTTATTCTTCATGCGTTCTCTTTAATACCTCCTTTAATTTGTACGATAATTTTTACAAATATCATTTATATCAACCATAAGTAATCAAGTAAACAGATTGCTATAAAAATAAATTAGATAATATACTATCTGAATCCTCAACAATCGTCAATTATTAATTATTTCAATACATTCCCAGATTATCAAAAAAATGCCCTGCAAAAACAGGGCATTTTTTACGTGCTTTATCTTTATATTAGCCGAGCATTGTCAATCCCAAACTTATTGTTACCGCCGCAACTATCGAACCAAGCACCGAAAGAATAATAATAGTAGTGAGTTCTCTTGATGAAAGAACTTTCTTTACCAGAGTCCTCAAAAGGGCTTCCTGTGCCTTCTGCAAAGCCTCTTCGGCTTTAAGGCTGGCTTGATTCGCTATTTCTTCGGCAGAAGCTTTAACATCAGCTGCTGCTCTTTCGGCACGTGCGCTGGCAGCCAGGGCAGCGCTTTTGGCGTCTTCAGCCGCCCTCCTTGCTTCTTCCGCCGATTTTTTTGCTTCTTCGATTTTTGCCGTTGCTTCCTTACTGGTAGCTTTCATGGCTGCTTCGGCAGCTTCCTTGGCATCCAGCGCCGATTTTGATGCTCCGGCAAGAGCTGTTTCAGCAGCTTTTTTAGCTTCTTCGGCCGCTTTTTTAGCTTCGAGCATCCTGGCCTGTGCTTCGTCCCCGGTAGCTTTCATGGTTTCTTCTGCGGCAGCTTGTGCATTAAGGGATGCCTGATTGGCTAATGCTGCCGCCCTTTCAGCGGCTTTAGCCGATTCTTCAGCCATAATAACCAACTTATGCAAGGCTTTTGCTGCTGCATCTACGGCATCATCGCCGGCAAGGTCTGTCTGTTCAGCTTTCACCCGTGTCTTCTCTGCGGCTTTAAAGGCTGTCAATGCCGCCTGTTTAGCTTCCTGTCCGGCCTTTTCAGTGCTGTCGGCAAGCGGACCGGTAACTTTAGTTGCCGCGGCAAGAGCTTCCTCTCCTGCTATATCGGCAAGTTCGGCTTTTCTTTCGATTTCTTCAGCTAACCTGAAACCTGCTGCCGCCATTCTCTTGGCTTTCTTTCCGGACTCATCGGTTTTAGAGGCTGTTTCAGCAGATAATTTTTTCTCCAACTCTGCCTTTGCAGTTTTAACGTTATTGACACTGTCATCAAGTTGTTTGTTAAGATTGTTAGATTGCGCAACAGCTGAATCCAGCGATTCCTTTGCCATAATAGCCGCTGCTTCAGCCCTTGCCGCAGCTTCCTGCGCTCTCTTCAATGCTTCGGCAGCCGCTTCTCTGGCTGCCAGATCCAATTCTTCTGCTTTTCTGACGGCCTCTTCGGCCGCATACCTGGCATTTCTGGCGGTTTCTTCTGCCTTAGCAGCCGCATCTTCCGCTCTGGCTACGGCCTCTGCCGCCGCTTGAATCGCGGATTCCGATGCTTCTCTGGCTGCCGCAGCCGCCGCTTCGGCTCTTTTAACTGCCTCGTCGGACTTTTTGGCGGCATCAGCGGCTGCCAGTGCAGCCGCTCTCGCGGCTTCTTCCTGCGCTTCTTTAGCAAGTCTGGCGGCTTCTTCGGCCTTTCTCGATGCTTCTAAAGCGGCTTCCCGAGCTGCTTTAACAGCCGCCGCAGCGTCCAATTTAGCTGCTGCCCCAGCTTCCTCAGCCCTCTTAACAGCTTCACTGGCCGCTAACTTTGCCGATTGAGCGGCATCCCTGGAACTTTTATCTGCTTCCTCCGATTTCGCAGCTGCTTTCTCGGCTGCGGTTATAGCATCTTTAGCAGTTTTTTCTGCTTTCGCAGCCGCTTCTGCCGCTGCCCTGGTAGCATCGCCGGCAGCTTTCTCTCCAGCCTTACGAGCCTCTTCTGCTCTCTTCCCGGCTTCCAGCGAAGCCTGAGTGGCGGCTGTAGCTGCTTCTCTCGAAGAACGCGCGGCTTCTTCAGCCCTCTTTGCCGCGGCTGCTGCAGCGCGAATATTGTCATCCATTTCATCCAATATTTGCGGCAGCGGCTTCTGCATAATTTTAGGAGTATCGACTTGTTCGGTTAGCCTTTTTTCATTTTCTTTACTTACCACCCTGCTTCACTCCTTTTCATTTTTATTTATTTTTATGAATTACCAAAACACCGTATTTTAAAAATTGTATACTTGTTAAGTAATGGCGCTACTGGCAAAACAATACATGTAAAAGGACATTATGCTATCCCTTTTTATAAGAAGGTGCCAATTAAATCACGGGCTATTATCGACAATCTCAGTATGATTCCCTTTATGCATATTCATTAACAGATTGCCTTATATCCCCGCCACTTATTCCCACCATCCTTTCATTTTTAATAAAATACAGAATCTCCCCACGGTATCCATCAACGCAATAACCGTAGTCTTGTTAAATCTAATTTGCGTACAATATTAATCATATGCCGTTTTTATATCTTTGTAAATGCCCTTAAGATATGAATTAGAAATATTTTTTGCAGTTTTTTCGAAGGGGGTTTTATATTGTTCTAGCTGGACCCCATCGTTAGGACAGAACAGGGGTAATGTTAAGGTGGAATCCTGTTACGGTTAATGGGTTCGATGCAAAAGATTCTACCATAACACCAGCCTTTGGTTCTATGGGGATAGTGGGGC
>JAQTUQ010000017.1 GCA_028707255.1 Dehalococcoidales bacterium
ATCGTAAAAGCACTGCCCAGATACTTATCCGCTGGGCTTTACAAAAAGGTTTGGTAACTATACCTAAATCATCCAGGGAAGATAAAATACATGAAAACATTGACGTATTCGACTTCGATATATCAGAGAAGGATATAAGCTTTCTGGATTCATTTCACGAAAATTTAAGGGTACCATTGGTATCAGTTTAATTTGGATATGAACCATTAAATATATGTCCTTGCTTTTTTAAAATTTGGAATTGACATGGCAAAGATTATTAAAAGATATGTTAACTTCTTGCTGGATGTAATAGCGCTGTTGTCTATCCTAGTTACCTTGGTATCCAGTTATATATTATGGTTTATTCTTCCCATGGGACAAGGAGCACACGGTGAGCTGGGGAGCGCATCCGGTTATATGTGGTGTAATACTGACGGTTACGGCATTACCGGCAACTATATTACCGTAATGAACTGGCCAAGGTATACATGGATAGATATACATACATGGGCATCGATTATTCTCTTGGGAATAATAATTCTGCATATTGTTCTGCATTGGAAATGGATTATCAGTTTAACGAAAAGGATAAAAAACCATCTTGGCGGAAGTATTATCAAAGTAAAAGCCTTGGAGCAATACGCCGTGACCGTACTATTACTAATTCTGTTTACAATAGAATGTCTTTCCGGTTTTATTATCTGGTTAGTATTACCGCGCGGTGCGCTGGATTTTGAAAATATGCTGATTGGTTTAGGTCGTACGTTTTGGGGATTGCAGAGAAATATATGGGTAGACATTCATGCTTGGTTAGCAATAGCTATAATCGCCATCTTAATTATACACATATTACTGAATTGGAGATGGATTTTGAACATGACTGTGAAAAAAAGAGCATTGTTATCAGAAAAGAAGTAAATAAACAAGATATAGTGTGATTTTACTGGTATTTAACATTGCAATCAATACACCGTAGACTATAAAAGGAGGAAATATTAATGGCAAATCTTCAGTTTTCGGTACCTTATAATATGAACGCTAAGACTTTAGCAGAGTATAGCAGGATGAATGAATGCGGCGGTAATAAAATAACCGAGGTCTATCTCTCCGGCCCTCAGGAATTTTCTGCTTCAGGTAGAGCAATGGGTAAGCTGGATACCGATAGCTTCCTGCTAATAGTAAAGAGAATACATTCCATGGGATTTAAGGTTAATCTATTAATGAATGCGACTTGTGAGGGGGAAGACTGGTATACCAGCGATGTGCAGGAAAAAAAAGTTGAATATATTGAGATGCTGCATAATGAACACGGTTTGGAATCAGTTACTATAGCGAATCCTATATATATTAACATAGTCAAGAATCGCCTTCCAGATATAGAAATATATGCTTCGGTACTCAGTGATATTAATTCTATTCATCGAGCTATAATTTTTGCCGATCTTGGGGCTGATGCTATTGTGCCGGATCCCAGCATAAACCATAATCTTGAACTGCTTAAAGAAATTAAGGATGTAACTGATCTTAAAATTAAATTGATGGTCAATGAAGGGTGTCTTTATATGTGTCCATTTAGAAAATTCCATATTAATTATATGTCTCATATATCCAAAAAATTGTCCTCAGAGAAACCTGTATTTTTTAAGTACTGTAATGAAGTATTTCGTAGTGACCCTTCACAGATTCTGAAATCAGGATGGATAAGACCGGAGGACATGCAGAAATACGGCGAAATAACCGATTCCTTTAAGATTGTGGGTAGAGCTTCTCCCGAGAGTAAGATTTTACGAGCCGTAAAGGCATATATGGATGAAAAATGGGATGGAGATTTGCTGGATATTTTGGCAGGTAGTTTGGAGCAATACTCGATGGTGAATGGTATATGCTTGAGCAATAAGCTGCTAGGAGAATACGGCTTCTTCGAAAAAGTTACCTCCTGCGGACAGAACTGCAATAAATGTAACTATTGTGATGCACTCGCAGCACAGTTGGTTGAATATGGTCTTTATACCGGAGAAAAAGAAATAGATGCTCAAGATAAATTCCCACAAGTACATGATTCTTAATGAGGTTCTGCGTCTAATAGACATAATTCACTATTGAGTGTAATAGCATATGATTATAATGGAAAAGACCGCCACCATAGAGCAGATTAATGACGTCATCGATGAGGTTATAAGCTTTGGTCTTAAAGTTGATGTATCACAGGGAGAAATCAGGACTGTCATAGGAATCATTGGGGATGAGAGAAGGATATCATTTGCCGATCTTGCACTCATGCCCGGTGTCAAAGAAGCCATACCTGTGGAAAAATCCTATCGATTTATAGGCAGTGATTTTAATGCTACATCAAGGCGTATTGTAAAGGTAAGAGATGCACAAATCGGTGGCAGCGAGCCGGTAATAATCGCCGGACCCTGCGCAGTGGAAAGCAAAGAGCAAATATTCCGTATCGCAAAGGAAGTGCAGACAGCAGGCGCGCACATCTTAAGGGGAGGGATATTCAAACCCAGAACATCCGTATATTCATTCCAGGGATTGGGTTCAAAAGGTGAATCCGAGGCAAGAAAAGCTCTTGAATGGCTGCGTGATGCAGGGCATCAATATGGAATGCCTGTAGTAACTGAGGTGCGCGGGGAATCTCATGCAGAATTAATAGCTGAATACGCTGATATTCTGCAAATAGGTTCCAGAAATATGTATAATCAGGATTTACTGAGCAGGGTCGGCAAGATTGGTAAGCCCGTTTTATTGAAACGACATTTCGGTGCCAGTATCGAGGATTTTTTATCCTACGCTGAATATATAGCCGCCGAAGGTAATAGGGACATAATACTCTGTGAACGAGGGATACTGCCTGTAAGTAAAGGTAACAGTTATGCAAGATATATCCTTGACCTCGAAGCAATTCCGATAATACAAAGGGAAACTTATCTCCCTGTTATCGTTGACCCCAGCCATGCTGCAGGACGAAATGACCTGATCTTCGATATGAGCTGTGCCTCCATTGCAGCAGGGGCAAATGGATTAATGATCGAATCCCATTACAATCCCAGAGAATCGTTCGTGGATGCTAAACAGGCGATAACTCCGGATGCATTGAAGGATATCATCACCGGAGTTGGTGAAATAAATAAAATAGCAACGAAATATAGGCAAGAATAATTATTTAAATTGTAGTAGACGAGACATCATCGGGCATCGTTGAACCTTTGCTTGTTTAGTGAAATATGAAAACAAAAAAAGGTTGGAGAAATTACTTCCCCCAACCCTTTTTGCTTAACTATCTATATCAGTCAGAATTCAAATAATACCGAATGTTCTCTTTGGTTCTGTATTTTTTGCGTTTCCCTATTCTGTAATAAATAGCAGATTATTATTGCATTTGGCGGGTTTCGAGCGGTAGCGATTTATGTATTGCAAAAGTAACCACTGAATCTGTCTTCCCATAGGAACGAAACGCTCCTTATTGCCTTTCCCTGATATTTTTATCATCCCTTCATCTAGCTGGACATCTTCCAATTTTATTGTACACAACTCCGATATTCTCATGGCTGTATCCAACAATGTCATAATTATTGTCATGTTTCTATATCCTTCAGATGATCCCTTATTTATTACATTAAGTAAACCCTGTATTTGTACATCAGGGAAGGTTGTAATAACCTTCTTAGTTGGTCTTGGTATCTTTATCCTGTCGAACGGATTATTATCAATAATATCCTCGGATACAAGCTAGGAAAAAAGATCCTTAGGCTACGCAGATAACAATTTATTGTTTGTTACGAAAGCCCTCTATCTTGAACACGGTTCAAACGATGATTTTCGAAACATCTTTTCTGTTTCAGATAAAAGATAAACTCCCGTATATAACGATGATCAATATCGGTTATTTTAATATTAATATGTTTTGAATATTTTAAAAATTCAGAAAAATAATTTACACTATTAACGACAATCTTTATTGAATTCTTGCTTTTACCATCGGACGATACACACAGCTTATAACCAATTAATTAAAGCATTGATGTCGGAATCAAAATTCGACGAAACAAGCGCACCCATTTTACAAAGCTGATTTTTTGGGTTAAAATAGCTTTGTAAAATGGGGCGATTAGCTCAGTGGTTAGAGCGCTTGCTTCACACGCAAGAGGTCACTGGTTCAAATCCAGTATCGCCCACCATTGTTAGGATAAGCAAAAATTTTTCATTTGCTTTGCGATTATGCAATCGATATTTGCCATAATAGCGTAAAGACATATTAAATCCTGAAAACACAAAAGGGTGAGAAGGGTATAAAACTTCTCACCCTGATAGTTTAGAAATTGCGTCTGTTTACTGAGCCGGTTCGGATTGCTGTTTACCGGTAACGATTTCAGCCAGCCTGTTAACGGTTTTTCTGACCTTGATGAGGTCGATAACATTCTCGCGCTCATAGCTATGCAGTCTTCGGCGCGCCTCTTTCTGTTTGATTTCCTCCGCAATATCGGCAGTCATTTCGTCCACTTCGGCGGCGACCTCCTCTTCGCTGACGGTGATGTCCTCGGCTTTAGCCACCTCATCCAGCACCAGGGTCCATAACACTCTTTTTTTAGCCAGTTCCGCAGAGCCTTTCTTAAGCTGTTCTTCCGTTATCAGGTTCAGCTGCTCCTGGTACTCTTTTTCGTTCTTGGCGGAAGTTTTCAATTGCTGTTTATAATCTTCCATAATCTGCTTGGCCTGGAGGTCGATCATCATGGTCGGGTACTCGAGGTGGCTTTTTGATATCAACTCGGCGACGATCTTCTCCTTGAATTTCGTATCGGCGTTAATCTCTTTTTCCTTCATCATGTTGTAACGGATACGCTTTTTCAGTTCCTCCAGAGAAGTGACACCGGGTGCCACTTTTCTGGCAAAGTCATCGTTAATTTCGTCCAGCAGCAGCTCGCGCACATCGTGTACTTTTACGCTGAAATCGGCTTCCCTGCCCGCCAGCAGTTTGTCGGAGTAATCTCCGGGCAGTGTCAATTTAAAGCTGAATTCCTCCTCTTTCACAGCCCCGACCAGCTTTTCCGACAACCCCGGCATTTCAGGCACGAAGTTTTCATCCACATAGAACTTGGAGTTCTTTTTACTTAAGAAAGGTTTTCCGGATACCTTGCCTTCGATATCGATGATGAGCAGGTCTCCGCTTTTAACCGGCCGCTCTACCGGGATGAGCGTTCCGATTTGAACGCGGTTCTTCTCCAAAATGGCGTCGACCTCGGCATCGGTTACTTCCAGCGGTTCGGGTTCCACCCTCAGGCTGCGATAATCCGCGATTTCCACTATCGGTCTCAAGGCCGCTGCTATTTCGTATTTAGGCGGTTCGAACTGGAGGATCGTTATCATCGGCTGCAGCCAGTTTTCGATATTAAGGTCTTTGATAATTCCGGAAGAGTCCTCATATGCCAGCTCCCTGATGGCATCTCCCAGCGCCTGTTCTCTATCGATATGCTTTTCCAGAACATCATGCGGCGCATTTTCTTCGAGGTAATCCGGAATATTCGCCTTCTTAGCCATGCGCTTATAGACCTTCTCGAGATACTTCTCCAGGTCTGCAGGCTCGGGTTCTACTGTTATATAAGCCGTGCGGTTCTCCGTCCTGTCAAATTTTACTTTCATTTCTTCCTCTTACCAGATTAAAATTCATCATTTATGAATAATGTTGCAGCGTTATACTGCGCTGCCTTATTTGGCTTCCTCTGTCATTTCTGCGATATCGCTGACAATAACTACCCCGAAGCTGTCTACCATTTCACCGCCATACGGCTTGTATTTAAATTGAAATTTTTTCATCTGTTGCGGGTCGATATCCCTGATGATAATCACTTTTTCCCCGATAACCTCTTTTTTAAAGTTGCCGAAGGTTATCAGCAGGACGGCGTCGGTTTTGGCTTCGGTTATATTTTTCACCATACCTCTTAATTCCGCCTCGCCCGTCATCGGGTTGATCTTCATATCCTGGTTGCGGAGCTGTACCTTCTCCGTTTCCGTTGTCGTCATCTTGATGATCCTGACCTCATAGCTCTTTACGACGCCGGGGATGATAACATTTTTGGAAGGGATGATTATTCCCCTGCTCACGCCGGGTTGGAATTCGATCTCTTTGTGCAGGACCGTATCCATTTCTTTACCCTTTTCGTTGTAGAACTTAGCCTCGAAGACAAGGGTGGAAATCGTTTTGTCGGAAACGTTCCTGATGGCAAAATCGACACAGATTTTGTACATGCAATTGTATACCTGCATCTCTTCGAGCTTGTGTTTTGTGATAGCTACCATGTCGTTTCCGTAAACCATAGGCTCCGGCAGAACGCCCGGCCCGTCATTCTCTTCTATAACATCGGTAATAAATTTGTCCCGGGCTGTTACCGGAGTTCCACTACCGCAGCTATGCTGGTCTCCACATTCGTGTTCGTGTGCCATTTCTCAATACCTCCGTTTGTTATTTTATTACTATCTTAAAGCCGTTTTAAACTCTCCCGGCGCTGCGGGAACGCAGATAGGAATCAACGGTTTCCCTGAGCGCCTTTAATTTAGAACGCCTTTCGGCTTCATCGGCTATATTCATTATTTTATCCACTTCCCCCACCGCTATCCTGTCCGTATTGACCTCGGTTTGCTTCTCGTATGCCTGACGTTGGTCGTAGGCTCCGTACTTCTCTCTTTCGCTAATCGAATATAACACAGATTCCAGAATCAATTCTACCAGCCCATCGCGGCTCAACGCCTCCGTTTCGTGATTCAGCCACTGGTGCCACGATGGCTGCGAGAGCGCATCGATATATTCTTCCAGGTTGGCAAAAAGCAGCTTGTAGCCGTATTTGCCGGGGTCGTCGAAGGCGGCGGAACCCGGTTCCAGGATAATCGGCCCGACAATCGGACCTCCCATACATCCGGCCAGGCTGCCGTAACTGTGCCTGGCAATGCCGATCTGGTCCAGTATGCACAGCCTGTCCCAGAGTTCTTGCGTCGCTTTAAATGTCTCGCGGTTTTCACCGGATAAGCCCACCGAGAAAAAGAAGGTGAGCGGAATATGGTATTTCTGGCATACCTTGACCGTATTTATTATCTCTTCGTTCGAGTAGCATCTCCCCTGTATCTTTCTCACTCCGGCATCCCCCGATTCGGGAGTCATATAGAGCATTACCGGTTTCCCGATGCTGGACACTACCCGGGCAAATTCTTCGTCTACCGGCGCAAAGATGTCCAGCGACAGGCGGTCTATCTTCAGGTTATCCCGCTCCTCCCGCAGCGCTGCAAACAGCTCTCTCCAATAAATCTCTCCTCCCATGCGCGCATCCTGGTAGAGATTTATCAGCGTTATCCCCTGCGCATTGAAGCTCTTGATATCTTCCACAATCTTTTGCGGGCTCCTGACTGCCGGTTTGTTCATGCCGAAATACTTGCGATAGTTATAGGACGAACCGCCGCAGGTAACACAGTTGTAGATGCAGCCGCGGCAGGTTACCAGGTTGCCGTAGGTCTCTCCACCGTGATTGAAAATAGAGGTCTTCGGTTCGATTAAATCGAAGCGCGTATACTCGTATTCGTCCAGGTCACGGCTGCCTTCCGCAAGCGGCATAACGCAGATATCGCCCGCTTCCGTGCGGCAGGTGACGTTGGGTGTCTGCGGAACTTTGCCGGTTCTCTTAAACTCATTGGCAAACTCTAAAAGCGCTTTCTCCCCCTCCCCCCTGATTACCGCATCTATAAAATCGTATTTTTCAATAATCTCTTCGTGAAAAAAGGTGGCCGTCAATCCGCCCAGCACCACCAGCGAATCAGGGTGCAGTCTCTTGCACAGCCGCGCTATCTCGATTGCCCCCTGGGCATGATGATGCCAGTGCAGGTCGATGGCATAGATTTCCGATGCCAGATTCTTTATGTGCTTTTCTACATCGAATTCACGGCCGGCCACCATGCGGTCGGCGATATTATCGATGATAACCTTTAGCCCGTTTCTGTCAAGGTAGTTGGCAATGCAGATCATGCCAATCGGCACCTTGATAAACTGTATCTTCTCTACCGACGGTCCCAGCGGCCCGGGGAAAAGGGGCTGCTTCCTGAAATCATATACCGCCGGCGGATGTATCAATACCACATCATAGTTCATGCGCTAACGCAACCCTTCTCCAATATCTCATCGGGAACACGAAATCCCCGCTATCTTTCTTCTTTAGTTTATACGATTCCCCGCTTACATGTCATCCGCTACGGGAACCATTCGGCTTAACGCCTCATCCAGTTCTTTCTTGAAAGCGCTGACGGTCTCAAAGCGCTCTGCCTCGTCTTCTATCTCCATTACCTGGTTTACTACATCCATTACCATCTTGTTAATGGTTACGAAACGCAGCTTGCGCGCGCTGGCGTCATGTCCGCTGAATAACCCGAATTTCTCTCTCAGTTCGATCGAGTATTCTATCGAATCCATGATCAGTTTTGCGATTGTTTCCCGGTTTAAATACTTCGTTTCATAGGATATCCACTGGTGCCACGACATCAGCGACATCCCGTTAATATATTCCTCGAGATTGTTGAATTTTAAACGGTATCCGTAGTTTTCCGGATAATCGAAGGCCGGCGACCCGGGGTCTAAAAGTATCATCGGCCCGAAGGCATGGTGCACCGGCGATTTGCCGCTGCCCTCCCGGTTGATAAGGCAAATCTGCTCCCAGATCTTCCAGGTGTCTTTTACCGTCTTCGGCGTATCATCCCCTAATGCTATCATCGAGAACACCCCGATCGGGATGTTGTATTTCTTGCATAACCTCAAAGTCCTGAACAGCTCTTCATTGCCATACTTGCGCCCCTGCGCTTTTCTGATTCCGTCACAACACGATTCCGGCGATATCGAAAGCACTATCGGCAAACCGGTATTCGACATCTGCCTGATGTATTCTTCATCTGCCGGACCGAACAGCTCCATCGCTATGTTTACCGCCGTGTGCTTCTTGCTGCGCAGCGCCGCAAACAGCTTCGTCCAGTATTCTTTTCCCCCCATGCGCGGGTCCTGGAACAGGAAAATGCTCTTGATCCCCTGCTTTGCCAGTTTCTCGATATCTTCCGCTATCTTCTCCGGGCTGCGAAAGGCCGGCTTCTCCCGCGAAAGATAGGTCTTATAGCTGTAGCGCGAACCCCCGCAGGTGGCACAGTTATACGAGCAGCCGCGGCAAACAGGAATAAACCAGCTTCCGCCTCTATCATTACGGTAAATAATCTTCTGCGGCTCGATTAAATCCAGCCGCGTATAGTCGTATTCGTCCAGTGTCTCCGAGGGCGCCATCATCGGGTTAACCCTAACCTTACCTTCACTATCACGGAAGGTAAGGTTAGGTACTTCATCAAGTTTATCATCTTGCTCTAACCCTTTCATAAGCTCGAGAAAGGGTTTCTCGGCTTCTCCCCGGATTACCGCATCTATAAAACCATACTTGCCGATTATCTCTTCACTGAATACGGTCGATGTCAGCCCGCCCAGTACCACCATCGCTTGCGGATGCGCAGCTTTGCATGCCCGCGCCAGCTCGATGGCACCCTGCGAGTGTACACACCAGTGCAATCCTATGCCGATTACCTTCGCCGACAGCCCCTTTATATGCTGCTCTGCATCAAACCCGCTATCGGTTACCATCCGTTCGCTTAAGTTATCTACTTTTACCCGGTAACCGTGCCGGTCTAAATATTCCGCTATGCTCAGCATGCCAACCGGCGGTATCATGAACTCGTCCGTGCTTTCGCTTACCGTGTATGCTATCGGCCCCGGAAATATTATTTTCTTGCGAAAATCATATATCGCCGGCGGATGTATCAGTATGGCATCATATTCCATTACTCATCGCGCTTCTCTCTACGGTATTTCTTTATACATCGAAGCTTAAGCAAAGGGACATCCCCCTTCGCTTCTGTCAATACACCGGAACTCTAATCTTTTATTCCGATTAAACTATTCTGCAGATTTACCTATGATTTTATTGCGCAGAAAAGCCAGCACAACCAGGTAAACACCAGTTCCGATTGCCAGCCAGTAACCAAAGGGAATATATGCGGTTACATCGAGCTCGATACTCCACATGCCGAAGGATCCGACGTACACAAAAGCAGTTCCGGTAAACGGGATATGCAATAAGGCTATTTTAGGCATGGCAAATAACACCGCTGCGACGCAAACAACGATATAAACCAGTCCTACCAATCCTACCGCCCACCTGGAGATGTTCAATCTCTTGCCGAATAAGGGGATAGACGCTTTGTTAAAAATCATGCCCAGTAATAATGCCGCTATAGCTGCGCCGAAGAATATCCAGATTACAATTATAAGAAACTGCGGTACGGCAACTTCAACGCCGCCGCCGGGCAATAATGCGAAATAACCTTCAAGACCGCCGCCGTCAAGACCGTAGGGATGGATTATTACATTATGGTTGCCCGCTACTGCGGATTTAGTTTCCGCAATCCACCAAGGCTGGAAAAATGAATAAACGAACGTTCCGAGGCCGATAAGAACCAAAGCACGAAAAATCCAGATTCTCGCTGTGTTCATATTTTTAAAAATTTCCTTCCTTTGTTTTATCTACTTATATACCATCATAGGGGGCGGGAGTAGATTATTTCCCCCACACCCCCTATGATAGCAAATTTTGCCTTATAACACTAAACTCTTACGTTAGCGCTACATCTCCGAGGTTGACATCGGCATTTACTGTGCTGATATTCGATTTGGTGACTGTTTTGCCACCGGCAGATATGGTTACAGTGAAAGTGCCTTTGCCCAGTTTATCGAACCAGAAATCACCCCAGCCGTTGGTGGTCATGCTGCCGGTTCCGGCACCGCTGAGGGTGCAGGTGGCGCCGACGACCACTTCTTTGGTGGACGGGTCGTAAACCGTTCCGGCAATGAATCTCTTGGGGAGACTCAGGTATTTGACCCTGGTGGTTAAACCGTACTCGGGCATATAGGTTTCGGTACCGGCCAGGTCCAGCGATGATTCCTCGCCGAACAGGATGGCTTCGGTCGGGCAGTTGTCGGCACATCTGGGACCATAGGTCCAGCCCGACCTGTCCAACAGGTGGGCGCAACCGGTACATTTCTGCGCCTGTGAGATAGCCCTGTTGTAATAGATCTTGCCGTACGGGCAGGCATCGACGCACAGGTAGCAGCCGCTGCATTTATTCGGGTCGAGCCAGACTATGCCATCGCTCCTGGTGGAAATGGCCTGCTGCGGGCAGGCGGGAATGCAGGGAGCACTGACGCAGTGCTGGCAGGGTACGAATACATAGTCCGTGCGGACAACGGAAGACTGTCTTGCCTTGGTGCCGCCGGGTACCTTGGGGCCGACGGTACCGCGTTCGTAGTCTACCAGTTTACCCCAGAACTGTCCCCATTCAGGTTGCGGCCTGGCATAGGGCATCCAGTCGTTGGAAACATGCTCGTCTTTGCAGCCGACCTGGCAGCTATAGCACCCAAAACATCTGTCTACATTTATACGAAAAGCTTTCATTTAATTAAGCCTCCTCCTTCTCTACCCAGCCGCTGAAGAGCGGACCGTAAGCCGGGTCATAATCTCTGGCGAATGCGGCAGGATATTTCTGGCGCCATTCTTCCATTTCATTCGGTTCGAGTTTGGCAACTTCAACCAGGTAGCCGCTGACAGTGTGCCCGGTGCAGTTCTTGGAGATGGGGTTGGTCGGGGTGATAAGGTTGATACCACCGCCTCTGTCGATCCACATGCCGTCTTCGCCTGTG
The DNA here is from genome assembly GCA_028707255.1 of Dehalococcoidales bacterium. Taxonomy (GTDB): domain Bacteria; phylum Chloroflexota; class Dehalococcoidia; order Dehalococcoidales; family UBA5627; genus UBA5627. Next base: position 11,747 of record JAQTUQ010000017.1, read on the forward strand.
GCTATCGGGTCGATCCTGGCACCATGGTCGACCCTGACGGAACCGACCATCTGCTTTTGGGTAATATAGGCGATAACAAGTACGATACCCCTGTCGTTGTATACCTTGCAGATATCCTTGTGCTTGATGCCCCTGGGCTCGGCATCTTCGGGATTCAGCCAGATCGATTCGTACTGGTAGCCGTCGTAGCCGGTCATCTTGCCGGTATCGATTTCCCTGAACCATGATACATCGTCGAACTGTACATGGAATCTCCATCTCGGATGGTTGTTCTGAATAACCAGCGGATAGGTCTGGCATTTCTCGCCGTAGAGGCTTTCGTCATGAGTCCAGCCGACGATATCAGCGCCGACTCCGCTTCCGCCCGGACCGCCGACAACATACCTGGCAACCGGATTTCTTTCCACATCATCGGGGAAATGCTCGGCAAGCCTTGCCGAATAGAATTCCAGTTTGCCGGAAGGCAGCCTGATGGGGTCGCTGGTCGGGTCGTTGTAGAAGTCGATAAGCCCGGCTTTGTCTTCCTGCCAGTCGTCTGCGGCAGGCGCCGTAACATACTGCTTGTCCTTCCACTGTTCGAAGGTCATCAGGTCCTGAGCGCCCGAAACACTGAAACCGTATTCGAGCCATTCGGCAACGGTCAACCTGTTGTTCATGAACTCGGCCTTGGTTCCCAGTATGTCGGCCATTTCGGCAACGATTTGCATATCGCTCATGGTTTCGCCGACGTGCGGGATAGCCGGTTTCTCGTAAACCAGGAAGGAGAACGAGAACTCATCGTTGACGCCGCGCATATCTTCGTTTTCGAACTTGGTGCAGACCGGAAGAATGATGTCGCATAACAGCATGTCGTTCTCAAGCCAGATGTGCTGTCCGACGACTGTTTCGATTTGCGGCTGTCTCCAGGCATGGATGGTTAAAAAGCCGTGGTTCCAGCAGCCCGTGTTGCAGGGTGAGTCGGTCCATATCATGTGTATAATCGAACCGCCCTGGTCTGCGGGAATAGGATAATAGTATCTCTCGAACTGGTCTTCGACCGGAGCAGCCAGCAGGGAGGTTCCATACCAGCTGACGGGATGGTCGGGAGTACCGTTCAGGATGGCTACATGAACCATACACCTTGAAATGTGCTGCCTGATCTGGTCGTCTTCGGCTCCGGGCCAACCGGCAAAGCGGAAACCGCCAGAGAAGTTTACGGCAGACGAGGTGAATCTCTTGGTCCATCTCGGTGAGTTGTGCGGGGTAGCATATGAATGATGACCCGGTTTGCCAAGCCCCTGAAGTCCCATGTTGTAGGCTTCGAACCTGGCATGCTCAGCGGCATAAGGACCTCTCATCGGTCCGCCTTCGCGGTGTGAGGTGCAGGTTGCCTTGCTGGCCCATTCTCTTGCCAGCGCTTTAATCGTCCAGGGTGCAACACCGCAGATCTCGGAAGCCCATTCCGGAGTTTTCGGACCGATTGGGTCGCCGGCTGCATTGCCAAGGACATAGTCTCTGTACTGTTCCCAACCGACGGTATGGGTTTCACAATAAGCCTGGTCGAAAGTGTTTTCGGTAAACCATACATAGGCAACCGCCAGGTTAAGGGCATCGTCCGTGTTGGCTATAACGGGAATCCATTTGCCCTTGCCGAAGCGGTTGAACGGCTGTCCGGTGAAGTTCAGGTCCGGCGAGATGTGCAGCAAAAAGACGCCGCAATCCTGGAACCAGTAATACAGAAGACCGGGGAAAGCGCCGAAGTAGCAGGTGGTCTGGGTGCAGGGGTCATGTCCCCAAAGGATGTTCATTTCGGTATTTCTGGCGATATCGGAATACAGAGGACCGACCTGTTTGCACTGACCCATCCAGCCGTCGCCCCAGAAGTGCTTTGCGCCCCAGTACCAGCCTTCCCAGCTGTCCGGGTTTCTCATCTGCTGGGTGTAACCGCCGAAGTTCTGGCGCAGAAGACGGTTGCCGCAGCCATGTCCGTTGAAACCGCCGTGAATCTGCTTGGTTTCACCGTGGATATCCTGACAGGTCAGAATAGCCCAGGGTGTATATTGGCTGTTCATTCTCTGGATTTCGCTGACTACCGTGTTTAACGCGTAATCCCATGAAACCCTCTTGAATTTGCTCTTGGCACGGTTCTGCGGATTGTATCTGCTGACATCGCCGCCACCCGGCTCCCAGTCGACTCTCTTTAACGGATACATAATCCTGTTGGGCGAGTAGACTCTCTTTTTGTAGCAAGCAAAATAGTGGCTCTGCAGACTCTTCATGGTGAAGTTGAAGGTCTTGCCCCTGGCTACCATTTTGCCCGGTTTCAGTTCATCGACAGTGTATTTCCAATCCCAGTGATGGGGTCGAATTCTGATGATTTTTCCATGCTTTACATCAACAGCCGAAAGGGCTCTGCCGTCGGAACATCCGACCTTAAGATTTGTTTCTTCCGGTTCGAATGCCGGTAAAACGTCACCGCCGGTGCCGGGGTCAGTAACTGTCTTGGTGCTGGTTACTGTAATTGCGCCTGTTCCACCTACCGTGGAAGTAACGGTGTTTGTAATTGTGGTAGCTGCCGCCGTTACGGTTGTCGGTACTGTCTTGGTGCTGGTTACTGTGGTAGTAACCGTCTCACCACCCTTGCAGCTGGAGAGCAGTCCGGCGCCGATTGCGCCGCCGACAACTACGGTTCCGGCGCCTACAAGGAAGTCTCTCCTCGTTACTTCGCCGGTTTGTTTGGTTTCATCTACAGGTAACTTTTCTTTTTCTTCTTTCAATTCCTTCTCCTTTTATTGATTACTACTATGTAATAATAAATTGCTGAATAGGCATCACCTCCGTTTCCCTTATTAGTCTGTATTTATCTTCCGTACAAATCACAGGTAATATCGAACTTAAAAAAACCTGGAGAAAGCGGTATTTAATAATGTTAATGTTCGAACCGGATATCATAACCCTGCGCATAAAGAGCGCTATCCCGGATAACCGTCAGGTGGAATTTACCGCTCTTGCTTTTTTTGCCTGTGTATCCCATTCCCTTCTTCTTATCAAAGCTTTCAGGCGGGCGATGAATATCTGGTCGTTAAAAGGCTGAATAACATAATCGCTAGCGCCGGCATCAAAAGCCGCTACCATATTTCTAACATCCCTTTCATGCGACAAAACCATGATAGGTACATCGGAGTCGTCACGTATTTGCTTTATCAAATCCAAACCGGGCATATCACACAACAGCATGCCCAGCAGAATCGCATCCGGGCAACCGCTCTCTTTTAACAAACTTAAACACTGTTTTCCCGAGTTACTTGCCGATATCTGCCAATCGGGCTTGAGCGAGCTTAACAGGGAATATACATTTTCGATAGTCTCATTATCGGTATCTGCAACAAATATTTTCATATAACTGATTAGATATAAATGAAAAATGCTACTCTATACTACAGATATCGTATTAATAGAAAATGGAAACGTTCTAAGCAAAATTGAAAAATATAATGTTTAATGTGAAAAAGATGTGAAAAAACGGTATAAACAATTGGGGCAAACGGTATTGAAATGCAGCCGCTAAGCAGTATGTGTTATTTGCTGGCAACTATGACCGATATAACAGAAAAAATGGCATACTCGAAGAGGGTATTTACGATGAATGAACCGGAAATCAGCCGCTCCGGATGTGGCAGTGACGATAAGCTGAATCCCTGCTGAATATAATCAGACCGCCAAGCCGGCGATGCCGATCAAGCTTTCATATAAGCTTTCATATATATATTGTATGCAGGCTTTTAAATTACCGTGTCGGTGTTGGTGAAATAATAACCCTGTCCTACTTTGGTCTTGATTAATTTGGGATGACGCGGGTCATCCTCGATTTTACGGCGCAATCTCAGGATATAACTTCTGATGTTTTCATCCGAGCTGTTATAGTAATCGCCCCAGATTTTTTCCGCCAGATGGGTGCTGGTTAAAACGATATCCTCGTTTTTCATAAGTTCATAGAGTATCAGTCCTTCGGTTCTGGTAAGGTCGATTTCCCTGTCGTTATAAACCAGTTTGCTCATCGAGGGAGCAAACCGCAGGTCACCTCTGGTAATCGGCTCGTATTCATCGATTTTCTTGCTTTTTCTGAAAAGGGCTTTTAAACGGGCGAGGAACTCCAGCTGGCTGTAGGGTTTTACCACATATGTATCGGCGCCGCTTTCATGAGCCTTGATAATATCTATTTCACCAGACCTTACAGTGGAAATCATTATAGGCACATCCGAAAAACTGCGTATTTCTTTCAAAACGGTCAAACCGTCGATATCGGGGAGCCCCAGGTCAAGCACGATGGCATCCGGCGCTTCGGTTTCTGCCAGCAAGATACCCTCCTCCCCTTTCGTGGTGTGAACGACGTTCAGTTCCGGCCAGCGAATTTTGCATGCCAGCGTAAAAGTCTCCGCAATAGTTTTATCGTCTTCAATTATTAATACTTTCATCTCTAACCCTCTTTTTGTGGTATCGGGATCGTGAATGTAAAAGTGCTGCCTCTATTCCTTTTACTTTGAACGAATATACTGCCCCCGTGACGCTCTATTATATTTTTTGAGATTATCAAGCCCAGCCCCAATCCGTCGGCTTTGTTGTGCGGCTTAGGAGTCATATCGAAAAGATGTTCCATCTGTGTCTTTGTCAGCCCGCATCCGCTATCCTGTACTGCCACGATTATTTCATTCTCCCCTGTCGTGGCGGCCACATTGATTTTCCCTCCTGCATGGGTGTATTTGATGCTGTTGCTTAAAAGGTTCAAAATGACTTGGTGAATGCGGTCGCGGTCCCCCTTTATTTTAGGCAGTTTTTGCGGCATTTCCAGCGACAACGCTACATTCTTTTTATTGGCTTCTATGGCCATATATTTTACCGCTTCCCGGATGACCCTGTTGGTATCTATCAGTTTTAGTTCTACCTGTAATATACCTCTTTCGCTTTTAGCAATATCTCTCAGCTCATCTACCCTTCTGTCCAGGTTTTTTGCTCCCTGATTAATTTGCACAGCCAGCTCTCTGAGGGGGCCTTTCGGCAGTTCGGCAACCAGGATTTCCGAGGCTGCCTGTATAGGGGTTATCGGAGTTTTCAGTTCGTGGACGACCGATTGGATGAATTTGGTCCTGTTGTTATTAAAATATATTAAACTCCTGTTCATATTCTCCAGTTCAGCAGTTCTCTTTTTTACCAGTTGCTCCAGGTTAATATTGTACTGTTCCAGTTCTTTCTCTATCATCTTGCGTTCGGTGATATCTTTAATATAGGCTACAATAGCGCTGCTGCCATGATAATTGGTATAACCGCTGGTGAGCTCGATGGGTACTTCAACCCCGCTCTTGTTTATGATATACATCTCGAAATAATGCGGAATAACAGACCCGCCCATTTTCTTGCGGTGTCTTTCTATGGAGTTTTTAAGGTATTTCGGATGCAGGATGTCGAAAAAAGACTTTTTAAGCAACTCTTCTCTGTCATAACCGGTAATACGGCACCACTCATCGCTGACAAATGTCTGCAAGGCCTCCACTTTTTCCGTATCCTGGAGCATGACGACGGCTTCACCGACGCGGTCGCCAAGCTCTACCAGGGTACGGTACATATCTTCGGATTCTTTTAGCTGCTGGTATAACTGCTTCTGCATGGTAACGTCACGGTTGAAATGGAAGAATACCCCTCCCATGACGTTCATATATTTCAAACTGACCGAAATATCGATGATTCTGCCGTCTTTGCGACGGTGCTGTACCATTGAGAATTCGTTGGGCTTTGTTTCAAAGCCTATGAGGTTTTTGAATACAGCAATCATTTCCTGTTTGCCGTTGGGTGAATTCAGATACTTGACATCGAGGTCATATAAACCCATATTAAGCAACTCTTTACGGCTGTATCCCGACATATTACAAAAGGCGTCGTTCACATCCAGTATTCTTGTATTCATATCTGTAATGAAGAAGCCTTCGGTGGCGTTATGAATGATATATTTATACCACTTATCCTTGATATCAGAAGGAATTTTCGAGTAATTTTCAACGGAATCGGACAAGTTCTCCCGTGTATCTTCCGTTATCGAAGATACATCCTGCTGAGATATGTTCTTAGCTTTCTTTATCTTTATTCCTTCCATGTTACCACCTTTAGGAAGAATATCTGAGGATAATCGAATTCGCTTTTTATTATAATAAACTACGATGCTCTTTAAATCAATAATTAAACTGTAAAAATATTTGATTCGCCTTTATTAAATATGTACAGAAAGAATGTTGACAAAAGAATTTTATTGTACTAGAGTATTAAATTGTAACTCCTTTTATTGATATTTACCCAGTTGTTCGACTATGTTACAGGGTTTTGTTAAGTCGGGTTCGGGTAGTATCTCAAATTGTCGAATTTTCCAACTTCACTTAATTCTACGTAGTAATAGCCATTCTGGGGATATCAATTTATAATTTATTATTTTGCGTTTTCGCATTTTTATAAAATTGCAAAGCTTTTTAAAGGAGAGGAAGCTAAATGAAAGAATCCCAGAACCAATTCGAAGTATATAGAGATAAAATAGAGCAGCAAAAAGCAGAAATTCAAAAACGTATTATCGGGCTTTCGGGGCTGATTGAATCATTGATGATCTGTTTCTATTCTCACGCCGAAAGAAAACTGAGTCCGCATCTGCTGATTGAAGGAAAAGTCGGAAAAGGAAAGTCCGCCACACTGGATGCGTTTTCCAAGACCATTTCGGGAGCGACTTTCAGCCGCATCCAATTCACACCGGATTTGAAACCGATGGATATGGTCAGAATCGTAGAACAGCACCAGGACAGAACGCTGGAATTCCATACCGGTCCTCTTTTTTCCAACCTTGTTCTGGCAGATGAAATTAACCGTGCTCATGAAAAGACGCGTGCCGCCTTACTCGAAGCCATGGGCGAAAGACAGGTTACCATCGGCAAGACCAGTTATCCGCTCGAAGAACCGTTCTTCGTTATGGCGAATGAAAATCCTGTCGATGTAGAAGGAACCTTCATGCTTGGTGCAGCGCAGCTGGACAGGTTTATGATGAAGATTTATTCGGAGTCACTCAGCGAAGAAGAAGAATTGACCATTGCCGATTCGCATCAGGAAAAAGACCCTACCATAAACAAGGTTATTTCAAAGGAAGAAGTACTCGAAATCAGGGAATTCATCAGGAAGAACATTATCGTCAGCCCTGAGATAAGGAAGGATATCATTCGCGTTATTCGCTATCTGAGGCCGGAGGGCGGGGTGGTTAATCCCGATGATTTCTATCTGCTGCCGGAAGGAGAACGCGGATATCTGTTCCTGGAAAGAGGCGCGAAAACGAGGGCTTTCCTGAAGGGAAGAAAATATGTTGATTTTTCGGACATTGCCACCCTGGCATTCCCGATATTAAATCACAGGCTGGGCTTCCAGCATATCTCAAATGACAGAGAAAAAGTAAATAAAGCGAAAGAAGTCATTGCTGCAGCGGTGGAAAAGGTATTACAAGATGGGGCTAGAGGAATATAAACGATTTCGGCAAAGTAAGATACAACTCTCCACACGCTTGAAGCTGACGAATATATTCTCCGGCGAGTGGGAAAGTATATATAAGGGAGAAGGCATCGAGTTTGCCGATATCCAGCCGTACGAACCGGGAGACGATCTGCGTGACCTGGATTTGCTTACTTTAATACAAACCGGGGATGAAGAAGTTGTTCTGCGTGCGGTAGGGCGCCAGATGAAGATGTATATCCTGGCTGATATGTCGGGCTCGATGCGACGTTTTAAGGATATGTTCTTTTCCTCGAAACCGGATATCCGCGATATCGCTATCGGTTTAATCGGCTTTTCCGCCTGCAACGTTTACAGTCCGATAGGGTTATGTGCGTTCGATAAAGACATAAGATGTTTTCTGCCGGCTAAATTCGGAGAAGAATGCTGTATAAAAATAATGAATACGGTTATCGATGAAGATTATAAAGGGGTTTCTGTTGGGGCAGATATCCCCAAGGTTTTCTCTTACATTTTTGAACATGTCAATAAACAAAACATAATATTCTTCATCTCGGACTTTAAAGACCCGGTATTCGAAGGGGATTTCAGCGATTTGTTAAGGCCGGTAGCTAAAAAGTTCGATTTCATTCCGATCGTTATCAGAGACCCCATTGAAAAGGATGTTTCTTTAAAAGGAACTATAAACATCACTGTAAGGGACAGCGAAGGCAGCAAAGGCAAGGAAATATATCTAACGCCGGAAAAATTGAAGACAATGCAAAAAGCCAGTGCCATGCATCTTCAGCATCTTGAATGGCATTTTAAAGAAGTGGGAATCGACCATGTTGTGCTCGATTCCCCGTCAATAGATGATTGTTACCGGGTTCTTTCCAGCTTTTTTGAAGGCAGGAAAAGAATAAGAGTATAAAAACACCGACACAAAAAGGGAGTGTATCATGATAAAGAAAAAACTGTTCTGGATTATTGCGGGTTTGGTCGCAGTGGCTGTTATCGTTCTGGTATTGATTTTACCAGATGCGAACAGCGTATCTTCCATTCAAACGAGGGCGGAGCCCCTGCCGCAGGGGAAAAATATTTTAGCCAGCGCCTGGCCTGAGAAACAGGGCGTCCAAAAAGGTGACGCTTTTTACTATGTAGTAGAGGTAGTTTACAATACCGATTTCGTATCCGGTATCGATAAGGTTACCCTCGATGAAAATGTGAACCTGAACCCCTTCGAAGTAAAAAGTATCACTGAAAGAACTTTTAAACTGGATTCCCAGACAAGAGTATACCAGCGCTTGTACCTGGTTCAATTTGTCAACGGAAATGTTGAGCGTATATATGATTTTCCGTCAATAGTAGTGAAATACAAGCTTAAATCTACAAACGGGTATGCGGAAACCCCGGCTATGCCGGAATCTGTCTATGTCGCTCCCAGATTGCCATCAAGCGGGGCGGTTATAATCAGCGGATTGAATGCCGGGACATATTCCCTGCAACCTGTGGAAGGCAATATAAAGAAAACAGGTGTGAATACTTCCTCATGGATTCTATGGATTGCCGGAGGGCTTTTACTCGTCTTCCTGGTTGTCAATCTGGTTACCCGTGTAATTCCGCAGTGGAAAGAAGATGAAAGACTGCAAAGAGGCAGGCATATGAGTGAGCTACTGCGCGAAACATACGGCTCTCTTCGTAAAAATCTGGACAGCGGCGCCAAAACGTCAAGACTGCTCCATCAGATGGATTATATACAGAGAATTGTTCTTTCACCTGAGGAAAGAATCGGTTTGCTGCAGGAGCTCGACCTCGAACAGGTGCCGTGCGAAATAAAACCCACGGTTATCTCTCTGTTCGAAAAATGCGCAAAATCGTATGAAAACGAGGATATAACACAGCAGGAAGTTAAAGAAGCTGCAAAACAACTTGAAGAAGTATTGAGATATTACTATGAAGAGGACATGGAGGAATGGACGGTTTAGTCGAGTTTATTAAAGCCTGTACATTTACCACTCCGGTTCCTTTCTGGATTGCCGGCGGGGTGATGCTGTTGCTCATTTTCTTGCCGTGGATAAGAAGAAAGAGAGGGCTGGCATTTGACCTTCAATACTGGAAAGACAAGGTCGAATTTAACAGTAAAAGATACTGGATAATGTCGCTGCCGGTGGTTATCATCACAGTTTTGATGGCAGGCGTGCTTTCGGGGCCCCAGGTTACCACAAAGACGGTAACCAATGTTTACGGATATCCGGTAATGCTTGTGGTCGATATTTCCGGCAGTATGGGCATCGGCTATAGTTTTGATACGCCGTTCGGTTATAGCTATCAGATATTCAACAGTTTGACTGCTTTAAGAGGCGATATCAATTTCGGGCTTTTAATGTTTTCCGCTGACAAATATATCGCCAGATATTTTGCAAATAAAGATGAACTGTTTTATGACTCTCTCGATAACATCAAGGAAATTCTGCAAATTTCCACGGGGACGCAAATTAGCGGCGCCATGTTAGTGGCCCATGATTTTATGACGAAACATATCGACGGCGAAGGAGCCGTCATCCTTATCAGCGACATGGATACCAGCGCTCAGGAGTGGCAGAAAATTATTTCAGAAATAAATAAAATGAAACTGGAAGGCATCAGAACTTATATGATTACCCCGTTTGACGCCGCAACCGTAGCCAGAATTGCGGCATCGGGTGGTGGCATCGGCAGAAGCGGAGGAATCGATATTTCACAGGCAAGCGATTTATATATAGTCGCCATGAATGATAGGGAAGGTATTAATGAAATTTGCCAGGATATTATGACAATGCAAATGTCGTTAATCAGGGAAGATGTGAATAAATTAAAAGAAAGTTTAATACCCTATTTTATTATGCCGGCGCTGGGACTATTAGGGCTTTGCCTTGTTCTCGGTGAAACCGGTTTCCGCAAAATACCATAATGGAGGAAGGAAAAATGAAGACGGCGATGAAGAAAGAGAACAATTTAACAAGTAAAATGGTTTCCTTTGTAAAAAAGGCATGGATAAGCCTTTTGTTAATAGTGGTTGCCGTTGTAATGGTCGGTATCGGTGTCTATTTTAACTCCCATTCTTATTGGGCAAATAAGACCGATGTCAGCCTGTTTAATGCGGGTATGGAGGCATATAGTGCCGGCGACCAGGTATTGCCTACGGACGGCGACCGTCCAGAAGAACAGGCTGTTATTAGAGCAGTAGCCTATTTACAACAGGCATATTCGGAGACTGATGATGCAAATCTGGGTGCTTTAGCTCAATATAACACGGGGACTATCATGGGGTTCGAGGGTTTAAAAATTCTTGATGGGAGCACACCGCTGTTTGTTATTAAAGAGGCAATCGCTAAACTGGCAGAAGCCATCAGGCTCGACCCCAATAACGAAGCGGCCAAATATAATTTAGAGCTTCTGGAAAAAGTACAGTCCATATTGGAACCGGTCGGCGGAATTCCTGTAACTGAAACCGCGGTCGGTTCGCTGGGAGGTTTGTCGGGTTATTCTTCAGGCGTTATCTATAAGGGATATTAATCGGGCTTTTGAAAGAGGCGACTAATGATTTTTGAGAACCCTGATTTATTATGGTTGTTATTGGCGCTGCCTGCGTTTCTCTTTGTGTTGGGTGTTTGGGGGTGGAGGAGAAAAAGAAAAGTAGTTGCCATATTTCCTTCGGTTTTTAACAACCTGTGGAAGAAGCAATTGGAGAAATATATATTAGCCGGCGTGCTGATGGCATTGCTGGTATTTGCGCTGGCTTTACCAAAGGTGGCATATACCGCTCCGCCGGTTGAACAGAAGAGCGGTGAAATAATTATGCTCGTCGATGTCAGCGGCAGTATGGCGGCGCAACCCGAACCGTATGCTTCTACCAGGATGGACAGGGCAAAACCGATTCTTCTGGACATAGTAGAGAGGATGGAAGAGCTGGGACAGGTAAAAATCGGACTTTACGGATTTACCAGTATTGCCAGGTCACATGTTCCTATAATAGGGAATGAAGATTATTCCTACCTTGAAGAAAGTATCAGAAAAGTGCTGGGGGTATATTCCGTTGCCGGGGGAAGCACCAGCATGGGGAATCCGATATTGAATGTTCTCCCCAAGTTTTCGGAAGATGCCACATCAAAAACTATAATATTAGTCAGTGACGGAGACCCTTTCTACTGGGGAGTCTCAAGAGTTACGGATGAAGAAAAAGAAGCTATCGAAAATGCCATTACGGCTGCAATCGAGCAGAATGTTACGATAATAACTATCGGTGTCGGGGAAAGGGAGGGGGCAAAAATACCTTTGTATGACAGCCAGGGTAATTTTACCGGAAACTATGCGCAAAAGGAAAAGGGAGTAGATTTTATATTTATCTATCACGATGATTTATTAAGGGATATAGCTCTTCGAACCAACGGCAAATATTACTATGAACAAGATCTGGACGGACTAATGGAATTTATCGAGAGCCAGCTGGACACAGTATATATGGAGGAAATTCACGAAGAGCAAGAGTTATACCGCTATGTTGCTCATTATTTTCTGATTGCTGCAATTCCATTCTGGCTGGTTTTTGCCAGGCGTCATCTGCTGGGATAAAATGTTAATCGGGGGCGGGTAAATGAAGAAAATCAGTATTCTATGTTTAATATTCATTATTTTACTTGTAGTTGCTTTGAGCGGCTGCGGAGATAATAATACGAATCTCACAACGACAGAAACACAATCGACCGAAACTACTACTTCAGTCACCGAGCCTGTCGAAATAGAAGCTGAGTATGAGTTATTGGACAATGAAACAAAAAGCCTTGTAGCTGTATTTGAGCTTGAAGTGATTACTAAAGCCAAAGAAGTTACGGTAAGAGCGGTATTAGCTTCAGTTAAAATTGCCGTCCCACATATTACAGTCGTCGGTGAATTTTATGATGCTTCGGGGTCAATGGTCTACACCAATTATGCCGATTACAAACTGGATGCATCGCAAACTCACAGGTCGATGGATATTGCGATTCCATATTATACCGATAACCCGTCGGTCGTTACCAAATGTAAATTAATTATATCGGCGCACGAATAATTTTATATCAGGATTTCGGATTTTAGTAATCCTGAACAGTAACCCGGCTGCCGGTCGGGGTATTTTTAATTGCAAAAATAAAAATCCATCATCGGATTAGCTGGTCAATTCGCCCGATTAACTACCACAGCCATTTATTGCATGTCCGCTATTTCTGTTTCGAATGGATCTAAAACAAAATAAACCCCCGCATTAACGAGGGCTTATTTCTATACGTATATGGTATGGGCTATTTTATCAATTCAATCTGAGCGCTTGACTGCTTAACTTCACCACGATGCGATTGATTATAATCATAATTGCAGCCACTATAGCAATCAAAATAACCAGTTCAAAAATTATCGAATCGAATCCCAGCCCATTGATAGTCAAATCGACCACCGGTTTAATAACATAGAAAGTCGGGAAGATATATCCTATCCATTGGGGTATCTGCGGAAACATATAGACTACGGCCGGTCCGAATAAAAGCAGCCCGCCGAATTTCCACAAGGCAAACAGGGTATTCATATCCCTGATATATGCGCCGGCAATCAAGCCCAACTGCGCCGCCATGACAGCCCCAAGTCCCATTACCAGTATCAGAGAAAGAAAAGATGAATGAAATTGTCCGCTGATTGCCAGTGTCAGCACTCCCATCACCAGCGCCAGCATTGCTCCTATGGTGCCTTTGGCGGTAAATATTTCACCAATAGTGGCAGGACTGACGCTTAAAGCTTCGAGGGTATGCTTGTTCTTTTCATTTATCAGCGAAGCGGCAGGCAGCATCATACCGCCGAAGAAAATGGCGGTGAGTATGATCATCGGTAACAAGCGGTCGTTCCAGGGTACACTGGATACGTCTCCGAGGGCAATTGTTTCGATATTGACCGGCAGCGTCGAGCCGCTTATATCGTGAATAGCATCGTTAAGTATCGTTCCGATAATAACCCGGTGCTTAAGCATGCTTTCTCCCCAGGTATAAGCTTGAATATCGGCACTTCCCGTTTGAATCATATTATCGAAACCGGCCGGCAGTATAATCCCCATATCGATTGAGCCGTTTGCCGCCGCCGCTTTCAAATCGTCTTCATTATTGTATATCTTGAGGTTAATGCTGCTTGAAGATTGCAGCAGTGTTGCCATCTCCGAATCGCCTTTGTCCAGTAAACCCAGCGCGGCACGGTCGCTGAATATATTCCCAAAAGCCAGGTTAAAGAATAACGCCAGTAAAACCGGCATAGCTACAGACATCACCAGTACCATGTCTTTCGGGCCGTGAAATACCTCATTTTTAATCAGTGTACGGATGCGCTTCAGTTTCATCGATATCGCCTCCTCAACGCGTTCATACCGGCATAGATTGCAAGGACGGTTATACCTGCCAGGACAGCCATGTTTATTCCGACATCACCCCAGTTTGCGCCATAATTGGCGACGCGGTTGACGGTATCCGTCAGGTAGAAAGAGGGAATCACCTTCGTCCATTCCGAGAGAATGCCGGGAACGGTAGTTCCGAAACCCGGAATCATCAGGATAATAAGTATCAGCATGCCCCAGCTGGTAACGGCCATGACATCCCGTGCTACCGATGCCAGCAGGAAACTGATGCCTACTACCATAAGGCTGCCCAGTAAAAGGGTAATCAGGATAATAAGGGGTTGATTTGCAAACCCGCCTGCCAGCAGCATGAACAGGATTGCCTGAGCCAGCGCCAGCCCGACCCCAAGTATTCCTTTAGCCATAAACAGGTCTGCGGTACGCATCGGAGTTACAAAGAGTGCGCGAGCCGTTCCCTGTTCGATTTCAACGCTTATCAGGCTTGCCAGCGTCAATATCTCCATGAGCAGTATAACCACCGCCAATAACGGGCGCATGCGTTCTCTCAGGGAGAGCTGTTCGCCCGCCATATCGTGGCCGAGTACCTCTTGCGAGATATTGTAATTAATCGACTGTCCCGTCTGTAAATATGAAAGCTCTTCGACAATGGTAACGATGGCGTCTTTTATCTCTGTCGCCGTGGACGACGAGTAATAAACCTTGATATCAGGGATTCCGCCGCTCTGCCAGGTCTCCATTATATCTTCGGGAAGGGATATGCCTGCCTGGTAGTTGCCGTCGAGTACCTCCTGCTTCAGGGTCTCCTCGTCTTCGAAGTACTCGATATTTATTCCTTCCGTTTCGGACAATTGCGCGAATACCACAGGGACTTCCTCCGCATACATGGCCACATTCAGCTCTTCGTCTACCTGCGAGGGCATCAGGAAGTAGATTGCTATAAAGAATATAATTCCGACAAACGTAATCAGCATATAAAAGCGGTTGCTCATAAATAGAGAAAAGTCTTTTTTAAGCAGTGCTTTAACTATACGGAAGTTCATTCGGTCAGCCTCCGTCCGGTAACTTTTATGAAGATATCTTCCAGCGTAGCTTCCTCGCTGTGGAGCGTGATTACCTTTTCGTTTGTTAAAAGCTTTTCGACTTCCGCTGCGGTATTAGGTGAATCCATATCGATTTCCTTCTTTACGATTGCATCGCCATTCGAGGATATCTCTGCTATCAGTGAACGTTTGCCGTATTGCTGTTTTAAGTTTCGCGGGCTGTCGAGGGCTTCGATTTTTCCCTGGTTCATGAAAGCGACACGGTCGCATAGCTTATCCGCTTCCCACATATCATGGGTGGTGAGAAAAATTGTCGCTCCGCGGTCTCTTTCTTCAAGAATGATATTGTCGATTGCCTCTGAAGATACAGGGTCCAATCCGGAGGTCGGTTCGTCCATAAAGATAATCTGCGGTTTGTTTACCAGCGAGCGGGCAATCATCAATCTCTGTTTCATTCCCTTGGAATAACCGGAGACCTTGTCTTTTTCACGTCCGGCAAGCCCTACTCTTTGCAGAAGAGCATAACCATTGAAGTTGTCGACACCGAACAGCACTGCAAACAGTTTCAGGTTTTCAATGGCGCTCATCTGCTCATAGAGGTTGGTCTGCTCGAAACAAACACCGATTCGCGATTGCACTTTGTCGGGATTCTTCGTTACATCGTAGCCGAGCAGTACGGCTTTTCCGGCATAGGGGTGCAGTTGACCGGTGAGCATCTTGACTGTGGTGGTTTTGCCGGCTCCGTTGGGTCCCAAAAATCCGAGTATCTCTCCGGCTTTAACATCGAAGCTGATGTGGTCGACTGCCAGCAGATTGCCGTAACGGAACGCCAGGTTTTCGACGATAATGGATTTTTCCATCGTATGTTACTTTCCTCCCTTGTTGAACAGGTCTATTTCCTTTTTTAAGAAACCGTAAAACATGATACGGGTTATCTGTTGCATAAGCTCGATTTTATCTAAATAGTTTTTCCATATTTCTTTATTGGCAAATGTTCCCGCCTTAATCGTATCCAGATATATAAGCAGGGCTTCATTGTTAAGAGATTCGTCTATATAACCCTCTTTTTTACCATCATCCAGCATCTTTAACCACAGAGGTCGGATTTCATTTATATAGACCTCATCAATATAGGGTGAAATGGATTCATCCTGGCTTATAATTTTGTCCAAGATTTCGCTGTTCAAACTGGAGGTCATATCCATTTTGCCGCTGATGACGCCCATTATCTTTTGCGGGAAAGGGACATCGGAGTAGAAGAGTACACGGTTGCGCTCGATATTGTCTTCGAACAGCAGTTTAATCACTTCGTAAACCAGTTTTTCACGGGTGCCAAAGTTGTTGTAGATGGTGGTGGGGGAAACATTTGCCTGTTTGGCGATAGCCTCGATGCTGACCTTTTTTACATCGTGGGTATTGCTAAAAAGCGTCAACGCCGCATTCAGGATCCGTTGTTTTTTATCCTTGTTATCGATATATTTCATTGTAGTATAATAGAATACTACTACAAAACTACATTTGTCAATGGTTTATCAGGAAATATTTATCAAGTTTGCGCATTATACGGTATTTTTGCTAAACTAATATCTACACGGGCCGTTAGCTCAGTTGGTAGAGCACCTGACTTTTAATCAGGGTGTCACAGGTTCGAGACCTGTACGGCCTACTTGATTAAAAAAGTTTTAAAGCTAATTCATAGCTAGACAAAACCACCCAAAACATCGGGTGGTTTTTTATTTTGGTAAAAAACGTTACCCTGATTCTTCTACAATTTTTTTCGGTATTACCCCTCCTACTTGCCCACTGGACAATGTACAGGAAAGGCAGGCAAGTATATGCTCAAAATTAAGAGTAGGAATCCAGTTTGGGGTGACATCAATATGAAAAAAGTAACGCTAACTAATTTAATAATTCACTATGCTCAATCCAATAAAGCGGAGGGAAAATCACCTAATACGGTAGTCTGGTATAGTGAGATGCTCCATTCCTATACCAAATTTCTCGAATCCAACAACATCAATACAACCCTTGCGGAGTTTAATGTAGTCAATGTCCGTCAGTTTATCATCTATGAACAGGAAAGGCAGGTTTCTCCGTTTACGGTACAGTGCAAAGTCAGGTCCTTAAAAGCCTTTAGTTCTTGGCTTTTAAGAGAAGGGTATACGAAGGATAATATATTGGCTAACGTAAAATTACCGAAAACCCCAAACAGGATAATAGAACCATTAACACAGTTGGAGATCGAAAAGCTGTTTGCTGCACAGAATCCGCTTACATCTGTTGGTTCCCGCGATATAGCTATATTGACATTGTTATTGGATACCGGACTGAGAGAAAGTGAGTTATGCAATCTGAAGAGGGAAGATACTCATATAGAAGAAGGATTTATTAAAGTGATGGGTAAAGGAGCTAAAGAACGTATAATACCATTTGGGGCAAGGACCCAAAAAGTGCTATGGCGATACAGCATTCATTTCCGGCCTGACCCTGAAAATGAATACAATGATTATTTCTTTCTCACACTGGATGCTCGTAAGTTAATCCCTAATGCGGTAAGGCAGATAATTAAGCGATGGGGCAAAAGAGTCGGGATACCAAGACTACATGTTCATTTATGTCGGCATACTTTTGCTACAAACTTTCTCGTATACGAGTGTGGAGATGTTTTCAGGTTGCAACAACTACTTGGGCATACTTCCCTGGAAATGGTGCGGCGGTACGTTCACTATGCTTCTGATCAGGATATTATTAAGGGGCATGTTGTATCTCCAATGGACAAAATAGGCATAAAGGGAATAAGGGGTTATAAGATAGACAAAATCTTAAGGAAAAAAGATTCTATTTCGGAATACCAACATCAAGGTATGAAATACGATGAAGACATATCTCGGTCCAAAAGAAATATTGGAAATGGAAGAGGCAGCCACAAATACTCGAGATAAATTGCTGATCAGGGTATTGTTTCGTCTCGGTTGCCGTGTCAGTGAGGCACTATCCATTGGCGTCCAGGATATTGATTTTACCAGCGGAACAATAATGATAAAGCATCTTAAACACAGGATAAGATACAGTTGCCCTAAATGCAGCGTCGATTTAGCAGCCAGTGATAAATATTGCCCCAAATGCGGGGTGGAAATAACAACCGCCCAGAGAAGAGACATGGAGAACAGAAGGCAGCGTATTATTCCTGTCGATAGAGGAACATTGAATATAATAAACGACCATATTAATAAAGGACATACTGTTATAAAAAATGATAAAGAGCTGATTTTCGGAATAAACAGGCATAGAGCCTGGCAGATTATCAAGGAGTGTTCCGAAAGGGCTGGATTACCCAAACTGATAAACCCAGAAACCGGTAGAGTGCATAATATATCTCCCCATAAATTAAGGGATGCCTTTGCTGTCATGGCAGTAAAGGTAAATGATACAGGCGACGGGCTGCGTCTACTCCAGGAACATCTTGGACACCAAAGCATCAGTACCACAATGAGATACCGTAAGGTATCCGGGGACGAACAGAAACAATGGTATGATAAGCTATGGGAAGCCTGAATCCGGAGGTGGACAACAGTTTATTTCTGACGCCAGAATAAGCAATCAGAGCTATTAACCATATAAGTAATATTAATTATCTAATCTTTAAAAATTGCACAATTACTCAACTCGTATACGTAAAAGTGCAATTACGTATTATTTGAGAAGCCCTGTAGCTTAAAAAGAGCTTAATTCAGATATGTAATATGTAAGCAAAGTTTAACGTAGAATTGTTACAATATACCTATTTTGTCACATTTCTGCGGATAGAGGCTG
Source organism: Dehalococcoidales bacterium (assembly GCA_028707255.1). Taxonomy (GTDB): domain Bacteria; phylum Chloroflexota; class Dehalococcoidia; order Dehalococcoidales; family UBA5627; genus UBA5627. The sequence continues at coordinate 30,494 of JAQTUQ010000017.1, forward strand.
AATCAGGTTAGTGATTCAGGGATACCCTATTCAGGATGGTTCATTTGCAGCCTGCCTTATCATTCGATTATTTGATCTACGTTCCTTTTCCCATATCGCCAACTTTTATTTTATCAGAATCGGGTTTTGTAGCCGGGTAGTATAATAAAAACTCGATAGGTTGAGTTTCACAAACCGAGCCCGTGGTTTAAAGAATAGGCGACAATACGCTGTGTCAAGGATACGGAAACGTAATTATCCGGATATGGAACCTGTCGAATTGAGAAACATATACAAGTTGAGCATATGCACATAGTAATGGCACTATCACCCGAATAGGGGGCAGTAGGTGATATAATATGTTATAGGGTGATACGGCGGTATGCAGATAGTAAGGGAAGGGTTGATCGGAAAGAGGCTGACGTTTGTTTATCGTCCTTACTTGTGGTTATCAAGGCTAATTTTATTTTGAAGAGAAAAATAAGTGGCATTAATGTGCCGCTAAGAATTTTTAGTTGCCGATAACGACACTTAAGATGCATTTAAGAAACATTAAGGAACATTTAAGTGCATTTAAGGAACATTAAGGTGCATTTAAGGAACATTAAGGTGCATTTAAGAGACATAACAAAACATCTTTGTCATAATATGACAGAATGTTAACAATTTCTGAGGGAAATTATGGATATATTAAAGCGGCTGTTTAAAGGAACCGAACGAATCCCTCCTCCTGGCGTTTCCAGACTGTATAATTAAACACTTTAATCAATCCCAAAGTTCCAATAAACGTAATCACCGCATCCGGTTTCCCGAATCTATGCATAGTGCTATGGTCGTGTTTGCTGGAGTACGTAGATTATATACTGATGGTGCTGCTGCCTAATATCAAATAATACAGCGAATGAAATGTAATTGCCTGCATCAGAATAAAGGGGCGATAATTAAAGCTTCTCTATTGGCGATATTTATTATTTGCATTGTGATTTAGCTTATATCCGCTATAATAATATTATTCTTATCCGGGATTATTAATGCTAAACATAGAGATAGTAAAAGGTTGTATACCCGGTTCCATTGATAGAATAGTTGAACTGCATAGTACTTACTATTCCAAGCATTGGGGTTTCGGTTCTTTTTTCGAGCGAAAGATAAAAACTGAACTTACAGAATTCATGAGCCGTTATGATGATAGCCGCGATGGTTTCTGGACCGTATCGCTAGATGGACGCATTGAAGGTTCCATTACCATAGATGGGATTAATGCTAAAGATAATGGAGCCCATCTGTGGTGGTTCATTGTATCAGAATCCTGGCAGGGTAAGGGTATCGGCAAACAGCTTATCAATACTGCTATGGAATTCTGCCGAAACAAGGGTTACAAGCGGGTATACCTTTGGAGTTTTGCCGGCTTAGATACCGCCTCCAATCTTTATCGGCAGTTTGGTTTCCAAGTTGCAGAGCAACATCCTGGCACTATGTGGAGCACTCAGGTGAATGAGCAGTTATTTGAAGTGTGGCTCAAATAGCCATAAGAAATGCAACCAAAAATTCAACATTCTGACGAAAAGTATCATGGTTTGAGGTGGACCCAAGAAATCGGACAGGTAGTTAAGGTGGAGTCCTGCTAAAATAACAAAAGGAAAAGGAGCAGGACATGAAAGAAAGCAGAAGGAAACACAGCCCATCGTTCAAAGCAAAAGTAGCT
>JAQTUQ010000045.1 GCA_028707255.1 Dehalococcoidales bacterium
TAAGAATAAGCACAAATCCCGGAATTGGCTTCACGATAACAATCAGTCCCCCGCACAATTTAGCAATAATGAGGCGTGAGTATGGCGTGCATCGTGTAAGCGGGTGCCGTGCAAACCACAACGTCTTACCAGTTTTATCCGGGCATAGGGCCATACTATCAGGTAATAATGGAGGTTAATGCGTTAACATAGTCATCCGGGTGTTCGATATTTCACAAATATGTATTGGATGGCATCAGGAAACTAGTAATAATACGTCACAGTGATTGTTGCGGCTGCATCATATAAGACATTGGAATTACCAAAATAGACACTGACAGTGCCCGGTAATACCGGGATTTTCATTGTGGTGCCGGTGCCAAACAAATATTCAGTGTCATTGTATGGGTACCCGCTGAAGGTATCTTTTACTTTAATATACCCATTGGTGGTGGTGCTGGTTCCGAAGATAACCAGATATCCGGCATAGTCGGCATCAAATGTAACTATCAAAGAAGATTCGTCAGGCGATTGGTTTATGATAACCTGGTCCGCTTTGATTGATGCCCTGGATAAATTCAAAATGCTGGTCAAATCACTGTTTTGGCTTTGCAGAGATGAGACCTGAGAGTTAGCGGACGATAACTGGGACTGTAGTGACGCAACTTGTGCTTCCAGTTCGGTTGCCTCAGAACCGTAAGTGGAAAGCTGTTCATTTAAAGAGTCAATCTGAGCCCGATAGTCAGCATTCTCATTTTGTAGAGGTATGATTTGAGAGTTGACGGATAAGAACTGGTTTTGTAATGACATGACCCTTGCCTGTAAATCGGCTGCTTCAGAAGTGCTGGATGACAACCTTTCTTCTAAAGAATCGATTTGAGACTTATAGGCAGCGATGTCACTCTGCAAAGATGAGAGCGTAATATTATTATTTGAAATCGCTGCTGACGTCTGAAAATAGTAGTAAATAAATCCTGACACGATAATCAGAAGAAAAATGCCAGGTATAAGAAAAAGTTTGTTTGTCATTTCATACTCCTGGCCGGGTGTTTTTACCCGTTTTGCTCTATTAGCGGTAACTCGATTTGGTCATATCCTATACCCCGTTCCTGGTTCAGTCAATCCTCTTTGGCGAAATTACAATGCTTGTTTGTGGCGGGAGGTTGCTGGCGGATTACCCGGCCTTAATCGTTGATGCCGGCTTCGGTCCTGTAATTATTACCGGTTGCGCTCATCGTGGTATCATCAACACGATACGTCAGGCACAGATTTTGACCGGGGGAAAATCAGTCTATACTATTATCGGTGGCACTCATCCTTTCCGAACAACGAGGGTAACAGGCTGACGTTGCCGTAGCCGACATACGTCAATAAAACACAGGATTGCAAAAAGTTTGTTTGAGATTGAATTGATACCAGACCTTGAACAATGTATTGAGACCGTGGCCAGGAAAGAACACGCCAGGGTTTTGGCCCGGCTTCTGGCATCCGGACAGAGAAACAGGGAACTGGAAGAGAAACTGGAAATACTCAGGCTTTTCCTTGAGACGGCCGACTTCAAAAAGCTCAGAGCAGAATCCGAAAAAATGCTCCTGGAAGGAAAGAGGGTGAGGTTTCTGGTTTATTCCGATAACGGGGTTAAATACGAAATTCGTGTTACTTAATATTTCATCTATCGCCGGTGGCTGTTTGATATTTTTATTAAGAAATTGCGTTTAGATAATCCGCATCCAACGTTCTGATTTTTATAATAATTCTGTTTCTCATGGTATTGCATTACCTGGAAATACTGCTATAATCATTTCACTAATTCCAGAGTGACGAAGGTGTGAGATGCCGATTATAAGAGCATTCTTCACCAATATGTCCGTCCCCATGCCGCTTCGCCGAAAGCTCTACCTTGTCTTCCGCAATAATGTCATTAAAGTTATTAAACGGCAGTCCTGTTGCGGTCATCCCGGCGAACCCGGTTGCTGACAGGTAGCAGAGTAAGACCCTCGTGAAGGGTCCTCCACTGAAGGAGGTAAATAATGGTTACTGACGAATCCACCGAACGGCAACTTGGCCGATTACGTATTTGGAACATAGCGGTTGGCCTGGTTCTCGCGGCCCAGGCGATAATTATCGCTGTTCTCACCAATAAATTTTCTCTACCGGTAACAGCAACTTTTATGGAAGGTCCGCCCGGCACCGCACCCGTGCTCAACCACATGTTTGATATCTCTACCGGTTGGGGGGTTTTTACCTTTCTGGCAATATCAGCGGGCGCTCTTTTGATAATCGCCTCGCCGCCGGTATTTCCGTGGTACAAGCGCAACCTGCTACAAAACCGCAACTACGGGCGCTGGATAGAGTACTTCTTCAGCTCTTCAATTATGATCGTGTTGATCTCCCAGATCACCGGCATCAGTGACATCGCTGCCCTGCTGGCCATATTCGGCATCAACGCCAGTATGATACTTTTTGGTGCTCTTCAGGAGAAGTACGAAGAGCCGGGTAAGCCCGGCTGGTTGCCGTTCTGGTTCGGAAGTTTTGCAGGGGCCATTCCCTGGATTGCGATTGTAATTTATGTCTGGGCACCTGGATTGAATATATCTCCGCCCGGGTTTGTTTATGGTATCATCGTTTCTCTGTTTGTTTTCTTCAACTGCTTTGCTATCAATATGGTATTGCAGTACAAGAAAGTAGGCCCATGGCGGGATTACCTCTTTGGCGAGAAAGTGTACATCATTCTCAGTCTCACAGCGAAGGCGCTGCTGGCCTGGCAGGTTTTTTTCCCGGTGTTAATGTCTTCCTAGCTTTTAATCGAAAACCCTTTTTGAGGCTGATTTGAGGCTATTCGACTTCAGCTATCTGGAAATTTGTAATATTAAACACCAGGTATCTGGGATCGTTCGGTGCCTCAATCTTTCTGGCGTCGCAGCTAAATTTGATTTCGTGTCTGCCGGGCGGGATTGTAATCTCTTTATTATAAATGTACCCGGCATTATTGACTGTTAGATTTTCGGTAACAAGGGTACTTTCGATGCATAAATTCGACATCTCGGGATATCCCGTAATAAATATGGCACTTATTTTAACTTTCCGGTTTTTTTTCGATGTATTATTTAGCACTAGTGTTCCTTCCCGGGAACACCATCGCCAGTTGTGTTCTTGGTTTCCTTCCAGTACCGAAAAACCGCTATGCCATTCGATAAAGGCAGGCGTTATCCCTCGCATGAACTGCAGGTCATTCCAGTCCCATACTCTGCTTAGATTATCAGCCAGCAGCACCGGGTCGCTATTCCAGACATATACGTCCCGGCTTGTTGCCCCCCTGTAGTGAATGGCAAAGCTTATTATAAGAAAGCAAGCGAATACGGAGATTAATACTAGCCTCCTTATATTTTTCGGTTTAAAGTTTCTCATTTGCATTTCAAGCAGGGTTTACTGTTTTTGGGAGGTCAGGGCGTAAAAATTCAACCACCGTCGGGATTAAGAAGTAAACGAAATAAGGAATCATATCGGTAAAAAGGCGAGGACCGTACTGATGTCCGAACATGGGTATTGTCGATATTATTAACCAGTGCAAAAAAATAACTCCGATCAGAAAATAGTCTAACAGGAGAATTTGCTTCCGTTTTATTTTCAAAGCTATCCCGTATATTGAGAAAAGGAGTATCGGCGAAAATACGAATAGTCCGCGGTTGGGGCTGATTAGCTTTCCTGCCATGGCTTCGTAGTATTCCAGCGTCATCGGCGTATAGTTATAGTAGAGGGTGTTTTGCGGTAAGTAGTATTCCGGCAGTAATGAGTGTGAGACCATGCAATTAAAACATACGAATGGTATTGCAATAGGCATTGCCCAGAGAATATACTTCAGGAAATATTGCCGGTACCGGATAAGTACAAAGATTGTAAATAGTACTACGGGTATGCTGTTCGTTGGGCGTATCACGTAGGAAAAGGCCAGCGGTATGCTGGTATATTGTATTAACCGCGGATTCTTCCTGGCTACCAGCATCAAGTACAGGGTTATTGACAGCATTAACATGGATGGCCCGTGTTGCCATAAAGCCCGGCTTGCTGTTGACCATGCCGGCGTACAGAATGCGAAGATGAAAACTATCAGCAGCGCGTATCTTCTCGCCAGGTAAAGACGCGATATCAGATAGATGAATACGGCCGCCGCGGCGACCAATATGCCTGCGACGAACTTTTCCGCTATTGCGTAATGCCCCACGACATTGGCAGTGTTAAGTCGCCACCATTGTGATTCCTGCCCGTCTGCTTTTGTATAATACTTTTCTAAACTCGGAATCACCTTTATTGCCAGGCTGGAAGCCTTATCATAAACATATACGAAGGGTATTGCGATAAGAGATGTACCAATCGGGTACAGGCAATAGTAGTGCTCGTCTATTATCCTGATAGCGTACAATTGTTGCTCTTTTATTTTCTCTTCGTACTCATCCAGGTCTGTATTCCGTTCTTCAATTATGCTCACGGCAGTATGTACAGACCATCTCGAGTCGTAAGAAGTTATTACCGGGCTGGCCATATACGTAACAAATATGACCAGGAAGATGGCGGCCAGAATCAGCCAGCGGGACTTATTGCTCAGCAGAGAGTTTCTTATATTATCCAAACTTGTCATATCAGCCTGGTGGGTTACTCTGATTAGAAACCGGACGGCGGAATACGAAGAAGTGCATTCCGAGGAAGTTGAATATCATTGCTAACAGAGATCCTATAGCAAATGGCAGAATTGGTATAGACGCGAAAGATGGCACTAAGGCTATCAATAAGCTGTAGGGGACAAAGTTAATTACGGCCCCGATTATCTGAATCATCATATATCGAACGTATTCGGGACCCTTCCTGGCATAGTTTTCCGAGACGAATGTCAAATGGCGGTTGAGATACCATGTCACACTAACCGCAATCGGGAAAGATATCGCCCGGCTGAAATAGGGGCCCAGAAGAGTGGCTTTGGTCAAAAGTGTCAATATCCCCCCGTCGGTCACAAACCCGACTCCGCCTACTATCAAGAAGATAACGATGCGTTGGGACAGTTTGCGCCGGAAAACGGGTGATTTCATAAGCCACTGAGCATTATACCTTCGCTTCGGTCTCCTTTTTATGTGCCGATTTATGCCGGGGGAGCAATTCCAGCCCGGGAATACTTAAATAGAATAACCTCTTAATCTCTCGCCTGGCGGTGGTAATGGAAGTCAAAATGAAGCCGGCGGTTAAACTGAGGAAAGCTAATAGCATCAAGGCGCTTGATAGTATCGCTGTTGGAAACCTGGGTACAAGCCCCGTTTCAAAATACGTTGTGAATATCGGCCAGGCTAAGCCAATCGATATTACGGTCAAAACTGCAAAAATACCTCCGAAGAGCTGTAACGGGCGTTCTTCCTTGGTAAAGAGCAGTATGGTGCGCAGAATCCTGAGTCCATCCCGAACCGTTCTTAATTTGCTTTCTGACCCAAGTTCTCGCTCTTTATACGGTGATTTCATCTCCTGTGTCTTTACATGGAGTTCGAGGGCATGTATGGTCAGTTCGGTCTCAATCTCAAAGCCGGTGGAAATCATCGGAAAAGACTTCACGAATCTGCGCGAGAATACACGATACCCTGAGAATATATCTGCGCACTCTCCCTTAAATATTCTGTTCACGATGAAAGACAGCGTTTTTGTGCCGACAAAGTGGCTGCGGCGGTAATTAGGGCAATTCTCCAGATCCCTTACGGCCGCTACCATGTCGCAACGCTCGTAGATTAGCGTTCTGGCCAGTTCTGAGGCCTGTGTGGCATCGTAAGTGCCGTCGCCATCTACTAAAATGTAGATATCCGCTTCGATGTCAGCGAACATACGGCGCACTACCTGTCCTTTTCCCTGCTTTGGTTCGGCCCTGACGACAGCTCCGGCTTGGCGAGCTATCTCTACGGTATTATCTCTAGAATTATTATCGTACACATAGATGCTTGCCATCGGCAGAGACGATCGGAAGCCATGGACAACTTGCGCTACGGTGTTTTCTTCGTTGAAGCACGGAATCAGAACGGCGATCTTCAGCAGATCTTTATATTGATCATCCAATTTCTTGTTCACTGTGACGCTGCGACCATCGTTTTTCCCGAGAAGAAGTTTACGGACCGTAAATCTCGCTACGATTATACATCATAATACTCAGTTATTACCAGATTAAATTTAGTATAATGGCCGGAAGTAAATTCATAAGAAAATAATTACGGGATAAAAAGGGATGGCAGCAGAAAATAACTACTCGGAAGAAGGTAATAAAAATTTATTGACACTGGCTAAGGCCGATAACTTTACCGACTGGATGTATGATGAAGTAAAGCCGTACCTGTCCTTAAACTTTTTGAAAGGTATATACTATTCCGTCGTATTGGTAGCTCTTTAATCGTAGTGTTAATAAAAGCTTAGCGGGGCATAGCCGCCAAAGAAGAGATGCTGGTTACAGTTGGCCTGACCCCAAAGGAGTCCCGGATATAATGTTGGTAAAATGGCGATAAATGGCCGGAGGGCACTACTTTACCGCATGCAGAACCAGGGCGTTTGAATTGAACTTCAGTTTGTAATTATGGGGGTAGTTTTATTCCAGCGCTATTCTAATAAGAGACCTTAACGCCGGATTCCACAAGCTTGGGAAGACAGGTATCTATTGATTCTGCGCTAAGAGGATTATCTCGTAAATCCAGACTTCTCTCGAGCGCTACATCAGTGAAGCCCCTGTTCTCTACAAGGGGAGAGATATCCAAGATATCGTTGCTATTTAGATTAATATTATGCAGCCGGTAGAGCTTCGCCAGAGATGAAATATCCCGGATATGATTTTCGTCCAGGCTGAGGATTTCCAGCCGGTACAGCCCGGCAAGCGGGGTAATGTCTTCCAGCTGGTTTTGGGAAATATGCAGGATTGAGAGTTGCTGCAAATTGGCCAGGGCAGAAATATCGGTAATCTGGTTCCGGTAGATACCCAATTGCTGTAAACTTCGCAATTCAGCCAGGGCGGAAATATCCGAAATCCGGTTATGGTCCAGCATAAGAAATGTTAAACTGTGCAGATTGGCCAAGGGAGATATATCGCTGATCCCATGATTCATCAGACACAGGCACTTAAGATTCGGCAGGTTAGCTAAAGGCGTCAGGTCCTGGACTTGCCCCATCACCACCAGGAATTCGATTTTGGTAAGGTTACGCAGCGGCGTCAGGTCGCTGATATCCCCGTTGATAAAGATTTCTTCCAGGTTGGAGCAATATTCCAGCCCGGCCAAATTGGTGACTATGCGGCC
>JAQTUQ010000018.1 GCA_028707255.1 Dehalococcoidales bacterium
CGGCGCCAAAGAAGGCTTTTTCCAGTAGCAGCGGATTCAGCGTGTCTCCATGAACCATTTCCACATCGAGGTTCTTGAGGTGTTTACTGTTAATATGTATAACAGTGCGTACCTGCCAATTTTTGGCAAGCAAAGCGTTGACCAGGTTCATCCCCAGATGCCCCGAAGCGCCCGTTACAACTGCAAGCATGTTGGCAGAATTCTAGCATTTAACTAAAGTATTGGCAATGTTAAGAATATTCAGTATATTGTCATTCTGGAATCCCGACTTGTCGGGATGAAGAATCTGGGGGGAGCGTGAAACAATTCTCTTATTACAACTTCATACAAAAGACTGTAACCCCCGCTAAGCGCACCTACACTGTCATTGCGAGTTTTCCCGAAATAAAAGCAAAATCCCGACGCAACGGGACTTTTTTCGACCACCACGGATTCAGCAGCACACATTATTTTTTTTATATATATTGACAACAGTATTTTCTGAGAACTATAATAAATTGTTGAGTGAGCACTCATTCATACACTATCGAGGTATCATAATGGCAGTTACCAGAGATGACAGGAAAAAAGATATCGCTGAAATGAGAAAACAGCAAATCCTGGATGCCGCCCTGCCCATCTTCTCTCGCAAAGGGTTCGCCATGACCACCACCTCGGAAATAGCCAAAGCAGCCGGAGTTGCCGAAGGCACGATTTATAACTATTTCCCCAATAAAAGAGAACTTTTTATCGCGGTTATTAAAAACCTCATCGTTACGATGCATCTGATGGAACTCATCAATAAGTTACCGGAAGACGAAACTCCTTTTGTTTTTCATAACATCCTGCAGGACAGGCTAAAATTTGCCGAGAATGACAATGTTTCTCATATCATGGGTTTGATGAGCGAAATACAGCGCGACCCGGAATTGAAAAAATTATATGCGGAACAATTCATACAGCCCTTTTTTACAAAAATGGAAGGGTCTTACAGCAATATGATGGCATCGGGGAAAATTCGTAAAATGAACCCGGCGATCGCTACGAGAATTATCGGCGGTATGATTATCGGCTTTATCATGCTCAGAACCATCGAAGGCAATAACAGCCCGCTAAAAAACATTCCCCGTGATGAAGTGGTAAATGAAATTATGAATTTTGTATTCAAAGGTATTGCAGCAGAAAGCTCAAATAAAAAGGAAGGTAGTATATGACCGAAACGGCAATCGATGTCAATAACATCTCCTTCAGCTATGGCAAACTCAAAGTTATCGACGATATGTCCGTAGCCATCAGTCCGGGAACGAGTTACGGACTGTTAGGCCCCAACGGAGCCGGCAAAACAACTCTGATACGGCTTATGGTGGGCTTGCTTAAACCCTCGTCCGGCAGCATCAGGTGCCTCGGCAAAGCGGCTTCGCGCGAACTGGCACACCAGATCGGTTATATGCCGCAATTACCGGCGCTCTACAACGAACTGTCCGTCAGGCAGAATATCGATTTTTTCGCCCGTATCTATGGTATGAAGCATAAAAAGGAAAGATCTCAAAGAGTCGATGAGGTAATCAGGCTGGTCGACCTGTGGCAGAAAAGAAACGCGCATGTCAATCAGCTTTCCGGCGGTATGAAACAGCGCGTCAGCCTGGCTTGCGCCATCGTGCATCGACCGCCGCTGATATTTCTGGATGAACCGACCGTCGGGCTGGACCCGGAATTACGGGTGCATTTCTGGAATTATTTCGAGGAACTGATTAAAAGCGGTTCGACGCTGATAATTTCCAGCCATACCTTCGATGATGCCGCTCATTGCAATAAACTGGCATTTATGAGGCTGGGGAAAATCGTGGCGGAAGGAAGCCCGCGAGAGCTTAAACAGGCAACGGGAAAACTTGACGCCACACTTGAGAACGCTTTCCTTTATTTTATTCGCCGGGAGGATAAAGCAGATGGCAAGTAATGCGATTCATATAGCAGGACGCGTTGCCAACCAGATAATACATGACCGCAGAACAATGGCTCTTATTCTGATTGTGCCGCTGGTGGTAATGACTTTAATCGGATTGAGTTTCCCAGATGAAAGCGTGCTGGATTATATTGCCCCCGCCATGCTGGCGACGCTGGCACTCTTCTTCAGCTTTTTGCTGACGGGCATCAGTTTTCTCAGGGAACGCTCTCAGGGGACTATGGAAAGACTGATGGTAGCTCCCGTTACCCGCCTCGATATCGTGCTGGGTTATCTGCTTGGTTTTTTCATCTTTGCCTTGATTCAAACACTCATCATCGTTCTTTTTACCATCTATGCACTCGGAATCAATTTCTACGGAGAACTGTGGCAGATATTATTATTCCAGGTGGTGGTTATCACCGGCGCCGTAACTCTGGGTATTTTCACCTCCACTTTTGCTCATAACGAATTCCAGATGGTGCAATTCATACCACTGATAATAGTGCCGCAAATATTCCTCTGCGGCGTTATATGGCCTGTAGAGCAAATGCCCGAATACCTGCAATGGTTATCGGTAATACTTCCCCTGACATACGCTGTAGAAGGTCTCAGGGATATCATGCTTTACGGCTTCAGTCTGGCGGATGTCTGGGTGGAACTGGCAGTTTTATTGGGTTTTGCCATATTGACATCGATACTGGCATCATTAACACTGCGAAAAAGAGTCTGAATATATACTTTGTGTTTTTATGGTTGACCGGAACTGCCATGGCCGCAATGATGCCCGCTGGCAGACCGGTCAATCTTTTTCTCATTACAGACGGATAATAAAGCCGGTATCCTCTCTTTTTGCCATACGGCTTATAGATGATATAATGTTAGGATACAAAACCTGAGTATCTGTTTAATCGGGGGCAACCCTGTTTTTTATAATTAAAATAAGCACTATAAATGTAAACATCCCAAAGAGGAGGTTTCTGCTATGGATTCCGAAAGAGTGGATAAAGAAATCCTGCTGGATATAAAAGACCTGGTCGTCAGCGTGGATAACAAAGAAATACTGCATAATGTAAGCCTGAGTATTCCTGCGGGTGAAACGCAGGTAATCTTCGGACCGAACGGCGGCGGCAAGACAACCCTGTTAATGACCATTATGGGTTTTCCCAGATATAAGGTTGTCAGCGGCAAGATTCTTTTCAAGGGAACAGATATAACCGATATGCCGGTGGACGAACGCGCTCGGCTGGGTATCGGCATTATGTTCCAGCGCCCGCCGGTTGTCCGCGGCGTAAAAACACGCGATATGGTAGCCGCCTGCCTCAAAAAAGAAAACGGGGAAGAGTTGATTGCCGAATTGGCTGGTAAAGCCAATATGAGCGATTTCCTCTCCCGCGATATCAATCACGGTTTTTCCGGCGGTGAAATCAAGCGTTCCGAATTGCTGCAATTATCGGCGCAGTCACCCAATCTGGTGCTTTTAGACGAACCGGAATCGGGGGTCGACCTTGAGAATATCTCACTTATCGGGTCGCTGATAAATAGTCTCCTCGGTAAAGTACACCCCATTCGTGAACGCACCAACAGCGGGCTTGTTATTACTCATACAGGGCACATTCTCAATTATATAAACGCCCGAACAGGTTATGTAATGTTCGAAGGCAAAATTATTTGCGAGGGAGAACCCCTGGACATGTTAAATACCATTAAAGAAAAAGGGTATCGGGAGTGCTACAAATGCCTGAGAAATTAAATAATACCAATCTTGAAAAAGCCAAAGCTGCCGCCAATAAAAATGCTTCAATTGGTAAAGACATCGAATTATCGAAGTATGTAATCGATTCTGCCGAAAAACCGAAAAACATCGACCCATCGGCGCTGCCGGCGGAAGACAAGGAGATAATGCTTTCGACGGGTGTCATGCTGGATGACCCCACACAGCGTTCGGGAACATTTATCCAGATGGGAAATACGCCGGTTCACTATTCGCAAAAACAGGACGGCATCGAGGTCATGGCCGTCAGCAAGGCCAAGGAAAAGTATGATTGGTTCGGAGATTACTGGTGGAATGCCGTATCCGTCGATACCGATAAATACACTGCCCATGTCGAGCTTAACAATGCCGACGGTTATTTCATCAGGGCATTACCCGGTGCCAAGACGGTTTTCCCTGTACAGGCTTGCCTGTATTTAAACAAGATTGGAGCCGTACAGGACGTACATAATATCATCATCGCGGAAGAGGGTTCGGAATTACACATTATTACCGGCTGCACCACATCGCTGCACAACGAACCGGGATTGCATCTGGGCGTTTCCGAATTCTATATCAAAAAAGGCGCCAAAGTCACCTTTACCATGATACACAATTGGACTCCGGCAATGGGTGTGCGCCCAAGAACGGGTATTATTATAGAGGACAACGGATTGCTTTTAAACAACTATGTGATTATGAAACCGGTCGAATCACTGCAACAGAATCCGACCGCCAATTGTATCGGCGAGAACGCCACAGCCCGCTTCAACAGCATATTGATAGCTCCTCCCGGCTCGAACATGGATATCGGTTCGAGAGTACTGCTAAACGGAAAAGGAGCCAGAACGGAAATGATATCAAGAACGATTACCACCGGTGGCAATATCATTGCCCGGGGTTATATCGAGGGTAACGCGCCGGACGTCAAAGGGCATCTGGAATGCCGCGGACTAATACTAGGCGATGCCGGTTCCATCCACGCCATCCCCGAACTGAAAGGAAACCTTGCCGGTATCGACCTTTCTCACGAAGCAGCTGTCGGAAAGATTGCCGAAGAGGAAGTGGAATACCTGATGGCAAGGGGGCTTACCAGGGACGAAGCCACTTCGACCATCGTTCGCGGATTCCTGAACGTCGATATCGAGGGTCTGCCCCCGCTGTTGAACGCCGAACTCAAAAAGGCTATCGCTGACAGCGAAGAGGACATGTTCTAAAAAATATCTTTTATCTCAATCGTTATTCAAATCCGCTCATCAGAAAAGGTGGGCGGATTTTTTTTACGGCAACATAAAAGACTGAATAAATACTTATAAAAAGCAGACTAAAACCCACAAAACCCTTCGTGTCCTTATACAAGCTCAGGAAGCGCAAATACTGTCGAACCATAATGGCATCGAATATCGAATTGTATTCAGATCCTTCGCTGCGCTCAGTATGATAAATAAAAAACGTAGGGACGACCAATGGTCGTCCGCCTGTATAATAAATGACAATCCGGCTATTCGAGAAAGATTGCCGCGCCCCGATTACATCGGGTCTCGCAATGACAGTTTAATAATTTAAGCAGAAACAGTTCACTCTTCGTTTTTAAGAATATCCTGCGCCTGTTTTAATTGCTCGGAAGTATTGACATTGAAAAAGGAGAGGTGCTGCGGGTCATACCTGTTTATGATGTCTTCGGGGATGTATTTGACGTTGATTTCATCCAGGAATGCGGTTATCTTCAAACGCCCCGAACCCAGGAATTTTTCCATTGCCGGCAAGCATTTCTTTGAGTATATGGAATGCAATTGCTCGGTCTTATCTCCCATTCTGGGAAGCAGCGCATCGTAATCGCGCGGCATGGAAATCATAAACTTAAGTAGTCCGATATTGATAAAAGGCATATCGCAGGCGACGGCTATAGCGTAATCATGTCTGACTGCAAGGAGACCAGAATATAATCCCATTAAGGAACCGGCGCCGGGATTTACATCCGTTGCCCACCTTACCGGAATCGTTATATCATCGTAACGCCTGCCGTTTGTAGACACCACAATGTCATCGCTCACTGCCGACAGTTTTTTGGCAATCGCCTGAATCATAACGGATTCGCCGTTAAGTTTGACTTTGGCTTTATCTGTGCCGAGCCGCGAGCTTTTACCTCCGGCAAGCAGTATGGCGCTTACAGAATCTGACATTGCGGTTCCTCTGAATTAAGAACGGTGGATAGTAACTTCAATTTCTTCTGCATTTTCAATACCGCGTAAAGCAGTCACTAACCCTCTGGTAGTATTTATTAGCATTTCCCGTATAAAAGACTTCATTTCCACAGATTCCCCATCGGCAGTTAAGCATGCTTCTCTCTCCCGGCTTACTGTTATTATAATTTCCGTGGCATTACCGGCATCATGCAATGCAGCCAGAAGCCCGTTAATAGTATTTACAAACATGGCTTGAACGAAAGGCTTTATGTCCACCGGATAACCGTTAACAGTTAAAATGACTTTGGACTCCCCTGATTTTGAAAGGTAGCTACTAATAATAAATTTGACGATACCGTCGGCATCATGCAAAGAAAACTGGGGAACATTAATATCGAACCTGCGGTCGGTAACCAGGGCGACCAGGTCTTTCTCATCGCTTAAAATCCTGTCGCTCACCTCTGACCGGAATACCTCTATTTTCGGTTTGTCATCGAATTTATAGCCTTCCGAGATGACGATATCCATTCCCTCCCAAACCATCTCTTTTATCTGGTCGAGCGTCAATTCCTGTTGCGGTTGCCTGATAATAGCCGTTTTCCGGGGAGAAGAAATTACTACCACATCACTGCCGGCTTCCGCCAGCCGCCAGGTGTCTTTCCCATGAATATCAAGTTCGAAATCCCCTTTGTGATGCTTGATCACGGCTACTTTATAACCCTCTTCTTTTAACCCTCGAATAACTTTTTCAAGGACGGTGGTTTTTCCCGAATTATGCCTTCCGACAAAAGATATCACAGGTATCATGTTAACACTGCTCCTGTAGTATTCACAGATTTACAATACACCTCCTTCTCCCATAATCAGAGAGCGAAGGAGGTTTATTATTCGGATAATTATCAGGATTTATTATTGTTACTTATTAGCCCATTTTTCAGCCAGGTCGCCGACTAACGGTAATTTAAAGTAAACTCCCTGATAGGCTTTCACTACGAGGATAACCCAGAGTATAAAAGCAAGGATTGAAATAATCGGCCAGAGGATAAACCAAAATGGAAACCAGTTGAAAATTATACTGAGAAGAGTAAATGTTCCGAAAACGATAATAGATTGCATCGCATGGAACCTGACAAACCTGTTATGGGGCTCGATAAGGTAAAAAATCAAGCCTGTTACCCATCCCAGAACATAACTTAACAAAGCTGCTATATTTTCCTGCAATCCGGTAGATGTATTCCCCATAATTTTACCCTCCGCTTAAAAATTAATATGGCTGGTTATTAGATTATACCGTTACTTAAAGAGTGTCAATACTTTTTATCTCTATTTCTTGCTTTTGGCTTTATGTACATGTTCTATTTTTTCTATTTTGTAGCACAATTTTCCCGCCGGTACCATCACTTCGATATTATCACTCGCACACTTTCCTACAATAGCCTTGCCAAGAGGAGAAGATCCGGATATTTTACCCTTCGACGGATCATATTCCCTGGTGCTTACCAGTGTATATTCGAGTTTTTCCATGTTGCTTAAATCAGTCAAGACCACGCAATCGCCTATGCCCGCCCTGTCGGTATCTTTTGTGCATTCATCAATTATTTCCGCTTTCTTAAGTAGCTCTTGCAATTCTATGATTTGCCCTTCCAGATGACTCAGCCTTTCCCTGGCGGCATCCAGCGGAGCATTCTCACGAAAGTCTTTATCAGCAGCAGCTTTACTGACTTCCTCTATAGCCTGAGGACGCTGTTTCTTAAGTTCCTCAAGTTCAGTCTTAATCTTTTCATAACCATCGGAGGTCAATGATACTTTTTGCGGGGCATCTTTTTTAAAATTATTATTATTGTTTTTTACCTTGCACTTCTTGGACTTTAAATGTGTAGATAAATTTGTTTTGATAAATCCTTCTTTCTTCGCATATGCCAGGAAAAACTTTACAACCTCCAGCTTTTTGGTGTATTCGGCGTCCGAAATAGCCAGTCTGTCGGCGTAATTGGCGATTTCTGGGGGCATAAGTTCACAAAAAACTTTATCTTTACCAAACCAGCGGGCAAAATGGCTGATTGTCTGTTGAAACGATTCCCGCTCCTCTGCTGAAATCCCCTCGATAAAACAGGCGGCAGCTTCAGCCACCTTTATTCCCTTGCTATTGCTATCCATTCATTCTCCATTTCCGATAATATTTATTAATAATAATTTTTATTATATTATTGAGCGATTCCGCGCGATAATAACTTCGCTATCGTCGGGAAAGCGATTGCTTTGCGGATTATCCTGCTGTGAAAATCGAATTCAAGCTCATTCGAAGTTATTATTTCATCGACAATTCCGGAATCTTTGCTTATGTCAAATATTCTGTCAAGCTGACGATTATTAAGGCGCGAATATATTCCGTGAGCCAGTCGGCAGATTCGCAGTTCTTTATTCAGTTTGATTTTCCACTCTTTTTCATAAGCCGCTAGTTTAACCGACCGCAAATCGCCTTCTTTTAGTGCATTGTCAATGTTATTAACGGCAATATCGGCACAAACTAAACCGAAATAAATGCCGCCGCCCGTTAAAGGTTTTACCTGTCCCGCCGCATCCCCAACCACAATAAAACGCTCTCCGTATGTTCTCTTCGGCGGTTGCAGAGTTATACCGCGATAAGCGGGAGTATCGCCGTTAACATCTATCTTCCCCTTTTCTTTAAGGAGATAGAGAAATCCTTTCAGGTATTTATTGGGAGTATATTTCGACATGAGCCCGACCAGGGCTTTTTTATTATCCAACGGCACCAGCCATCCGAAAAAACCGGGCGCGATATGTTTCCCTGTATATATTTCTATTTCTTCAACATCCCTGTGATGTACTTCTATCTGCGCGCCAATAGTATAGTTTTTCGGCTTTGAGATACCTGTCTTTTTAAACAAACCGGAATTAAAACCGCAGGCGATGATGACCGTTTTTGCTTCAGATGTGCGCAACTGGCTGCCTTTTTGATAATCCAGGCGTACGTGGTCTTTTGTGATTTCAAGGTTCCTGGCAGTACAGTTATGCAAATACTCCACGCCGGCGTCCCCAGCATCCGCTGCCATAGCGGAATCCAGAGAGATACGGTCGATGATATACGCCTGATCTTCCTTGTGGTTTAAACCAAGCAACGTCCCAGACGGGGAATAAACCTTCGCGCTTCTTCCTTTCTTCAAGATAAGGTCTTTATCCGCAAGATAGGATTGATAACAGTGTTTACTGATTATCCCTGTACAGCAGATTTTTTTCTTTCCCTCGGGGCTTTTTTCCAGTACGCCGACTGTGTGCCCCTTGCTCGACAATCCTCTTGCGATATAACTGCCTACAGGGCCTCCGCCGATAACCAAGGCATCGTACAATTAACGTTTCCTCACTGAATATATACGTTTGCAAATGCTTATAAAATTATATCATAATTCACCTTTTTATGCTTATCACGATTGGTAACGGAAAAACCAAGTAAAGAATCGATATGCCTTTTACCGCACTGTAATATCAAATCAACCATATCAGTCTTACGACGTATTAATACATCGGATTTGACAAAGGTATACAGTTTGTTTTATAGTGGTTTCTAATTTAATATTCAAAGGCTGTGAACAGGAATAGTAAGTTTTCCAGCGAAGCACAGAGAGTCGGGGAAGGTGTGAGCCGATGCCAGCGCAGAAACCGAATGGGCCTGGGAGCCGTAAACCGAAAGTAATTAATACGATTAGGTTCTACCGCAGAGGAAGCGTTATCAAATCCGTTGATATTAATCAGTATCAATTGAGATAGTCTTCTGATATAAATACAGGAGATTAAGAAGGGTGGCACCGCAAAAGTGAACTTTATGCCCCTTCAACCTTAAACGGTTGAAGGGTTTTTATTATTAAGGGTATAAGTTTATAAATAATAATATTTTAAAAAAAGGAAGGACAAATCAATGAAAAGAACCATGTTTTTTCTGGATCAGAAGGATATGCCTACCAAATGGTATAATATTCTGCCTGATTTACCCGTGCCCCTACCCGCAGATTTACACCCTGCCACAGGCAATCCGGTAGCTCCTGGGGATTTGGCGCCGCTATTCCCGATGGAACTGATTATGCAGGAATTCAGCCCTGAGCGTTATATCGACATCCCCGAGGAAGTTCAGGATATTTTATTTACATGGAGACCGACAGCCCTGCATCGTGCATACCAGTTGGAAAAAGCATTGGATACTCCGGCCAAGATATTCTACAAATACGAGGGAACCAGCCCTGCCGGCAGCCATAAATTAAATACCGCAGTCCCGCAGGCATACTACAATAAAAAAGAAGGCGTCAAGCGTATCAGCACCGAAACCGGTGCCGGTCAATGGGGCAGCGCTCTTTCTATCGCCTGCAAATTCTTTGACATGGAATGCAAGGTTTACATGGTTAAAGTCAGTTACAACAGCAAACCCTATCGCCGTATCCTGATGGAAACCTACGGGGCAACCTGCGTAGCCAGCCCCAGCATGGACACCAAGGCAGGCAGAGATATGCTGGCAATAGACCCTGATTGCAACGGTAGCCTGGGACTCGCTATAAGCGAAGCGGTAGAAGATGCCGTTTCACGCGACGATACCCATTATGCGCTCGGCAGTGTGTTGAATCATGTTTTACTTCACCAGACAATTATCGGAGAAGAAACCATCAAACAGATGGAAATGGCAGAAGAATACCCCGATATACTGGTAGGTTGTGTCGGCGGTGGTTCCAACTTTGCCGGTTTATTTATTCCATGGTTAAGAGATAAGATAAGCGGAGCTAAACCCAATACCAGGGTTATCTGTGTCGAACCTACAGCTACACCGACTATGACAAAAGGCCCCTATGCTTATGATTTCGGTGATGTTGCAGGACTCACCCCATTATTAAAAATGTACACTTTAGGCCATGATTTTATGCCGCCTCCAGTTCATGCCGGCGGTTTACGTTACCATGGAATGGCTCCCATCGTATCGCATTTATACAACCAGGGAATTATCGAAGCTCAGGCAGTTCCGCAGTTATCAACTTTTGAAGCGGGTGTCCTGTTTGCCAGAACAGAAGGTATCTTGAGCGCCCCCGAATCCACGCATGCAATCAGGGTTGCTATCGATGAAGCCGTTAAATGCAAGGAGACCGGAGAATCGAAGAATATTCTGATATGCCTCAGCGGACACGGGCATTTCGACCTGTCATCTTATGATGCCTATCTGCAAGGTAAACTCCAAAATTACGCATTCCCTGAAGAAAAAATGAAAGAGGCTTTAGAGAAACTGCCTAAAGTTAACCAATAATAATTATCGTTCTTTAATGAAAACGGGGCGATAAAAATCGCCCCGTTTTTTTATCAGTCCTTTTATTAACAGGATTAAATTACTTTAACAACCGCCAATTTTATCTCGTAACCGCTTATCTTGTAGCCCTCGGAATGTACGCCTTCTGCCGGAATACCTGCTTGAATTTCATCCGACAGGGTTTCATGCTTTATGTAATCTCCGTAATCTTTCATTACCTGTTCGACATATTCCCCGCCTTCGTAATAAGTGGCTATATGGTCGGCGATTTCGAAACCGGCTCCCTTTCTCATATTTTGCAGGCGGTGAACAATTTCGCGTGCCAGCCCTTCTTTAAGCAGTTCAGGGGAGATTTCGGGATTGACGATAACACTGTACCCGGCATCGCTTTCCACGACATACCCCTTATCTTCCAATCCGCCTATATCGTCGATGACCTCGATATCCTTTACATTCAGTTCATCGATAACCTGCGTTTTTACTTTTTCAAGACCGGCTTTTTCGCTGCCGGATAGTAATTTTACCTGCACTTTTGCCAGCGGCTGACGCACTTTCACCTGTGCCCTGCTCCGTGCTGCGCGTCCTAAACTGGACAATCTGATGGCTAATTTATTATCGGCAGACAGGTTTTCATCGATTTTACTTTTATCGGCAACCGGGAATGCCGCCAGATGTACGCTTACGGGAGCATTTTTATCTACCGACCTGACCAGGTTCTGATACATTTCCTCTGCTATGAAAGGTATAAAGGGAGCGACGAGCTTGGTTAAGGTAACAAGGCATTCGTAAAGCGTGGCATACGCCGAGAGTTTATCGGTATCGTTTTCACTCTTCCAGAAACGCCGGCGGCTGCGGCGTACATACCAGTTGGAAAGGTCATCGACAAAAGCCTCCAGCCTCCTGCCAGCTTCGGTCGGATTATATACATCGAGAGCATTATCTACATCTGATATCAGTTTGTTTAATTCGGATATAATCCAGAGGTCTAAGGTGGAAGGAACAGTTTTTCCCGTTTCGGTCAGAGGGTTGTAGCTATCGATATTTGCATAAAGAACAAAGAACGAATAGGTGTTCCAGAGTGTCAGCATAAATTTATGTGTCACCTCAGAAACGAGCTGTTCCGAAAAACGGCGTGCATTACCTGGAGGAGTAGCGGTAAACAGGTACCAGCGCAGCGCATCGGCTCCGTATTTATTCAATATCGGCCAGAGCTCTACCACATTCTTTTTAGTCTTGCTCATTTTCTCGCCCTTGGCATCCAGAATATGCCCAAGACAGATAACGTTTTCATAGCAGGGTTTATCGAATAGTAGTGTTGATAAAGCATGCAGACTGTAGAACCAGCCTCGTGTCTGGTCAACCGCTTCACAGATATAATCGGCAGGGAATCTGCCATCGGTAAGAAGAGTACTGTTCTCGAACGGATAGTGGTACTGGGCAACCGGCATTGCACCCGAATCGAACCAGCAATCGATAACCTCGGGAACACGCTTCATCTTACAACCGCAATCCGAACAATCAAAGGTTAAATCATCGACATAAGGACGATGCAAATCGACAGGTTCGGCGTATCCAGAGAACCCTTTTTTACTGCCCAGTTCCTCAAGACTGCCGATACATTCCAGTTTATTACAGGATTCGCACTGCCAGACCGGAAGAGGAGTCCCCCAGTATCTCTCACGGGAAAAAGCCCAGTCCACGTTATTCTTCAACCAGTCGCCGAAACGCCCTTCTTTTATGTGTTCCGGGTACCAATTTACGATATTGTTATTTTCAATGAGCCTGTTTTTTAGTGCTGTGGTACGTATATACCAGCTTTGTTTCACGTAATAAAGCAGCGGAGTGTCGCATCGCCAGCAGAACGGATAGGTATGACTGATAGTGGTGCTATGAAAAAGCAACCCCCTCTCAATCAATTCTTCTATCACCATAGAGTCGGCTTTCTTGACGAATTTGCCTGAAAAGCTGTAGTTACCGGTAACTTTACCCTGTAAATCAACCGGCTGCACAAAATCCATACAGTTTTGCATACCCGTTTCAAAGTCTACCTCGCCGAATGCCGGAGCTATATGCACGATACCGCTACCGTCTTCCATGGAAACGAAGTCAGTCTCCCAGACACGATATGTCAGGTTTTCATCAGCGGGCTGTAATTCAAGTTCGGAACTTCCGGGATTTGTAAAACGCATTCTATCCATACCGTAGTGATGAGGATTATATAAAGGCAGGTAGGTAATACCCACCAAATCGCTACCCTTCAGTTTTGACAGCAGAGGGTTATCAGCCAGCCCGACCGTATCCAATAAAGCCGTAGCCATTATTATATACTCGTCCTCTACTTCCACGACCGCATACTCGGAGGATGCGGAAACCGCCAGACCGGTATTTCCTGGCAGTGTCCAAGGAGTGGTAGTCCATGCCATCAGAAAAACCGGCTTACCTAAAAGCTTCTCGCTTATTTTTGCAGCATCATCGGGAGAAACCCGGAACTTAATATATACCGAAGGGTCTACCGTATCCTCTTTATAACCGAGAGCCACTTCATGAGAGCTTAGTGAAGTTCCGCAGCGCGGACAGTGAGCCGCTGTTTTGTAGCCTTTATAAACCAGCCCTTTATCCCACAGCTGCTTTATAATCCACCAGCCGCTCTCGATGTAGTTATTCTCCATCGTTATATAGGGATGCTCCATGTCGCACCAATAAGCGATACGCTCAGTCATGGCATTCCAGTCTTTTAAGTAACGAAAAACGCTGTCACGGCATTTAGCATTGAATCTGGCAATGCCGTATGCTTCGATATCGGACTTACTGGTAAAACCGAGTTCCTTTTCAACCCCAAGTTCCACCGGCAAACCGTGAGTATCCCAACCGGCTATGCGTGGCGCATAGTAGCCTTTCATAGTTTTATAACGGGGAATCACATCTTTAAATACCCGCGATAAAACGTGGTGAATGCCGGGGTTTCCGTTGGCAGTGGGTGGTCCTTCATAAAGTACAAAACGCGGGCAATCGCTGCGCTCTTCTATACTTTTATTAAAGATGTCCTCTTTACGCCAGAATTCCAGTATCTGTTCTTCTTGTTTCGCAAAATCCGCTTTACTGTCTACCGGTTGAAACATATAAATTTCCTTTCAAAAAAATATCCCGCCCCAGACTAGGGACGGGATTAAACTCACCCGCGGTACCACCCTGATTCCTCCGCACCCGGCAGAGGCGCTCAGCAAGGCATGTATCATGCCCCTGTCAACTATAACGGCTGACAAACCCGTCCAATCCTACTTGATAAAATACCTTTCGGTTGGCAGCTCCGGAGTGATATTCGATAGAATTAACAGGCCCGCTCTCACCATACCAGGCTCGCTGACTGCAGCTTCCTATCTACTCTTCTCCTTCATCGCCTTTTTAATAAACTATCACAATGTTTCTATTTTATCAATACTGACAGGTTAAAGACCCTGTCGAAGATTTATTACTTAATACTTGGGGATAATCGATACCTTGCGGTCTTCTCCATACCCGACACTCTCGGTTTTTACCCCGGGATGGCCGGATAAAGCCATGTGAATAATACGCCTTTCATAAGCCGGCATCGGCTCCAGCGTAAAGGACTTGCCGCTGTTTTCCACCTGTTCGGCAACGCGCTCTGCCAGTTCTTTTAATACCTGGCGGCGTTTTTGTTTATAACCGTTAACGTCGATTACTATCGACGGTAGTGAATCCTGAATTCGGTTGGCGGCAATAATTTTAACAATATACTGCAAACACGATAATGTTTGCCCGCGCCTTCCGATTAATATACCGAGTTCGTCACCTTCGATATTATAAACCGCAGGAGCGTCTTCCCCATCTTCATCCGAAAAGGAATCACCTTCCTGATAGTATACAGACGCCTCTATCCCCATTTTCCCCAGCATATTTTCTAATGTATCTTTAATGATATCCATGGTATCTTCTTCTACGCTTGTGCAATTAGCGGCCTTTACCCTGACCCTGGCTTCTTCCGTCCCAATTCCAAAAACCCCCCGGCTACCTTCGCTTAGAACGTCTATTTCTACCTCCTCTCGGTTTCTGTTTAGCTCTGTCAAAGCTAGTTTTATGGCCTCCTCCACCGTCCTGGCGCTCTTCTCTATCACCTGCATCGGTTCCCTCCTCTGCAACTTGGACATCGTCGTTTGAAATATCCGCCTGCAATGCCTTGACTTCTTTTTTACTACCGTTTTCTACGGAGGCAATGCGTTCTTTGAGCTTCTTGTCTTTAGTGTTATTCTTCCTGGCGGGTATCAGTCCTTTAATCATTGCCACATACTTTGGAACATCCAGAGATCCCCAACTCCTTGTAATCATATACTGTATAACTATGGTAATTATATTTGAAATAATCCAATACAGAGCCAAACCACTCGGGAAAGTCAACGAAAAAAAGGTGAACATCAACGGCATCATAACCGTCATCATCTGCGCCTGTGACTTCTGTTGAGGATTGGTAGACGGAGCCGAAGACATTTTCTGAGTTACCCACATCGAGGCGCCGACCAAAAGCGCCAGCAGGAAATCAGAAGATCCCAGATTCAACCACAAAAACTGACTGTCTACAGGCAACGCCTTAAAAACAATCGGCCAGGAATAGAGATATTCAGAAAGATTGAGAAAATTACCGGGAGCCACCGCCAGAACACGCATTATCGATTGATAAAGCGCTATCCATATCGGCATCTGTAGCAGCATCGGTAAAAGACATCCTGCAGGACTTACCCCGGATTCCTTGTAGAGCTGCATCTGCTCCTGGGCTAGTTTCTTACTGTCTTTGGCGTGCTTCTTTTGCAGTTCGGCAAGCTTTGGCTGCAGGTCCTGCATCGCCTTGGTGGCATTCATCTGCTTGCGGGTCAGCGGGAACATCACAGCCCTTATAATTATAGTCAGCACTATGATGGTCAAACCGAAGCTGCCTAATAATATATCCGACAAACCGATGAGAATATTTATCATCGGGCCGAGTGCAATTACATCCCAAATTGCTCCAATATCCAATTTAAACCACCTTACTCTCTATGTTAACCGACATCATAGTACCAGACCACAACACCGGAGTTACCGTTTATTGCATACAGGTATTCGGCTTTAATAGTGTGAACATAAATAATTCCGTCATCAACAGAAAGCGAAGATTGAACCGTTAAATCAAGAGACTTAAACAAGAATTTTGTATTATTAGCGGTGTTAATCGAATATAAATCACCGTTTTGAGTAGATACTATAACCTTATCTTCAAACAATACCGGGTTTGACGATACGGCATTATTAAGTTCTAACGCGGTTATCAGCCTTCCGTCAGACGAATTGACTATATAAACAAAGCCATCCATGTTGGGCGCATAAATAACTCCGTCAACTACTAACGGTGTAGCCCAGAACCAGTTCCTGGGAGTATACTCTGCATCGCTATCGGCTGAAAACTTCCAGATTAATTCACCGTTCTCCGAGTCTATGGCATATATTCCGCGGTCAAGCGAGCCGATGTAGACAATTCCGTTATCGCAAACAGGCGCAGCCACAATAGGACCGTTAGTTTTGAAAGGCTGTGTCCATTTTAGATCGCCGCTATTGATGTCGATGGCAAAAAGCCTCTTATCGTATGAAGCTATATACAAAGTGTCTCCATTCAGACAGGGAGATGCCCATAATGTATCTTTTGTATCGTATTGCCAGATAACCTGCTGCGTTTCGATGTTCAGAGCGGTTACCGTTCCTCCGACAGCCGCAAAATACATCGCGCCGTTATCGATAATCAATCCGCCGATAATTCCCTGTACATAGCCTTCATTGGGATACTTCCATAACAGGTTTCCGGAAGCAGTGCTATAGGCATATATCTTCCCGGAATAGGTCGCCACATAGACTACCCCGTTATACACTACCGGATTGGCATATATTACAGAGGCTGCAGAAGACATTCCGCAGCTGAGGGCACTTGATGTGGCAGTATCTTTCTCAATTTCTCTTTGCCATATCACGGAACCATTATTTTTCTGCAGCGCCGCCAGTTTACCCTGCGATGCAACATAAATAGTTCCGTCATCTACCACCGAGCCCGACCATCCGAAGTTGGTATAGGCAGTGGAAGAACAGCTGGCAGAAAGCAACGCGATAATTAAAACTGCAGCAAGGATAATTGCCTTTATTATTACATTTTTATTTTTTTTCATATTGATTCTCAATAATAATCCCGTTCAGTATGTTATTGTATCCTTCCGTTTACTTCCGGCACAGGGTCATACCCGCCTTCATGCCATGGATGACAGCGGGCAATTCTTTTCATTCCCAGGTATACCCCTCTGAATATGCCGAACTTTACTATAGCCTCATAGGTGTACTGTGAGCATGTGGGGAGATAACGACAGTTTGAAGGTAAAACTTTAGATATTGTTAACTGATAAAACCTAATTAACGCCAAGGCCAGTATCTTCATGATTCTCCGTCATCAAACCGGCTTGAGACAAGAGTCTCATAACCGTACATTTTAATTCATGAAACCCCAAATCGGATACCCCCACTCGGGTAATAAAGATTATATCATAACCGGGCTTCATCTCAACCTGTTTCATTATCTCGCGCAACAAACGCTTGGTTCGATTCCTGACAACCGCATTTCCGATACGCTTGCTTACCACAAAACCATGCCTGGAGTATTCCATGCTATTAGCCAGGGTCTTCATTACTAATAACCTGCTCCCCCACGGTTTACCCTTCTTGTGAATCAGCGTATAGTCTGCGGTGCTGGTAATGCATTCTTTTTTCTTCATCACCTGAAACAATTCTGTCAAGACTTTTTATTTGCAAACGCTTTTTTGATAAATTGGGAGGGAGATATATGAATACTGCCGCTAAAACAGTTTTTATACAACAGTTAAGCGTTTGCGTCCCTTAAGACGCCTCGACTTTAATACCAATCTGCCGCCGCGAGTGCTCATCCTGGCCAAAAAGCCGTGCTCTCTCTTCCTGGGGATTTTCTTCGGTTGATAGGTTCTCTTTGGCACTGTAAACTCCTTAATAAATGTTTATCTATCTCAGTTGCAATAACATCCTCCGGCGGAGGATAACATTGTAAAAGGGATAGAATTAATTTCTATGTATTTTCAGGATAATCCAATCTTTACCGATTAAGTGATTCTTATTCAGGGTTTTCGACTGTCTCCTGCTCTTTATTAACAGGCTCTTCCTGTTTGGAAATTTCCTGTTTGGTCTCAGCCTTTATTTCTTCTTTTACCTCAGGTTTCGTCTGTTCACCCCTGACAGCGGCAATCCTTATGGAAGCCACATCGCCCATCATGCTGATATGCTCGGGAGCAAAAGGCAACAATGCTATATGACGCGCTCTCTTTATAGCAACCGCCAGCGAACGCTGATGTTTGGCACAGGTACCGGTTCTGCGACGCGGTTCTATCTTACCCCGGTCTGAAATATAATTACTCAACATGGTATTGTCTTTATAATCGATTTCTTTTATCCTGCCGGTGCAGAATGCACACACTCTGCGTCGCGGAGCAAACTTACCGCCGCTTCTCCATGAACCAGTTTTACCTTTTGTGTTGGGAACAATTCGTTTAGCCACTAGTTATCTATCCTCTACCATATAATATTTTTTCTGATTGATTACACTGTTAAAATGGAATGTCATCAGGCTCGATTTCAACGGTTTCAGGTTCTTCAGCTTTATCATCACCCAGCGATGAAGACGACTGCCTGTCGAGAAATGTTACCCTGTTGGCAATTATTTCCGTCCTGAAACGTTTTTGCCCATCTTGCCCTTCCCAACTGCGATTATGCAGTCTTCCTTCGACATACACAAGCCTGCCCTTGGAAAGAAACTGGTTGCATTGCTCAGCCAGCTTATTCCAGGTTACCACGGTAAACCAATCCGTTTCCTGCTTGCGTTCCCCTTCCGGAGTCGTGTAAACCCGGTTGGTGGCAACTCGAAAAGATGTTACGGGATTACCGTTAGGAGTAAAACGCATTTCCGGGTCGCTACCTACATTGCCGATAATCATTACCTTATTTAGATTCGCCATTCTACCCGTTCTCCTTTTTGTCGTCTAACGCATATATATGTAATCAGTCACCTAATTTTATCAGCATATGTCGTATAACATCTTCGGATATGCGAAGCTTTGCTTCCAAACTGTTTGTCTGAGACGGCTTCATAGCGCAGCGGGTCAAAACATAATAACCTTCCGTGAATTTTTTTATCGGATAGGCCAGCTTCCTTCTTCCCCATTGTTCCACACAAGATATCTCTCCACCCAAAGCTACTATGTTCTGGTTTAAAGCATCAACTTTATTTTCTATCTTGTCTTCTGCAGAACCGGGATTGAGTACCATCACCAATTCATAGCTCCGTTTTTGCTCAACCTCTCCGGATACAGTTACAGCTTCTTTTCTTTTACCTTTTGTTATCGTTGCTCTTGGCACTAACTTAACCCCTCGAAAATTTTATTGTTCATTATAGCATACATAAAGAATTGTAAACAACGCTCCAAATTTGGTAATAAATTTCGCATAATTTTAAATAATTTTTATTTTCCAGGCAAGCGTTAATTTATCCGGGATTTGACACAATTTTACATCCTTGATAGACTTTACAGGTATCTGAAATTTTTCCCTATACGGCCCCGTGGTGTAGCGGTCTAACATGCCACCCTGTCACGGTGGAGATCGGGGGTTCAAATCCCCCCGGGGTCGCCACTTCATTATTTTATTGACAAGGGTCTCTACCCGGTAATTCTCCCCTATCCCATTGGTGCTCGGCATAAAATCCCATCTCATCTATGGACAGAGATGGTCCGTTCTCATAGCTCTAACAGCTTGAGAGAATTGGCTAGAAAGTATAATGTTTCCCACGAATCTGTAAGGCGGGCAATGATAGCTTCATATACAAAATTAGGAATAAAATATAAACCTTAGTGAAAAAATATGTAATAATCCCTAGACATAAAGTAAAAAACGTAAATTATATCTCAGGAGTCAGTGGTTTTATCGCCCTTATCATAAGGTCTGACGAGTCGCTTTCTTAATTGATGTTTCCTAGACTTGAGAACCTTAGTCCTTTTAAGATCATTCTCTACTGAAATGTCTGAGAGGTCTCCCTCTAATTCCTCCTTAGATGCCGAGGTCGCTATGACTTCATAAAGTTTTCTCCTTGAGAGTCTTTGTTTATTTACATCTAAAGTTTCAGCCTGCTTTATCAATGAAGATATTCGTATCCTCTGAAAACCAGGGTATCCTAACAACTTTAATAGGTCTTTAGAAAGAAGACCTATTCCCCGAATTAATTTACTAGTACCTTTAGGAGGATAATCTACTGGTATTTCAAATCTTAAATAGAATGCCTCACGAAATAATGGCATTGAAGATGGCATTGATGGTGGATCTATTAACGAAGGATTCTGTGAAATGACGGTGACCTCATTAGAGTTTTGTTTGTGAATTACATATAAGCCCAATTTTTTCGCGTTATATGCCAACCAACTGACAAATTTAGGGTCATTATGTTCTGTAACCACCCTGACTTTTGGCCACTGAATCCCTATTAGTTCATTTTCTGGATTGTAATTCTTTAACAAGCATGTCATTTCAACAACCCACGGAAGGAGTCCAAAGCGTTGTCCCTCAATTCTGCATTTTTCATACCATGCGTGATATTCTTTTGATGACTGACTTTTGCCCGAAGCCCACCATTGCTCAACAGTAAGTAATGTTTCTCTCCCCAAAATCCTCAAGCCCTCTTTTCTAAGCAGGCGCCAATCACTTGACAGCTTGAACGCATAATAACGCTCAAGGAGATGTTGGCGCCACAACTCTTCAGGAAGTAATCTCGCCACTTAAACCCCCTGCAAATTTTCCCCAGATATAGGGAAGCCCTAATTACAACTTTATTTTTTCCCTATGTTGTACGCTATTAGTATGAGGACTTGCGATTATTATAACACATGTACCCAATTGATGGTGGCTAAATGAAAGAGCACAAACTACAGGCTTTTTCAAAAGTGAAAATGCAGCCTATAATGCCTGTTGCTGTAACTACGGTCCCCTCAGCTTTATTTCAATTAGGTGCTGTGTTATTAGAAATTGCCCAGAATGCTGAGCCAACATTATCTCACCATATTAATAGATCCAGTAATATAGAACAAAACAGTAATATTTCCAAAATCCTAGCGTGAGTGGCAGAGAGAAGTATACAACCTTAGATGCCTTAAAAAAGGATAAAATACGATGAAGACATATCTTAATCCGGAAGAAATAATAGAAATGGAAGAAACAGCTACCAATACCAGAGATAAACTCTTGATAAGAGTTTTGTTCCGGCTTGGTTGTAGAGTAAGCGAAGCCCTGGCAATTGGTGTCGAAGACATTGAATTCTCCAGTGGGGTCATAATGATAAAGCACCTGAAGCATAGGATAAAGTACAGTTGCCCGGTGTGTAAGATAGCCTTGGCAGCGAGTGATAAATACTGCCCCAATTGCGGAGCAGAAATAGCGATAGCCCAAAGAAGGGAAATGGAGAATAGAAGACAGCGGATTATACCTGTCGACAGAGAAACGCTGGAGCTATTATTCAACTATATTAAAAAATATGGACCCGTTATAAAAAACGATAAAAAGCTTATCTTTGGAATAAACCGGCATCGAGCCTGGCAGATTATTAAGGAATGTGCTGAAAGAGCCGGATTACCTAAATTGATCAATCCTGAAACCGGTAAAGT
This sequence comes from Dehalococcoidales bacterium, assembly GCA_028707255.1. Taxonomy (GTDB): domain Bacteria; phylum Chloroflexota; class Dehalococcoidia; order Dehalococcoidales; family UBA5627; genus UBA5627. The sequence continues at coordinate 21,917 of JAQTUQ010000018.1, forward strand.
GCATAACATATCGCCCCACAAGTTACGAGATGCTTTTGCTGTTATGGCAGTAAAGGTAAATGATACCGGAGACGGGCTGCGTCTACTCCAGGAGCATTTGGGTCACCAAAGCATCACCACTACAATGAGATATCGCAAGGTATCCGGGGAAGAACAAAAGCAGTGGTATTCGAAGTTATGGGAAACAAAAACAGGGCATAATTAATTTGATCGAATAACATTTCATTTACAGTATCGAAATTTAACGTGTTTTCTAGTTCAAGTAATAATAGACCATCAACTTTCAGGAATCACACAATATCCCAAACCAGAAAAGAAAAAGTTCAATCATAATCCATTTCAGAATCCCCATAGTCAAAATATAGCCACTTTAGCTTTGGTTGAATAAAGTTTATGATTTTCATACCTAGTACTGAGACAAAATACCTAATTTGTCACATTTCTGCGGATAGTGACTGAATCAGGTTAGCGCTGCAGGGATAATACTTTCAGGATGGTTCGTTCGCAGCCTGCCTTATCATTCGATTACTTCAACTATATTCCTTTTTCCTTGTCGCCAACTTTCAGTTTTTCAGAATCGGGCTTTATTGTCAGGTAATTTGCAATGAATCTGCAGGACAGAGTTTCACAAACCGAGCCCACGGGTCAAGGAATATGCGCCGATTTGCGTATTTCAAGGATAAAGGAAGGTAATTATACGGGCATGAAGCCGATAGAATTGGGAAAGATATACAGGTTTAAGCATATTCACATGGTAATGGTGATACCCTATCCAAAACAGGGCAGTAGGTGATATAATATGTTATAGGGTGATACAGCGGTACAAGACGATTAAGATGAGGAAAAGGCTTATTGGAAAGAGGTAGCAGATTGTTTGTCGGCTTTACCGGTGGTTATCGAGGCTAATTTATTTTTGAAGAAAAATATAAGGTGCATTTAATGACAGATAAGGTTTTTTAAGAACATCTAAGGAGAAATAAGCGGCATTAAGAAACATTTAAGTGCATTTAAGGAACATTAAGATGCTTTAAGGTGCATTTAAGAGACATTAAGAACCATTTATTGTCATTTAAGTGCATTTAAGAGCACATACCAAAGCTAATTAACAACTGTTAACAAGTTATGAGGGGAATTACGGATATACTAAGGCGACTATTTAAAGGAACCGACCGAATCCCTCCTCCTGGAGTTTCCAGACTGTATAATTAAACACTTTTATCCACCCCATAGTTCCAGTAAACGGAATCAACACCTCCGGTTTCCCGAATCTATGCATCATGCTATGGTCGTGTTTGCTGGATTACGTAGATTATATATTGATGGTGCTGCTGCCTAATATAAAATAATACAGTGAATGGAATGTCATTGCCTGTATCAGAATAAAGGGGCGATAATTAAAGCTTCTCTATTGACGATATTTATTATCTGCATTGTGATTTAGCTTGTATCCGCTATAATAATATTATTCTGATCCGGGATTATTAATGATAAATATAGAAATAGTAAAAGGTTGTATACCCGGTTCCATTGGCAGAATAGTTGAACTGCATAGTATTTACTATTCCAAGCATTGGGGGTTCGGTTCTTTCTTCGAGCGAAAGGTAAAAACTGAACTTACAGAATTCATCGGACGTTATGATGATAACCGTGACGGTTTCTGGACTGTATCGCTAGATGGACGTATTGAAGGTTCCATTGCCATAGATGGAATTAATGCTAAAGATAATGGAGCCCATCTGCGGTGGTTCATTGTATCAGAACCCTGGCAAGGTAAGGGTATCGGCAAACAGCTTGTAAGTACTGCCATGGATTTCTGCCGACACAAGGGTTACAAGCGGGTATACCTTTGGAGTTTTGCCGGCTTGGATGCCGCCTCCAATCTTTATCGGCAGTTTGGTTTCCAAATTGTAGAGCAACATTCTGGCACTATGTGGGGCACTGAAGTAAATGAGCAGTTATTCGAAGTGTGGCTCAAATAGCCATAAGAAATGCAACCAAAAATTCAACTTTCTGACGAAGTGTTACCACACTTTAATAAAAATATAAAATTTTCTATTGAATTCTTCGCTGCAGTGATTTAATATACTAAAAGATAGTTTATAAAAATATTCCAAAAAGAGAAATATGAGACAGGTTGAAAATCGGAAAGACAAAGAATCTCCGTTAAACCAAACCATTCATCTATATAGAATTATAACCGGCTGGCATAAGGCTGTTGCCCTTAGCGATATCGGGGATTGTTATGGGTAGTAAACCAACTCAGGGTGATGTTCTGCGCCAATGGGAAAGAAGTGCTATTTTAAGTATCACCGGCAGGTTGGCAAACATCCGCGATACACGGGGTATACGGAGCCCCCACTTCTGGATAATAACAGCAATATTTATTATGGGTGTCTTCGGTTATTATATAGAATATACACCTCTTTCCGACCTGCCATTATTTAAAACCAGTTATTTTACAGGGGTTCATGACCTGCAGCGTACCATATTTTTCATCCCTATAATCTATGCTTCTGTAGTTTTCAAGATGCGCGGTGGGCTTATCGCCTCGCTGGCTTTTTTAGCTATAGTATTACCTCGCGCCCTCTTCTATTCCCCCTATGACCACCCATTGCTGCGGGCACTTCTTTCCGTGGGTTTTGCTACTATTATCAGCTTACTGGTGGCTCATATACTCAATCTTTTGGAGAGGGCTAAAAAAGCTAATGATGCACTTGATGCTAACAGTCAAATATTAAACAAGCGAAATCGACAGTTAAAGGAATCGGAGGAGTTATATCGTTCTTTAATAGATCTGGGAGGTAAGGTTGGAGAAGCCGTGGTTATGGTACAAGATACCGATAACATTAAAGGTCTGCATATCTTCGTCAGCGATAAATGGTCGGATATGACCGGGTATTCAAAGGAAGAGTTGCTGGGGATGTCGTTCTTCGACATTATTCACCCGGTTAACAGAGAGGCTTCATTTGAAAGGCACTTAAGAAAAATGACAGGCGAGATTATATCTGATCTCTTTGAATTATCGATTGTTAGAAAAGATGGCACTGAATTTACCGCTGAGCTTACCAGTGCTTATAGTTGGTATCAGGGGCAGAAAGTCAACATTGCCTATATCCGGGATATTACCAAGAGGAAGGAAATAGAGAAGGCCCTGGAGAGGTCAGAAAAAAGGTACAGGGATTTATATGATAATGCCCCGGTAGCTTATTTCTCGATTGGTCTTGACGGCTCGATTAATGGCACTAACAAAGCTGCTCAAAAATGGTTGGGTTATTCAGCGGTAGAATTGAAAAGCCTGAAGTTTGTTGACATCTGTGCTGATGAATCGTGTATAAAGTCGAGACTTACATTTAAGAAATCCCAGCAGGGTGAATCAATAGAGAATGAAGAAATGATTTATTTGAAAAAGAATGGAGAGCAAGTTTATGGCTTTTTCTCTGTCAATTCGATATTAGATAATAACGGCAATATTATTTCCTATCGAAGTGTTGTACAGGATATCACCAAACATAAGGTAATGGAGATAGAAATAGAAAAATATAAAAGCCATCTCGAGGAGATTGTGAAAGAACGCACTAGTGAATTATCGATCTTATATGAAAGAGAGAAGGATGCCAGATTAGCGATCGAAGAACTGACAATGCACAGAATCAATTTTATTAGAACGCTGGTTCATGAGCTAAAAACACCTCTTACTCCAATGATTGGAACCAGTACCATGTTAATAGATAGGCTAAAAGATAATGATAATAATCTATTACGCATGGCAAAAAACATAAATCGAGGAGCGACCAACCTTAACAGCAGAATAAGCGACTTAATGGATTTTGTTAGCGGTGAACTTGACCAGATAAATCTTCGGTATATAGAAGTAGATCCGGTAAAACTAATTACGGATATAGCAGCATATATTACTCCGGGAGCTGAAATAAAGAAGCAGCAAGTTATTATCAATATAAAAAATCATCTGCCTGTAATTTATGCGGATGAAGACCGTCTGTTCCAGGTGCTTATGAATCTTTTAAATAACGCTTCAAAATTTACGCCACCAGATGGCCATATAATTATCAACGGAGAGGCTCAGAACGATAGATTGATTATTGCAATTGAAGATGACGGCTATGGTATAGATGAGGAGAAGAAGAAAGAAATTTTTATAAACAAATACAACTTTAAGATTAATAGTGAAAAACCCGATAGCCTGGGACTTGGATTGCCTTTATCTAAGATGATTATCGAACTGCACGGAGGGGAGATCTGGTTTGAAAGCTATAAAGGGCGAGGGAGTAAATTCAGTTTTTCTGTTCCTATTAAGGATTGTACTGAATGAAAATTTTACTTATAGAAGACGACCCGGAAATAATAGAGTATATTTCCATAGCTTTCGAGGTAGGCTGGTCGAGCATTACACTAATAACCTCTCATCATGGCAAAAAGGGAATAGAACTCGTTGAAAAAGAAACACCCGAACTGGTGATCCTCGATCTGGGACTTCCTGATATTAGTGGGTATGAAGTATTAGAACAAATACGGCTATTTTCATCAGTTCCTGTAATGATTATCACGGTAAGAGACTCTGAACCGTATATTGTTAAAGGGCTTGAAAGAGGAGCAAATGAATATCTGGTAAAACCCTTCGGGCAACTTGAACTAATTGCCAGGGTAAAGACTCTTTTGCGCTTACATCATACTCAAGATAATACATCTTTGATTACATATGGCCACCTGGAATTTAACCCTGCAACGGGTAAGCTTAAACATGGACTGAATAGCATATTTTTAACACGAACCGAATGTTTGATACTTCAAAAACTTATGGCTGCCGCCGGTCGAGTTATCACAGTTGAAGAACTTGCAGAAGCAATTTGGGGATGTCCTTACCCTAATGCTAATGATACACTACGGGTATACATTAGACGTATAAGATTAAAAATTGAAAAAGAGCTGCTACTCTCCGATTTTGTTCTCTCAAGACCAGGTGTCGGATACTATCTGGAAAAAATCCCCCGTCCTTAAATTAACCTGCCTATGACCGTACATGGGTATTGGCTTTAATACAAACTTCGTTTGCCCTGCTTTTTTATTCTGATTCTCAACGTGCACTCGTTATAAGTGCTCAACAAATCCTGACCTTTGACACAAAAATCTCGTTCGGACTATATGGCTTCGTTTTCCAGTAAAACTGTAGAAACAATGCTGGAAGAATTTCATTTCTCGTCCCTTAAGCCGACATATTGAGCTTGTAAGGTAAATCTCTCCAGGGTTTTATAACTTCCGGTAATGTATCTTTAGCAGCGAATTATAAACCTTCGAAACAACATTAATAAACTGTAACTATATAATAATTATTTTGTTCTTTTCTCAAATACACAATGTCCCATATTTGTAACAACCCCCGTGCTAAACTTCAATAGACTAAAGAGAATATCCTGAACTTTTTCAACTGTCATACCTCGCTTAATTAGAAAGTATTAGGGTTCCATAAGGATCTAGCTCAGTAATGAAAATTGTAATCGCTGATAATGACTTTCAATCCTTGGAAGATATCGCTATGGCTTTCAATCTATGTATTCCTGAAATTGAATTGATAATAACTCTTTCCAGTGGGCAATGTCTGGAAATGTTAAAAGGCGGACATGCAGATATTGTTATTTTAGGTTGGGGATTATCCGATATCCCTTGCTTAGATGTCATCAGTAAGATACGCAGTCATTCCGATATTCCGATAATAGTACTTTACTATAAAAAAGATGGAGATGAACCGGCAAAGGCTTTGAAAGCAGGTGCTAATGATTACATGGCTAAACCCGTTAAACAACTTGAACTCATTGCCCGGGTAAAGAAATTGATTGAAGAGCATAGTCCTGAAGAAATGGATATTAAAGGAATAGAGAAATAAAAAATATAAAGAGAACCAAAACAGAAGATTTTCAGCAACAAAAGGGTGATAAATGCTAAGCGTTTTATTTGCCGGAAACAAGGACGAAATTGCGCAAGATGTTAATCTTGCTCTCAATACAGGTGTACCGGACTGTAATATAAAAACTACCCGATCCGGGAAAGAATGTCTAGATATTATTAAAAATGGGAATGGCAATGATCTGGTAATAGTAGATATGAATTTTACTGATACTCCTTGTTTTGATCTAATCGAAAAAATCTGCGAGGATTCCGATATTCCCATTGTTGTTTTATCACGAAATGATGATATTTTTGCTCTTGTCACAGCCTTTGATTCTGGTGCTAATGATTATATAGTCATTCCTTTTAATAAAAGGATATTTGCGGCCAAGATAAAAGCTTTGATCAGAAGAAGAGAATGGGATATCCAGGCAAGAAATCAATTAAATATAACGGATAAACCGAAATCTATAAAAGGATAAAGAGCATAAAGTTCTTAATACGATATGATAAATAAACTATTAAATAACATAACCATACACGAGGGGGCAAAATTTCTCAAGCTCAAGGGAGAAGCAATGGATATCTCTCCGAAGAGCATAAAACGCAAATTATGGAAAGAGTTTCTGGTTATGAAGATGTACGGGGTTATCGAAAAAAGTGGAAAGAATATCAATGTATCAGATAAAAGTCGAAGGTCTGTAAGTATTATGATGAGGAATTATTTTGCTTCGATGAATACTCTCAGGGAGTACTGTATCAGTAATTAACAATAATCTAAATAAATACATTGTAAAAGGGGGTAATGCCTATTGAACATTTTAGTAATAGGTTAACTTGGAATATAAGAAAGGAGATATAATTGAAAGATAATAAAGAAAAAATAGCTATTAATGAAGAAGTGAAACAATCCGGAGAAATCTCTAGAAGGGACTTTCTCATTGGCACTAGTGCAGTTATGGTTAGCGGTGCCATTGGTGCCGGAGTGCTTTCAGGCTGTGGTGGTGGCACTGAGACAAGTTTAGAAATATTTAATCCTGTCGGGGACCTTGCAACACCTATAGTCCCTCCAGCTCCTCGTCTTGATACTTTAGAAGGTAAGAAGATTGCATTTTACGTAGCCAGGAGGGCAAACTCTTTTGAGCTTATAGCTAGACTTATGGAAAAGCTCAAGGCGCAGTTCCCGACAACAGAGTTTGTCGGAGGTGTCGAGGGTACTGTCTGGGCAAAGCCCACCTATGATAGATCGGCAAAAGATCAGGGAATCTGGGACGCATTAATGGCAGAGAATGTCGATGGCATTATCATGGCTCTATCTAGCTGAGGGTCTTGTACAGCGTACAGTGTGTACGACCTAGTAGATTTAGAGAAAGCCGGTATTCCAACGGTAGATATTGCTACCGATGAGTTTCATGGCGAAGCAGTATTCCGTGCCACCGGCTTAGGAATACCAGACCTTGCTTTTGTTCAAGTTCCTGCGGCTATATCACAGGCAGATATAGATACCGTAAACGCGATGGCTGATGCTATCTTGGTAGACGTCGTCTACGGGTTGACTCGCCCTGCTGCTGCAGTAGCAGTGGAACGGACCGGAGATCCCAAAACCTTCAATATCACGGTAGATAAAGGAGGAGATCTTCTTGAGGAGTGGTTCAGTTTTGCCATGGATCGTCGCTGGAGTGACGGATTCCCGGTAGTACCCCCCACGGAAGAACGAATCCAATGGATGCTAACGGGAACATCCAGAGACCCCGATGAGCTTATATGTGGAGTGCCACCGTTTTATGGAGCGGCGACTGCAAGGAAGGTCGCTATCAATGCGGTAATGGCAGGGGCTAAGCCGGAGTATCTTGAGGCGATAATCGCCGGCATTGATGCCCTATCAGATGATGAAGTTCACTACTCAGGTGCAATAGCGACTACAGACCCCGGCAATGCCCAAATGATCATTATCAATGGCCCCATTGTAAATGAGCTGGGTTTAAATTCTGGATGGAGCGCAATGGGTCCAGGCTTCCGCCCCAATTCTGCTATTGGGCGCGGTATAAGTCTAAGTGTCAGAAATATTGGCGGAGCAGATACGCCAGGGGCTTACTCGCAGCATACCTATTTCCTTCCCGCTGAATACTCCCGGGTCCTTGCACAGTCCTATCCGGAAACACCGGGTAATTGGAAGCCGTTAAGCGAGCAGCTTGGCTACAGGCGGGACCAGAACGTAATCTGGGCAATGCCGGCCGATGTCCCCATCAACTGTTCCCCCTTTGACTCTCCCACCCAGCCGATCTCAGCCGAGAATCTTTTAAGGAACTGGGTAGACCAGATGGCTGAGCAATCCCCGCGGCGAGACTTTGAGGGGATTATAAACTTCGCCCCCGAGCATGCGAGAATACTTGCTGCTGAAGGTTGGACAGAGGAAGATGTAAGGAGCTACCTACTCTATACATCATTTACTGATGATTATATGAAGGTAAAAGCGGCAGGGTATACCAACAGGGGAAAGCGCTATACGGCAAAAGATGCAGGCATGTCCTTTGGAGTAACTCGATTCCCGTTAACGGCAGCTCCTGTGAAAGATTCTTTGATTAGTGGGCAAGACCCGATAGGATATACATTCGTCATATCATCTGGGGCACACGTCGGAGGGCATGGATGGTTCCTTCCGGTATCCAGCCATGGTCTGTGGGCAGCCCGTGAAATTGGTACGCTGGCTCACCCGCCCAGTGCAATGAGTGTATTCAGGACAGAAAGAGAAGTACATCCAACACGAGAGGGTCTGCTAAAAGATACATATCAATACAAGATACCAGTGGAAGGAGAAGAGCCCTCCCCATATGACACTGCTTGCTAACTTAATAATATTAATAATAAGGAGGTGACTTCCTGAAATACATAAATTAAAGTACAGGGTAGTTTAGATTTTAAAAAAGGAGTAATTATGATAAATAAAAATGAAAAGGGCGATGTCTCAAGAAGAGACTTTCTGGTTGGTGCCGGTTCGGTAATAGCTGCTAGTACCATTGGTGGTGGATTGCTTGCCGGTTGTGCTGGCAAAGAGGTTACCAAGACGGTTGAAATTACCAAAACAATTCAGGCTACCAAGACAGTACAGGTGCCAACAACCATTACAGCATCCGGCACTACAGTTACCTCAACTGCACCCGGCACTACAATGACAATAACCAAAACAGCTGTAGCAGACGGTGAAGGTCCCGTAGCAAGA
>JAQTUQ010000046.1 GCA_028707255.1 Dehalococcoidales bacterium
CGAATTGAGGAGTGAGAATTCTCTCCTTAATTCTGAGGCCCTGATCGGCGGCCTTTAACTGCCGATCTACGAAGCAACTCTAAGGAACTGCGTGGTTAATTATTTCACAGGAAGCCGTCCAAAAGGCGGTTTTTTGGTTGTGGAAAAACTGTTGATAATAATCTTGACAAATCCTGGATTTTCTGTATATTTTAAAGTGCTGTTGGTCTTTTGAACTCATACTTCTGGCTCGATTACGGGCTCTTACGAGCATCCCTAACCTCCGAGGCAAAAAGGAGGAAAAGCGATGGTAATTTGTTCAGCCAGGTGGCAAAAAGAGCGCAAAGTAGCCGAGAGAGCCTTTCGTAAGCAAAAGCTTCTGAACACCATTAAAAAACTCATCGGGAGGTAAACGCCGTGAGGAAAAATCTGCAAATCTGGGGGAGGCGGATATAGAAAGGTACGGTTAATTGAGGTGGTTGGATGTTAAGACGTGTATGAGACGTCGGTATACGTCCTCTTGCTGATCACCGACCAGCCTATCGCCGGGATGTCCGGGGTACAAAAGACCAGCAGCATTGCTCTTTAAAAGGACCTAAATCCTTCGAGGCTGTTCCTATCAGGAGCAGCCTCTCTTCTTTATTTAAAATGCCTGTATTATACTGAATTTAGAAGAGAAAGCCGTTAAGGAGGAGTGGTTTTAATGGAATATTAATCTCTACTTATTATAATTGAACAATAGTGTTTAATTTTAAATAATATTATGAAAATACTCATAATCGAGGACGAAGAAAGCTTAGCTAAAATTTTAAAGATGGGCCTGAAAAAAGAGGGGATTACGGCTGATTATGTTTTAGACGGAGAACTGGGCCAAAAAAGGCTGGAACTGTACCATAATGACTATGATGCCGTTGTTTTAGATCTGATGCTGCCCAAGAAAAACGGCCTTGAAGTCTTAAAAGCGATTAGGGAACAAAACGTTTCGGTGCCTGTACTCATCTTAACCGCCAAAGACAGCGTGGCCGATAAAATTGCATTACTTGATGCCGGCGCAGATGATTACCTGGTCAAACCTTTCAATTTCAGCGAAGTGCTGGCCAGGCTGAGAGCATTAACTAGAAGGCCCGAGAATGTTTTACCCACGGAATTACGCATTGACGACCTGGTGCTGGTTCCTAAGACTAAAATAGTTACCAGGGGCGGAAAAGAAATCAAACTCACCCTTAAAGAATTCCGCCTGCTTGAATACCTGATGCGCCATCCCGATCAGGCCCTTGAACGGGAAAATATCTTCAGTAATATCTGGGATTTCCAGTCAAATTCCTTCAGCAATATCGTGGATGTGTATATCAACAGATTAAGATCAAAGATAGACAGCAACGGCAATAGGAAACTATTGGAGACGGTGCAGGGGATAGGCTATAAATTAAAATCAACTGTTTAAAAAGCAAACTAAAAACCGCGGTTGCCTCCGCGGTTTTTGGTTATTATTTCAGTCCAACCTCCTTTTTTTCCATGCCCGATAAGGGGATGGAAAGATAAAAATCAGAGCCCTTATTTTCTTCGGATTTCAACCAAACCTTCCCACCACCCTGTTCTATCATGCTCTTAGTAATATAAAGACCCAATCCTGTGCCCTCAACGCTCGTTTTGGCATTATCCGCCCTGAACATCTTCGTGAAGATTAGTGATTGTTGCTCTTTAGGGATGCCGTAGCCCGTATCAGAAATTTGGAAAACGACATCTTGCCCGGTTTTTTTGATTTTGAAATAAACACTGCCGCCGTTGGGCGTATATTTAATGGCATTGGTCAACAGGTTTTCCAGAGCTATATGTAAGACTTTTTGATCAACCTCTACAACCGGAAGCTTTTTTATAAAATCTATTTTAAGCCTGATCTTTTTGGCTTCGGCTTGGGGCGTGACTTCTTTTAATAATTCTTTGGCAAGCTCTAAGATGTCAGACGGTATCGGGTTTATTTCCAGCTTGCCCAGTTCGATGCGGGAAACCCTTAAGAATAAATCGATTAGTCCTTTCATTTTCTGCGCGTTGAGGAAGATTTCTTTTACAAAGTTCTTTTCTTCCTTATCCAAACCTTTATATAATTTACCCGAAAGCATTTCGGATGCCAAGCTGATGATAGACAAGGGGGTGCGCAATTGGTGGGCCGCTAAAGATAAGAATTCGTTTTTGGCCCGTTCTATATCTTTTTGCTCCGTGACATCCTGCACCGAACCCATTGATTTGATCGGCTTGCCTTGCTTATCATAAATGGTCTTGGAGATTTCACGCACGTATTTTATGCGTCCGTCCGGGAATTTAAGGCGGTGCACGATATCATAAGATTTTTTTGTTTTAAGGGAATCCGTATAGGCCTTGTCAACCAGCTCTTTGTCGTCCGGATGGATCAGATTTAAAAACGTATTATAGGATGCCCCGAATTTCTTTTTATTAATTTCAAATATCCTAAAAACTTCATCCGACCAAGTTAAAATATTAGTAGGCACATCAAGTTCCCAGCTGCCGATCTTGGCGATGCGCTGGGCTGATTTCAGCTGTAGTTCGTTTCTTTGGAGTGATTCTTCGTTTTCCTTATGTTCAGTGATATCGCGGACTATCCCAATGCGATAAAGCGGCTGGCCGCCTTCGTCTTTAACGATACTGTAACGGTTATCAATCCATCGATATTTGCCGTTTTTACATTTAAATCTGTATTCTACAGCACCCGAAGTCTTGCCGGGAACAATATCTCTTTCAAGTTTGTTTTTTGCGTATTCAAAATCGTCGGGATGGACCCTTTTTAATGCATCGTTTGGAGTCATGGAATAGTATTCTTTTTCCGTAAATCCGCTGATTCTTTTGATTGCCGGGCTGAGATAGTCGTATTTATCCGTGACAAGATTCCACCGGTAAGCGGCGTCAAGGGAATTGCCAAGCACCATTTTAAGCGTCTGTTCGGCTTGTAGTCTTTTTTCTTCAACCCGGTTGATAGGTCCGGCAATAATCCGCAAGAACCCGATTAAAGTTACGGTGTAAGTGATTGCCACAAGCACCACTCCGACTTCCGAAGTAAATAATTCGCGGCGCTCTCCCCAAAGCCGAAGCCAACCGATTACAAGGGGCAATAGCATAAATACGGGCACGAGCCTGCGGGCCATAGTTGTGCCCACCTTAATACCGGTGAATATCTTCGTCAGCCAGGTGTCAGAACGAATGGAAAAAAGAGCAAGAATTAAGGCAGAAAAAGCAAAAGTAGTGTTTATCGCAACTTGCGTATCTGAAATACGATAAAAAGGCTCTACGCCAAGCAAATAGCTTATAGAAATCGAGTAAGTGAGAACGGCCGCGGGCGTTATAAGGAGATGCGCAATATTTGCATATCGGAGCCTGCCTGTGGTCAACAGCCATAATGCGCATCCGGTCAGAAAGAAAATAAGCGCCGTAATGAAAGCGAGCCTGACCTTAGGATCCCAAAAAAAACTCAGCAGGGGGAAATTTTCAAGCTGAGGAGTTTTCGGAACAAACAAATACAATGCAACCGTCAAAAGGCCTAATACTATAGCCAGTATTCCGGGCGTTTTTAATACGAAATACTTCCTTAGTTTCGCCGGATTTTTCTGTAAAAATGCCAGTTCCACCGCAAGGAGAATAAAGCAAACCGCCGTGATAGGGCTTATGGCTTGGTATTGGAAATTAACGCTTTTTAAAAGCGTAATGTCAAACAGCCATCCTATGAGGGCGAGGATCGCAATGCAAAAAACGACCAAGGTAGAGAACCACGGAACTCGTCCGGCTGGCCCAGACACTAAAATCAGGCGTAATATTTTAAGGCCCTTATCGGCGATGGTGTTTGCGAAATGAGACAATGTTTTATTCATCAGGAGTTCTTTGATGAGAAAGTCTCTTATTAATATTTTTACTTTAACTCCATTTTCCGATTATGACAAGCAATTTAATGACCTCTTTTGTTAATAAAAAATTAACCCAAAACTTAATCAAAATTTAATCTTCAATTGTTATATTGAGGTTGTCATAGCATAAATTACCATATAATAATTAAACAATTAAAACAAACATATGAACAGAATTTTAAAGAGAAAAATAACAGCAATAAGTGTATTAGTACTTTTTTCAGCATCGCTAGCACCGCTGCCGGCAAACCAAGTTTTTGCCGCAGCCACTTCGTTAAGATTTGCTCAGCAGCCATCAAGCACGGCCACAGTCGATGTTTTATTTTCCCAGCAAGCCATTGTTGAAATCGTAGATGAATTCGGGGTAAGGGACACAACAGCTAATAACACCATCTCGATTTTTGCCTATTCCGATTCGGCCTGTACGTCGCCGGCGAGTAGTTGGCTGAATGGGACAATGCAAACCGCGGCCGTCAACGGCGTGCTGACTTATACTAATCATTCTTATCCCGTTGCTGAAACAATTTATCTCGGAGTTTCAAGTGACGGCCTTGTTTCGGCCTGCAGCAACGCCATAGTTGTTTCAGCAGCCGCCGATACGACTCCGCCAGTAATTACAATTTTGGGGAATAACCCCGAAACTGTGCTTCAGGGTTCTCAATATACCGATGCTGGAGCCACAGCTATAGATAATGTTGACGGCAATATCACAGCAAGTATTATCACAGTGAATAACGTCAACACCTCGATAATCGGCACATACACCGTTACTTATAATGTAACTGATGCTGCCAATAACCCGGCCACTGAAGCCGTAAGAACGGTAAATGTGGAAGCAACAACGCCGCCAGACACGACTTCTCCGGTTATTACTTTGCAAGGACCGAATCCCATGGATGTTGTCCAAGGGGACAGTTATGTTGAGCCCGGTTATACCGCCACAGATAACGTTGACGGCAATATTACCGCCAATGTTGTGGTGACTGGCACCGTTAATATTAGTGTTTTAGGACAATACACTCTCACATATTCCGTTTCCGATGCAGCTAGCAACCCGGCTCAAGTAACGAGGACCGTAAACGTAATAGCCGCAGTTCCTGTCGCAACGTCATTATCATTTAATCAACAGCCTGCTTCTACAGCAACTGTTGACACACTTTTTTCACCGCAGGCAACGGTTTCAATTTTGGACCAATACGGTTCAGTTTACGCTACGGGAAATAATACTATTTCAGTTGCTGCTTTTTCGAATTCAGCCTGTACGGTTTCCGCGCCAGGTTTATTGTTTGGCACAAGTATGAGCTCGGCGATAAACGGCGTCTTAGCGTACCAGGATCATTCCTACTCAACTACAGGAACTATATATCTTGGAGTCACGGCCAGCGGCTTAACCTCGGCCTGCAGCAACGCCATAGTTGTTTCAGTAGCCGCCGATACGACTCCGCCGGCTATCACCATACTTGGCAACAACCCCGAGGCCGTAATACAGGGTTCGGTTTACACCGATGCGGGAGCCACGGCTTGGGATAACGTTGACGGAGATATTACGTCGTCCATCGTTATTGTTAATAACGTTAACACTGCGGTGGTTGGGTCATATACGGTTACATATAACGTCTCGGATGCCGCCGGCAATCCAGCCACGCAAGTCGTAAGAACAGTAAGCGTCACAGCTGCTTCGGACACCACTCCTCCGGTCATCACTATCTTGGGCAACAATCCCGAAACAGTGGTGCAAAGTGCCGTTTACAACGATGCGGGCGCGACAGCTTCCGACAACGTTGACGGAAACCTTACTTCATCGATCGTAGTCGTTAACAATGTAAACACGTCGGCAATCGGAACTTATACCGTGACTTACAATGTTTCAGACGCTGCGGGTAATCCCGCGGTTCAAGTCGCAAGAACGGTAAACGTGGTGGCGGCGCCCGATACGACTCCTCCAGTCATCACTTTGAGCGGATTAAATCCCATGAATATCAATCAGGGTACAGCTTATTCAGAACCCGGCTACACAGCCACGGATAACGTTGACGGCAATATTACTGGTAACGTCCTATTAACAGGAACCGTTAATAGCAGCGTTCCGGGCCAATATATCCTCACTTATTCCGTTTCTGATGCTGCGGGTAATCCGACATCAATTACGAGGACCGTTAATGTAGTAGCTGCGCCTGCCGTAGCCACTTCGCTGGAATTTACCCAGCAACCTTCAAGTGCAGCGACGATAAATGTCCAATTTGCCCAGCAACCGATAATCGCCATTAAAGATCAGTACGGGACAATTTTCACGCCTGGAAACGATGTTATTTCTCTCGCCGCGTATACTAATCCTTCCTGCACCACCCAAGTAGTTAATGGTATGCTTGTCGGCGGGACCGGCGGTTCAGCCGTGAGCGGAGTATTTTCTGGTGCAAGTATTAAATATACTTTTGCCGAAACAATATACGTAAAAGCTACGGCCACTGGCCTTACGTCCGCCTGCAGTAATGCAGTAATTGTTTCAGGTGCTGCCGATACAATACCTCCAGTAATTACTCTCGCTGGCGCCAACCCGATGAACATCATCCAAGGCACGCCATATTTTGAACCCGGCTACACAGCCACGGATAACGTTGACGGCGATATTACCGCTAACGTCACGGTGACCGGAAGCGTCGATGTTAACACCGTAGGACAATATGTTCTTACCTATTTGGTTTTAGATGCGGCTGGAAATTCAACCTCAATTAATAGAGACGTATACGTTTTAGCCCCAAATTCGGCCACTTCGTTGATATTCACCCAGCAACCTTCATCTGCCGCCCAAATGAGCGTGGCTTTTGCCCAGCAGCCAATAGTTGAGATCCAAGATCAGACAGGCACCACGGTGACAGCGGCTACAGATACAGTTACCTTAACGGCCTTTGAAGATGCTGCCTGCACGATAGCGGCGCCGGGCACTTTATTTGGCCAGATAGCGGTTTCCGCCCTTAACGGCGTAGTGACTTACGCGGGTTTGGGTTATTTAAGCGGCGGAACCATACACCTCGGAGTTTCTAGTGGTACTCTTACCCCAGCCTGTAGCAATGCTATAGTTGTTTCTGTCCCAGCTTTCCTAACTTCCGTAACCG
This sequence comes from Dehalococcoidales bacterium, assembly GCA_028707255.1. GTDB lineage: Bacteria > Chloroflexota > Dehalococcoidia > Dehalococcoidales > UBA5627 > UBA5627. Next base: position 7,004 of record JAQTUQ010000046.1, read on the forward strand.
TAACCCCCGCT
>JAQTUQ010000019.1 GCA_028707255.1 Dehalococcoidales bacterium
ACCCGAATGGCGGGAACTATACCATCGTGTGCGTACAAAACGTCTCGGGCGATGATCGGGCCACGTTCATCCCCGATGTCAAGCTGGTCTACAACCCGACTTATCTGCTGTCCTGTTTATGGTATCCAGATATAAAGAAGAACTGAAAAGATGCGCCACCCGTCTGGAGGCTTTACGCGCAACGGTAGGCTCGATTGGTTCGGTGATTACCGCCAGCGCGTTTGCCGTTATTATCGGATTGGCAGGCTTGACCATTGCGGAATTCGGTATGCTGCAAACGATGGGATTGGCTCTTGCCACGGCGGTTTTTATTACCCTTTTAGCGGCTCTTACTCTAAATCCGGCTCTTACTTCCCTCTTTGGCAGGTTTATGTTCTGGCCAAGCAAGCTGGCGGATACAACTAAAGCTGTTGCACTTAATGCGCACGAGAGCAAGTTCTGGAATCGTGTAGCTAACATAACTACCAATCATTCACTGATTATTTCCATTCTGGTAATTCTTGTTTTGGCGGTTCCATACTATCCGTATTTCAAGATGAGTACTTCTTATGATACGCTGGCAGAGTTATCCGATGATTCGAATTCGATTAAGGGCTTCCAGATACTTTCCGGGCATTTCGATATCGGCAATATGATGCCGTCGACCCTGATATTGACCGTTTCGTCAGGCAGCGCCACATCCGCCGGCGCGTTAAAGGAAATGGAAGAGATAACTACCAAACTACTGGCGATAGACGGTGTTTCCAGTGTTTTATCCGTTGTATCCCCTTACGGAACGGGTGAGCCACTGATGACGCTCACGGTAGTCGGGCAGCTTGCTGTTCTTTTAGAGCAATTAAACGGCGCTTTGTCGGGAGCCGCCTCAGACCCGACGGCAATGTTTGGCACGGAAACTACGCAGATGTTCCAGTTGCTGGGAGTTTACCTGGGAGAACTGGGGGCTGCCTTCCCCGCAGTCACTGCCGAACCATCGTTTATTAATGCTGTAACGATTTTGAATAATATGAGCGCTGCACTGGTAACTGTCGAACCGGAAAAAATAGATATGGCTACGCTGGCTAATCTTCAGATAGTGTTCCAAACATACACAGGTGAATTTGTCCAGGCTTTAATGGGGTTGGGGGATTATTTCCGGGCACAGGGAAATCCTTATTTTATACCGCAGAGCTTATTAGTTTTATATCCTGAACTGGTTCAGCTTGTCAGTACTTTTATATCTGAGGATGCGCAGGCTACCAGGTTAATCATAAACCTGTCTGACTATCCCTATTCAGAGGCTGCTATCGATACTATCGAGCAGATAGGACTGGCGATTCATAATGAAACGGATTCTCAGTATTTCAATATAGGGGAAGCCGCTGTCGGCGGAACTACTTCCGCCATGCAGGATGTCCGTGCCGTACTGGAATCCGATTTCCAGAAGATTATGATTGTGGTGCTTGCCGGTGTCTTTTTAGTACTTTGCCTGCTGCTTAGAAGTATAGTAGCTCCGTTTTTCATACTGGCCCTTGTTGCACTGACTTACGGAGCTACCATGGGTGTAGCATCCTGGTTGTTTACAGACATACTGGGGCATGGAGGTGTCAGCTTTATGGTGCCGATTATCGTCTTTGTTTTGATGATTGCCCTCGGCGCAGATTATAATATTTTCCTGATGTCGCGTATTCGCGAGGAAGCCGAAGATAAGCCGATGAAGGAAGCCATACGCAATGCTATCAAGAGTACCAATAGTGTCATTATAGCTTGTGGATTGATACTGGGAGGCACTTTTGCGGCTATGATTGTATCCCCGATACAGACAATGTTCCAGCTTGGAGTTGCGGTTGCCATCGGCATCTTTCTGGAAGCGTTTGTAGTTATTACCTTACTGCTGCCGGCGATAACTAACATCTTCGGCAGGGCAAGCTGGTGGCCGTTCGGGCATAAAAAACTTGGAATCAAGAAAGATTAATCAATAGGTTTATGGGTTTAAGGGGGGCTGCCAAGCCCCCCGACTGTTAATATATTTATTTAATATAAATACTATGTAATCACCACCTGTTCTGTATAAGAAAAAGTGTTTCCGTCCTGAAATGTTCCGTTTATTTCTAAGGGATACTCAATATCATCTGCGAATCCGCCGTTAATTAAAATCTGCTCCATATAAATTGTTTTATTCGGCAGCAACGGATTCGTATCGGAGACATCGAATTCAAAGCGGAATGTCCTATCCAATTCGAGAGTGATTCTAAATGAAACGATAGTGTTGTTACTTATGTTTTTGACGGTTATTCCGACGATTGGACCACCCGGATTAATGGGTTCGAGGGGGCCTTTAACGGAAACTATTTCAATCGGTTGGTCTTGGATGCTGTCCGGTTTTGCTTCGGTTCCGTTACCAGTGCAGGCAGCAAGAGCGCCTGAAAATAAAACAAACTGTAATACCGTCATAAAACAGATAATTTTGTGTTTTTTTAGCATTTAAAACACCTCCTGTATTTGTGGTCTCTTTAATAAGAACGTTTTAATGTGCATTTGATTGCCTATCTTATCGCATACAATTCGATTATATCACTAAATAGTTGACGAATTGTTGCATTAATAACGATTTATAAGGATTTTATTTGTCTTTTGTTGCTATATGCAAAAGTATTGTAGACGGGTATAACGGCGAAATAGCGGTGAGGAGTGGGGTGGGGGTGGGCAGTATTTTTACGGTTGTTCTCCCGCTGGCAGAACGGAATGTCATTGCGAGAAAGGAGTCCCGATGCAATCGGGACGACTGACGCGGCAATCTCTACCGATTAAATTACTGTTACCTGGCATCATCTCTATTCGAGAAAGATTGCTTCGATTTTCCTTCGAAAAATCTCGCAATGACATTTCTACTCGACGCCGCTATGGTTCGACAGGCTCACCACGAACGGCTTTTTATTAACCTCACTACAAACGGCTTTTTATTAACCTCACCACAAACGGCTCTAATAATATCCGCGCATCCTGAGCTTGACGAAGGATACGAGCGGCTTTAGTAATATCCGCACATCCTGAGCGTCGAAGGATACGAGCAGCTTTGGTATTTAGCCCACATCAGTCTCGCATTATCGCTCGACAGCTTCCCCATGGGAAGCCTGAGAAAAGCCTTCCCTTGAGGGAAGGTGGCAGCCCGATTTATCGGGATGACGGATGAGTGTCATTATAATTTTATTTCCGACTTGTCGGTACTTCGCCCTAGGGGAAGGCTAAAATAAGCCATGCCTAAGCGTTATCTGCTGTAAAAGTAATCACTTCATCGATGGAAGCGGCATTACATAACAACATAACCAGCCGGTCTATGCCGAGGGCGACACCGCCGCATTCGGGGATAAATGGCAGGGCTTCGATAAATTTATCCGGCATTTGCATCTTTTTTCCCTGCTCCTTTTCGATTTGTCCGATTGCTTCGACAAAGCGTTTCTTCTGCACATCGGCATCCACAAGCTCACTGTAAACATTGGCAAGTTCCAGTTCCCCGAAGAAAATCTCGGCTCTTTCGGCAACGGCAGGGTTGTCCGGCTTTATTCTTGCCAGTGCAGCGGCATAAGACGGGTAGTCCAATAGCACGGTGGGGTGGTCTTTTGAAAGTCCGGGGATGACTTTTCCCGCCATATCGATATCGAATCTCAGCGGGTCGGGTTTGGTGGTGGGGTCCCATCCGGCAAATTTGATATAAGCATCTCTCACTGTCATTCTTGACCAGGGAGTGGAAATATCGAAATCCAGCTTGCCGTGTTTAATCCTTCGAAATTCCATAGCTCCGGCCAGGTAGGCAACCAGGTCTTCTATTTGTTGTATGATAACCAAATAACCTGCATTGGCATAGTACCACTCCAGCATGGTAAATTCGGGGTTGTGCAGGCGTCCCTGTTCGCCCTTGCGGAAACAGCGGCTGAATTGAAATAGTTTTTTATACCCGGCAGCCAGCATGCGCTTCATATGCAGCTCAGGAGAGGTGGATAGAAACCAGCCATCACTCTCGAAAGGAACGATATAGGGCTCCGGCGCGATAACCGGAACGCGCACAGGTGTTTCCACTTCCAGAAAACCCCTATCCTCAAAAAACCTACGGATAAGCTTGTAGATTAAAACTCTCTTCTTTAAATTTGATTCAAGCTGTAGAAGATGTCGCCTTTCATCATCCATCATGCTACTTCTTGTTTATGCGTTCTACATAGGTTCCGGTGCGGGTATCTACTTTAATAATATCCCCAATGTTTATGAAAGTGGGCACGCCGATTACGGCGCCGGTCTCTATGGTAGCCGCCTTCAGTTGCGGCGAGATTGTTTGTGCTTTGATAGCGACTTCGCTCTCAAGAACTTTAAATTCGATAAAGTTGGGGAGGGTGATATCGATCGGCCTCTCGCCGAACATCAGCATATCGACCAGTGTGCCTTCTTTCAAAAAGTTCTTTTTATCGCCTATCTGCGCTTCGGTAACAAAAATCTGTTCGTAATTCTCGGTATTCATGAAAATGTAATGGTCGCCGTCTTTGTAAAGGTATTGTTCCTGTTGATAGGTTGTACGTGCTTCGTCTACCTTTTCACCGGAATGGTAGGTTTTGTCAGTAATACTGCCGTCAATCAAATTCCTTAATTTGACACGGTAGATGGCGCGTCCTTTGCCCGGTTTTGTAAATTCAAGGTCATCTACAGTGTAGGGTATTCCATCCTCCAGGATTTTTACGTTTTTATGTATATCTGCAACATCCATATTTGGTTATTACCGCTCCTTTCGTAGAAATTAAATTATAGCAGTAATTTAGTCGTGTGAAAAATAGCGCTTAAATAGGGATATAATGCTAGTCGATAGTTATTCTTTAAATATTACGGAATTTATGTTTTCCATAATTATAAAAGTCTACAGGGATAAACAATTATCATATTAAACGTCATTATTTGTTAATAAGAGGTGTAACAACGATATATTGACATTATTATAACGAGTATGTTATAAATGTATGATTTCTCCGGAGCTGTTATGCCTAAGGAATGTTCTATGGCAAGCAGCCGGTAGATAATATATCTAGACAGCACTGCCGGAAACGGTTTTGCTTCCCGTTGGAAAAGGAGAAGAAATGAATTATTGCCATATCATATCTTTATATTTAATTAGAAGTCCTCATTTTTTCTCTGTTTTCCCTTCTTTATGCCGTCAGTTAGAGTGCGTCTGATTAAAGGAGGGCAAAGGTAAACAGAGAAAGTTATCAAAATTGAATAAATTTTTTAAAGCAAGGTCACTTTTTAACAGGTAAACGGAGTAAAAAATAATGATAAAGAAACTAACAAAAATAATAGCATGTTTGATTGCTATTATGATGATTATGCCGCTGACAGCATGCACCGATAATGAAGAAGGGGATATCACGCTGAATATATCAGCCTCATCGGTTTTGACAGATGCTTTGGCAGAAGTAAATGACCTTTATATGCAGAAGAACTCCGATATTAAGATACTCAGCAACTTCACCAGTGCGGGTACAATACAGTCACAGATAGAAAACGGGGCAGATTGCGATGTTTTCTTTTCGGCTAATGTCAGAAATATGGATAATCTAGAAAACAAAGGTCTAATAATATCTGATTCCAGAGAAAATGTACTATCCAACATGCTTGTTTTGATTGTTCCAGCTTCAAGCAGCAAAGGAATAGATACTTTTACCGATCTGATTAAAGATAATATAGAGCTTGTCGCAATCGGAGATACTTCAACTGTTTCTGCCGGTATATATAGCGAAAAATTGTTCAAATTACTGGAAATCTATGACCAACTGTCGCCAAAATTTATATCTGCCAGTAACGTCAGAGAGGTTTTAAGCTATGTTGAAACCGGTAATGTAGACGCCGGATTGGTGTTCATGTCCGATGCTTTAACATCAGACAGTGTCGTGATTGTAGACACGGCTCCGGATGAAATAAATTCGCAGATTGTAATGACTGCTGCCGTCGTTGCGGCGTCAAAATACGTTGAAGCTGCTAAGGAATACCTGACCTTTCTTTCCGGCGCCGAAGCGATGGCTATATTTGAAAAATACGGTTTCAGTGCGGCAGTTGAGTAATACAGGCAATCATACTAAAATATCAGATTAAATAAGCATTAAGTGAATTTAATTATGACAGATTATTTAGAGCCATTGCTGGTATCTTTAAAAACAGTTGCTGTAACGACTGTGCTTACCTTTTTTCTGGGTATCGCGGCGGCACGATGGATGGCGCGTTATAGCGGAAAGTTCAAGAGCCTGATCGACGGATTATTTATCCTGCCGATGGTGCTACCACCGACTGTGGTTGGTTACGGTCTTTTGCTGGTATTCGGTGTTAACGGACCTATCGGTAAAGTACTTTTAGCACTTGGTGAAAAAATTGTTTTCTCCTGGGAGGCAACCGTTATTGCGGCTACCGTAATGGCTTTTCCGATTATGTACATGACGGCCAAAGGCGCTTTCGAGCAGGTAGAGCCCAATATCGAAGCTGCTGCCCGTACCCTTGGCGCCGGCGAGTGGAGGGTATTCTGGACGGTAACGCTTCCCATGGCAAAAGCGGGAGTGATTGCAGCAACCGTACTGGCTTTTGCCCGCTCTTTGGGCGAATTCGGCGCCACACTGATGCTGGCCGGCAATATTGCCGGAAAGACGCAAACTATCCCCATTGCCATTTATTTCGCCATACAGGCTGGTGATATGGATAAGGCGATGGTTTTATGCATCATCGTGCTTGCCATATCTTTTGTTTCGCTGGCGGCTATTGCCTACTGGAAGGGGATGGCGGCAAAAATGAAGCCGGTCAAGGTAAGCTAAAATTTGGAATTGCATGGTATAAAAGAAGAGCTGAGATGTTAAAGATAGAAGCCAAAAAAACACTTCCGGGATTCAATCTGGATGTCAGGCTGACCGCTGATAGCGGAATACTGGCTATCCTGGGCCCTTCCGGTTCCGGAAAGACTATGACTTTACAGAGTGTTGCCGGTCTTATGAAACCCGACGAAGGCTATGTCGAGGTAAACGGACGGGTTTTATTCGATTCCGAAAACAAGATTAACCTGCCGGTACAGAAACGCAAGGTCGGCTTTGTTTTTCAGCACTATGCCCTGTTTCCCCATCTGAATGTCTGGGACAATATCGCCTATGGTTTAAAAGACAGGCCTAAGGAAGAAATAAAAGCAAAAATAAAGCAATTGTTGAAAACCATGAATATCGACGGGTTGGAAGGCCGCTATCCGAGGCAGTTATCGGCAGGCCAGCAGCAGAGGGTAGCCATAGCCCGCGCTCTTGCCCCCGACCCGGATGTATTGCTTCTTGATGAGCCTTTTTCCGCGCTCGACCCCCTGCTTAAGGAACGTTTGGAATTGGAACTTCTGGATTTACAAAAGGTGTTCGGCGGAAGCATTCTTTTTGTAACCCATGACCTTAACGAGGGCTATAAACTGGGTTCGATGGTGGCTGTTTACCATTCCGGTGCTATTATCCAGCACGATAAGAAAGAGAATGTTTTTGCTCATCCCGCTAATCGTAATGTGGCAAAAATGACCGGTATGAGAAATCTAATCGAGGGAGTCATTGCCGGGATAAACGGAGAAAATGTAACCGTTACTATTCCCTCGTGGGCAACGAGCCTTAGAGTGGTTAGCCAGAGAGCGGGGGATTACTATTTGAACCAGGAGATAATACTGGGGATACGCCCGGAATATATCCATATAAAGGAAAAGCAGGGGGAAAATGTATTACCGGCTCAAACAATTCATAAAATGGAAGGGATCGCCAGCATTAACTACAGATTTCATATCAATTCCGACGCCTCGGAAAAAAGATACATGGAAGCTGTTATCTCCAAATCCGGTGTCAATCCTCTACCAAAAGATAGCGATTGTTATCTCTACCTGCATCCCGAGTTACTGGTTATTATGGCAGAATAAACCGTAAAAAATCCTCTTTATTCAATCTCAAACAGTATTCAATTATAAGTGTTCTTATTCATTTGACAGCTAATACAGTCTAAAGATATTATTTTATCTAAAGTCTTGTTTACCTGTTAAAAAGAATGATTGAGACGGCGCTTGTCAAAAAGCTTTGTTACGGGCAACTGCTATGCCTCGTTCCGAGTTATATTATCCGGTAATTTATCCAATGTTTTGGCCTTTATACACTCATTCTTAATCAGGAATTAGAAGGAGGGGAAATAATTGTTCAGCGTGGAGATTCTGTCGAACACAGATTTCCAGATGAGCCTGTTATTATTTGTGGCTCTGGCAGGTTATTTAATTGCATACAGAATTAATCAGTCTGCCGTTGTCGGAATCATACTGGCCGGTATTCTGGTCGGTCCGAGTTTGCTCGGACTGGTAACATATACCGATTTTGTATCTTCTCTGGCGCACCTGGGAGCTGTGGTTCTTTTATTCACAATCGGTCTTGAGTTCAATATAAAGGAAATTGCTAAAGTACGTTACCTTGTAATTGGCTTGTGCGGTGTTATCGTACCGGTGTTAGGCGGCTTTTTTACTGCCGAGCTTTTCGGGTTCGATTTTAAAGCGGCAGTATTTATCGGCGTAGCCCTTTCGGCAACCAGTATTGCCATTACGGCCAATGTGCTGCGGGAAATGGGGAAACTGCAAACTGAAGCCGCCAAGGCGATTATCGCCATTGCTGTGGTAGACGATGTTCTGGCACTCTTGTTCCTGTCGATGGCGGAAGGCGTTGTTTCGGGCGACATTTCAGCGGCTTCGATTCTGGTTACGGCTATAATTGCCATAGCCTTTGTGGGGATAGGTATCCTGGTCGGCAAGTTTGTTTTTGCCAGATTGATGGTAAAACTGGATAATACTTCTCTCTGCAATAAATACCCCGAATCCATTTTTATTTTTGCGATTATGACTGCCTTCCTATACGGTCTGGTGGCTGAACTGGTCGGTTTGTCGGCTATAGTAGGTTCGTTTTTGGCGGGCGCCTCTTTTTCAGAGGTGAAACTGAAGCGGGGAGTGATCTTCAGGGAGGGGGCGGAGCATCTGCAAATTATCTTTGCCTCTATATTCTTTGTTTCACTGGGCGTAATAATGGATGTCCATTATATTACGCTCGATATTGTCTGGTTCGTGCTGGCGTTAACTGTAATTGCCATAATTACTAAAGTTGTCGGTTGCGGCATACCTGCAAAGCTCTACGGAATGAGCTGGAAAGATGCTTCGGTTGTAGGTGTCGGAATGGCGCCGCGCGGAGAGGTTGGTATGATAATCGGTTTAATCGGGCTTAACCAGGGTCTAATCGATATGGGAGTCTATTCGGCGATTATCCTGATGTGCCTGATTACCACGATTATTCCGCCCTTGATGTTGAGAAACTGGATATACAAAGATAAAAGCAAAAAGGAAGTATGCGAAATTCCTCCGGCTAAATTGCACTGATAAAATATCAATCATTAAAACAATAATCCCGCGTTGCACTAATCGGACAGCGCGGGATTATTTTATGCTTCTTGTTATAATCTTAAGTTGGTTAAATATCTATGCCGAACACCTGTCGCATCAGGAAACCTATACCGAATGAAACAGCTGCAATACCTATACTGAGTATTGCCATTTCGGAAAACCTTTTTGTAAATGACAGATTCTGAGCTACGGATATATAAAAATTAAACACTAAAATTACGATAATTACATTACAAATCATAACCGCCAGTGCGATTAATACGTTCGAAAGCAGAAGGTAGGGTAGAATCAGGACTGCAACCGTAAAAATATATGCTATTCCTGTATAAAGGCCGGATTTTACAGGAGACCCGCTTGTTTTTTCTGCCTTGCTTGCCAGGTAACTGGTACTTCCCATAGAAAGTGATGCTGCAATGCCGGTAATGAGGCCTACCATAGCTACCAGCTTCGGGTCCTGTAATGCCAGTGTAAAACCTGCCAGCGAGCCCGATAGCTCTACCAGCGCATCGTTTAATCCGAGAATCATAGCGCCGACATACTCGAGGCGTTCCTCTTCTATCATGTCAATCAGTTCCGCTTCATGCCTGTCTTCTTCTTCGGCAATTTCCAGTGCTTCCGGTATACTATCCGACAATTCGCGGTAAACAGTCCGGGCAATATCCTCTCCTCTTTCCATAAGTTTAATACTGAAAGTAAGTCCGAATATACGTGACACCAGATAGTAAAACCATACTTTTGACATATTGGGTTTTACATCTTTCCCTGTCGCCTGTTTCCAGAAGTCATAGTGCCTGAGTTCATCTTTGGAGATGTGTAACAGGATTTCTCTGTTATGCTGGTCTTTCGTTGACCGCGCCAGTTTTTTGTAGATGAAGTGCTCTGTTATTTCATTTCTTTGCGAGGAAAGCAATTTAGCTGTAATTTCCGGGCTAATCATATTCAATCTCCGATATTAGAATAGTAATCATTTTAGTCTTTCCGTATGTTTAAGGGCAAGTATGGTACAACAAAAAGATAAAACAGTATATCCCTATATCCTTAATATGTTAATCATCCGGGTTTAAGGAAATAATAAAATAGTTTTAAAGAATTGTGTTGAGCCATCCACTTATTTCCTGCTGTTATCTCTGTATGATACACTTTAGCCGAATACTTTATACATTTACAATCAATCGTATTAGAATATAATAATAACTGTTATGGTTTGCTGTTTTCCGGTGGCAGGGCTGATTATTATAGTGCTAAACTTGTAATAGCTGTAATATAGAGGATAGTATTTTGAGAATCAAAGTTCATTATACATGGATACCCTTCCTAATTCTGATTACAATTATTGTAACTCTGCAATTTGCGGAAGAATACTCGTTGTTTTTAAGGGTACTTTTCGGAGCTTTTGTTTCACTGCTGTTTTTTGTATTGCTCTTTTTTCGCGAATTTGTGTTTGGTAAGGTGGTATTCCGTAAAGAACCATGGTTAAAAAAAGTGACCCTTTTTGTTTTTGGCGGTGTGTATAAAGAAAGCGCTGACAAATACTATTCCACGCATCCTCCGCTTTTGTATTTCTCCAGATATCTGTCTAATTTTCTATTAGCCGCAGTGTTTTACGGGCTCTATGCCACGTTTGTAGATATGGGCATTTATGCTTTAGCAGGAGTTGCGGAATTGTTTTCCTATATATTTTCCCTGTTTTTCCTGATTCACTTTATTCCGGTTTATCCTCTCGATGGTGGCGAGATTCTGCGTTTGTTGATATGGAGAAAGACTCGTGATTATTACCGGGCAACTCGTATTGCCAGTCTGTTGGGGTGGTGTGCCGGTTTAATCCTGATTTTTGCCGGGGTGATGTTGCTGATAATTACAAGGCAATGGACTACAGACCTCTTGATTGTAATACTGGGTTTGACGATTCAGATTGCCGCCGGGTATACCCGTAAGCAGATGAAAATATACGAGGTTCTTAAAACAATCAAGGCGGAAGATGTCATGACCCGCGAATTACCGATAGTAACCGGGCGGAATACAATCAGACGGTTGATTCGGGAGTTTATACTTACAGGCGGTTGGCATTATGCATTGGTAGTTGAAGATGATAAATTGCAGGGAATACTGACTCTTAAACAGATTAAGACTGCCCTCCGGAAAAAGAAAGCGGAAGCACCGGTAAGCGATTTCATGACACCTTATAATCAAATGAGGATAGCGTACAGGCGGCAGGCGGCAAATGAGCTGTATGAGGACATGTATCAGCGGAATATTGAATACATACCTGTATTGGAGAATAACAATGTAATCGGAGTGGTAACCATGACTACCCTGATGAATCTGGTGAAAATCCGTTCCGGTTTTGGAATATGATTTTCACCCATTCCGTCGGTTTATCCGGATGACAAAACCTTCACCGGAAGCGAGTCGATAAGTTTAACCTGACGGCTTTCCGTGTAATAGACTCTCCATTGAACCCTGAACCAGTGGAAAGGACTCTCCGCCTGTGACCATATTTGCAACCTGATATCACGCGGATTGCTTGTTTCCCAGGATACCAATGTCACGCCTGTTCTATGTGTACCGGTTTCTATTTCAACTTCATAATGGTTGCGTTCGATACCTTCGGGCAGCAGCCCCTGCTGATATACACTCCAAAACACCTGTACAGTGCTTCGCGGAGCAGCTCTGGTTTTTATATATATACGTCCGTCCTTGGGATTGTCAGGGTCTAGCCATCCTTTCTCAGTAATCCCTGTAAACAGGGGGAAAGAGACTTTCTGGCTGGTTTGGAAAGTACTGCGAGCACCTCCTATATCGTATTCTCCGACTGTATCCTCCCACTGCTGCCATTTGAAATAGGATTCGTTGAAGTGTGTCACTGTGCCGCTGTCGGCAAGAATTCCGCCCACAATATCTTGCCAGTAATCCGTTCCGGGGAAAAGGTCGGATTTATGCTCGAAAGAACCAGCCCTGCCGAGAACCGAAAAATCCATATTTCCGCCGAAGATATAGCTCAGTATCTGGTCTGCTAAATTATCGGCCACCTCTTTCAGTATTTTAAAATCGCTGTGGGCATATTCACCATAATAAATCACGTCTGCGCCGTCGGCATACTGGCATGAAATCGGCACAATTTGGTCATCCATATCTCTTGGCAGCAGGTCGATACCTCCTGAATCGAATTGGGTACTCAGCGGATAGGATTCGGCTGAAATGAGAGCCAGCCAGTGTTTATTGGTAGCTACCCAGAGGCCGTCCTCGGAGCTGTCGTATTTAGCCACAGAATTGAGCACTCCCTGGTCGGATAGTACCAGTTGCGCTCCTTCATAACCTAAATTTGTGTCTCCTCCGACAAAGTAATAGCTCGATAGTTCCTTTATCGGGCTGTTTATGGTTACTACCATAGCCACTTTTTCGGCTATATTGCCGATATTATGTGCTACAGCATAGAGCGCCGCTTTGCCTCCCATGCTGTGTCCGATGAGCACCAGGTTGCTTTTACCGGCAAAACGCGTGTTTATATCGTTAGCAATATTACCGGCCCATGTTTCAATATCCACATTGTTGATATACGACCTGTTTAGCGTGTCGGCAACGATGCTAATATTCGGATTGTCCCTTCCATATCCTGCAATATATTCCGGCAGTTTATTCGTAATCTCATCTTCCAGCGGTTGAAGGGAACTGGCATTGCTGTTGAAACCATGCAGAAAAACGAAATTTATTTCTTTGACATTATCTTCCGACGTTGCCTGAACCGGCACCGGAGACACTATCGGAGATGCCATACTGAAGAATAAGACGCTAACCAGTAATATTGCCAGTCGTTTCATAATCATTAAATTGGAATAAAATATATTTATTACCTGAGTGGTTATAGAATCAGTTAAACCCATAATATCATCGGCGTATTCGATAATTCAAGTGATGACGATAGCCGGGTCTTATAAATTGTGGTTATGATGAATAATAATTCGGGGCCGCTTAGTTCGGCAAGCTCACTATGAGCGGAATTCGATCCCGATAGGTCAGGACTAATCACGAGCGGCTCTGGTAGAATGTTTTTCGAGTATTATAAATCTGCCTGCATGAGTCCCGCTGTATCGGGAAGGGGATAAGAGAGGTAGCAACCGGGATCGATTAAAATGCGGTAGTTATAGAAATATAATCTTGAACAATGTTATATAGAATGTGCTAAAATCATAATAATATGCCGAGTTTTTCGATATAGGCGTAAATACGAGATATGACGATAAAAAATAACCATAAAATAGCCGCCGGTATAATTGCCGCTTTTATATTTTCCATTTCGGCAGTCTCTTCATTATCTGCTGATAGCCTGGCGTTCTGGTCTGTTATGGACAGCGGTACCACGACTGACCTTAACGCTGTTTGGGGAAGTGATAGCGCCAATATCTTTGCGGTGGGCAAGTCTGGTGCTATTCTGCATTATGATGGCACTTTGTGGACTCCCGTGACAAGCGCTACTACGGCTGACCTTAATGCTGTTTGGGGAAGTGATAGCGCCAATATCTTTGCGGTGGGCAAGTCTGGTGCTATCCTGCATTATAACGGCACTTTGTGGACTCCCGTGACAAGCGGTACCACGGCTGGCCTTAACGCTGTTTGGGGAAGTGATAGCGCCAATATCTTTGCGGTGGGCAAGTCTGGTGCTATCCTGCATTATAACGGCACTTTGTGGACTCCCATGACAAGCGGTACCACGGCTGACCTTAACGCTGTTTGGGGGAGCAGTAGCACCCATGTTTTTGCGGCAGGGCAGTCGGGCACTATACTGTGCTATGACGGCACATCGTGGTCTGCTGTTACAAGTGGCAGTACAGTTGACCTTTACGGACTCTGGGGAAGCAGTAGCACCGATATCTTTGCTGTAGGCCAGTCGGGTACTATCCTGCGCTACGACGGCACCTCCTGGTCTGTTGTGAACAGCGGTATTACAGCCGACCTTTACGGCATCTGGGGTGCTGATAACACTCATGTTTTTGCGGCAGGCCAGATGGGTGTTATTTTAAATTATGACGGGTCCGGTTTTAGCTCTATGGACAGAAATACCGCCAGTGACCTTCGCTCGGTCTGGGGTTCGTCTTATTCCAATGTTTTTATAGCTGGTTATTCCGGTACGATATTAATATATTCCCCTCCGGTGATATATACCATCTTACCCAATGAAGGTTATCAGGGAGCAACTTTAAACGTCACCGTTACCGGTGCCAATTTTAGCGGTGCGAGCGCATTGCAGTTTGGAGTCGGCATATCCGTTAATAGCTTTACGGTAGTCAGTTCCAACCGGATAGATGCCAACATCACTATTACCCCGGGTACCGCGACAGGCGGCAGGAACGTAACGGTTACCACCCCGGGTGGTAGTTTTACATACCCGGATAGCTTTACGGTAAAACAGGCTCTGCCTGTTATTACATCTGTCGAACCGAATCAGGGGAGACAGGGAGAAACACTTAACATAACCATTACCGGTAGTAATTTTACCGTGGTGAGTGCGATACAATTCGGCTCCGGCATATCGGTTAACAGCTTTACAATACTTAGTTCTAACCAGATAAGCACCAATATCACCATTTCATCGGATGCTGTGACAGGCCTCAGGGACGTATCTGTTACAATTCCGGGCAGCAGTTACACATTTTCGGGTGGCTTTACGGTAAAACAATCCCTACCGTTGATTACATTTGTAGAGCCGAATCAGGAGAGGCAGGGAACAACACTTAACGTTACTATTACCGGCGCCAATTTTACCGATACGAGTGCAATACAATTTGGCGCAGGTATTTCGGTTAATAGCTTTACTGTCATAGCTGCTGACCAGATAACCGTCAACATTACCATATCATCAGGCGCTGCGACAGGCAGCAGGAACGTAACGGTTACCACACCGGGGGGCAGTTATACCTTGCCAAACGGCTTTACGGTAAAACAAGCGCTGCCGGTGATTACATCTATAGAACCGAATCAGGGGAGGCAGGAAGAAACCCTGAACATAACTATTACCGGTGCCAGTTTTACCGGTACAAGCGTAGTACAGCTTGGTGCCGGTATATCGGTTAACAGTTTTAATGTGCTCAGTTCCAACCAGATAAGCGCCAACATCACTGTCGCAGCAGGTGCCGCAACAGGTACGCGGGATGTATCGGTTACTACTCCGGGTGGCAGTTTTAAGTTACCGGACAGCTTTACTGTAAAACAGGCGCTGCCGGTGATTACATCGATAAGTCCCGCCAACGGCAACCGCGGGACGACACTCGCCGTCACCATAAATGGTAACAATCTGTCAGGAGCAACTTCAGTCGGTTTTGGTGATGGAATCGAAGTTACCGGTTTTACCGGCATTAGTCCTATGCAGTTACTTGTAAATGTGATTATCAGTTCGGAGGCTGTAACAGGCTCGAGAGATATTACAGTAACCACATCGGGCGGTGGTTTTACGTTACCCGGCAGCTTCATAATAAAACAAGAGCTTCCTTTGATTACATCGATTAGTCCTGATAGCGGAAACCAGGGGGCTACACTGAATATAACTATTAGCGGCGCCAACTTTACCGGGGCGAGTGAGGTGCAATTCGGCTCCGGCATATCGGTTAACAGTTTTAATGTGCTCAGTTCCAACCAGATAAGCGCCAACATTACCGTTGTAACAGGCGCTGCAGCAGGTACGCGGGATGCATCGGTTACCACACCGGGTGGTAGTTTTGTATTTCACGGGGGCTTTACGGTAAAGCAGTCTTTACCGGTGATTACATCGGTTAACCCCGCTAGAGGAAATCCGGGGACAACAATGGTCGTCATCATAAACGGCAATAACATGGCAGGAACAACCTCAGTAGGCTTCGGGGACGGGATTGAAGTTACCGGTTTTACCAATATCAGCCCGACACAGTTGCGAGTAAACGTGACTATAAATTCAGATGCTATAATCGGTTCGAGAGATATCACTATTACAACCCCGGGGGGAAGCACCACATTCGGGCAAGGATTCAATATCGAGGTAAAATCACAGAATACGGTAGCTCTGATATCTATCTGGACAGGAATAGCTGTCGTATTTATCCTTTTAACAGTAATCCTCAATATACTCAGGCGAAAAAAAGCTGCTCGACTATAGATAAGAAGAGGGAACAGCCGGTCATTGAGTTGCTTTTTATAAATGGCTGGAGCAATTCAGTCATTTTCTTAATCAAGATTTAACGAGCAAAAATGCCACAATTAATCAGGTCTTTGCACGATAATGCCAAATATTTTCATTGAGATGCTATTATAAACGCATAAAAAGGCGATGCGGAGAAATAAATTGACTGAAGTTTTATTTGAGGCTGTTTGGATTAAAAAAGATTAATTCGTAGTAATAGTTTAATGTGGAAATTCGAAACGTTTTTATATTGATAAAGTAAGAGAACATCGCAAAACCACTAAGATGGCGACCCCGGGGGGGCTTGGCTTCTAGACTTCATTACTTTAGTAAACTCCTCCCAATTGAGCTTAAAGAACGGTTCAAATTCAGGTTGCGGTTTGACTGCTACTACTTCCTTATCCTTAACCCAAACCTCTTGGAACAAGCACCGAGTTAGACTGTTTTTTTGCTTATTATTAGCTTTATCCCAAGCTATGGTTACATTGGCAAGAAACTCAGCCAATCTCTTTAACGGTTCGGCTGAAGTTTTAAATGAAATCAATTTAGCAAGTTGACCTTCTATTTGGTCCTTTTCACTATGGTATTCTTCTCTACCAATATCACCCCACTTATAAAGTTCCTTCAATCTCCCTATTCTAGACTGAAGTTGTTTTTGTTCTCTCTCAACATCATAGCTTTCCAGCAGCTTTTTGTGGGCATCCAATATTTGTTGCTGGTAATCTTCCGGGATAACGAACATTTCTAGATAATCTCTAATTTGCTGCTCATATAAATCCAAAGACGCGGATTTCTGTGGACAATCCCATCCCTTGGCACGGTTATAGCAGCCCATCCTTGGTTTGCCGTTCTTTACACAGGAAATATGGATTCGCCCCTCATGACCTTTTTCTCTACAGTACCAGCAGAAAACCATACCGGTTAATGAATATATGTTTTTGGTTTGTGCCGTATGTTGATGGGTAGACGTCCTATTCTTCTGTCTCATAGTTTGTACTTCCTCGAATAGTATTGGATCAATAAACGGCTTGTGTTTAGCTTCTAACCAACCCCCATTTCCATCCTGAATATACCCAATGTAAAATTTGTTTACCAGCATACCTCTAACCGTATCTCTGGAAAAGGGTCTTGGTCCATGAGTCCCAGTAGTTCGGTACCCATTGGTATTTAAAATCATGGCAACCTCTCTGTCGGATTTGCCTTGTGCAGATGATTCAAATGCCAGCTTCAAGCCCGTATAGTTACTGACTGTAGTCTCATGACCGTTTAGTTCTGATTTTCTTTCCTGCGTATCAGATACAGGAATGCCGTCCTCCGCCTTCATAACTCCAAAAGGAAGAGTGCCACAGTACAACCCTTGTCTTCTCCTCTCGTGCCAACCCTTTTTTGTTTCCTCACTCAGGTTATCAGAGTAGAGTTCAGCAAGACCACCTTGCATGACTAACATGAATTTTCCGGTTGGGGTGGAGTAGTCCATATTATTTTGGATGGAGACAAAACCTACACCCGCTTTGCCCAGCTTTTCAAAGTATTCCAGTGTGATCCTCAATTTCCGGGAGAACCTATCTATTTTATGAACGACCAGCACATCATATTTTCTTGACAATGCGTCATTAGTGGCTTCCCTGAAAATCGGGCGTTTCCTTAGATCATCAGTATGCGCAGATTTTCCTTCTTCAATGTATTCACGATAAATAGACCAATTCTTTTCTGTGCACAATTGCTTAAATGCTCTTCTTTGCGCATCTATGGAATAGCCTTCAACCTGTTCCTCGCTTGAGACCCTGGCATATAGCGCTGCCTTCACTTCTTGACTCCCTTCCACTTTACCTTATCCCAGTAGGGTGAATTGCATCCCGGACATACTTTGGGTTTCATGGGCTTACGAGGTATCCATATGTGTTCGCAGCGAAGACATTTAAAAGTAGGTATAATAAATTGTTCGTTCATATATGTATTATATCGTTTTGCCCATATAATTTCAATATGAAAATAATTAAATCGAAGAGTAAAAAGGTCCGGTCAGTTTCAAACTTATCGTCTTGGTGGTTTTTAATGAATACGGATGTGTAGTTAGGGGGGTAACAAAATAATAAGACCCGGGAAATAATTTTAAGAACATCTAAGAAAAAATAAGTTGTAATGACTAACAGATAAGGAATTTTAGTTGCCGATAAGTGCATTTAACGCGCACTTAAGAAACATTAAGAAACATTTAAGTGCATTTAAGGAACATTAAGGTGCACTTAAGAGACAATAAGATGCAGATAAGAGACAATAAGAAACAATAAGGTGCACTTAAGAGCACATACCAAAGCTAATATACAATTCGATGCAATTCGATACAAATTTGAGAGAGGAATTATGAATATACTGAGGTGGTTATTTAAAGGATCCGAACGAATCCCTTCTCCTGACGTTTCCAGACTGTAAAATTAAACACTTTTATCGACCCCATAGTTCCAATAAACGGAATCACCGCATCCGGTTTCCCGAATCTATGCATAGTACTATGGTCGTGTTTGATGGAGTACGTAGATTATATATTGATGCTGCTGCTGCCTAATATCAAATAATATAGCGAATGAAATGTAATTGCCTGCATCAGAATGGAGAGGCGATAATTAAAGCTTCTCTGTTGAAGATATTTACTATTTGCATTGTGATTTAGCTTTTATCCAATATAATAATATTATTCTTAATTCTTATCCGGGATTATTGATGCTAAACATGGAGATAGTAAAAGGTTGTATACCCGGTTCCATTGGCAGAATAGTTGAACTGCATAGTTCTTACTATTCCAGGCATTGGGGTTTCGGTTCTTTTTTCGAGCGAAAGATAGCAACTGAACTTACAGAATTCATCAGCCGTTATGATGATAACCGTGACGGTTTCTGGACTGTATCAATGGGAGGTCACATTGAAGGTTCTATTACCATAGATGGGATTGATGCTAAAGATAATGGAGCCCTTCTGCGGTGGTTCATTGTATCAGAACCCTGGCAAGGTAAGGGTATCGGCAAACAGCTTATCAATACCGCTATGGAATTCTGCCGAAACAAAGGTTACAAGCGGGTATACCTTTGGAGTTTTGCCGGCTTAGATGCCGCCTCCAATCTTTATCGGCAGTTTGGTTTGCAAATTATAGAGCAACATCTCGGCACTATGTGGGGTACTCAGGTTAATGAGCAGTTGTTCGAAGTGTGGCTCAAATAGCCATGAGCAACGCAACCAAAAATTCAACTTTCTGACGAAAAGTGTCATGATTTCCCTTTCTTTTAAGAAAACAAAATAATTTTTTACATTCCTCTTCTAAAACGACCTTTCTTGACTTTCCTGTGTGATATAATCACCGTAGTACTTTAAAATTTCCCAACACTCGGAGGCAGATATGACCAAAACTGCATTGCGTGCCGTGCGTCTGATTCAGATACAACACCTGATATACAGGAATCCTCTCGGAATCACGGTTCACGAACTGGCTGAACTATGCGGAACAGGTCTCCGCACTATTCAACGTGATTTACTCATTCTCCAAACTGAACTCAATTTCCCAATAGTTAAAAAAGGGTTCGACCGCTATGGTCTGCCTGATGGATATTTTCTGCCTCCGATTTCACTATCTCTATATGAAGCGGTCGGATTGTTTCTGGCAGCCCGCCTGGTAATCCGGCAAACAGATGAACGCAACCCCCACATAGAGTCCGCTCTCGAACGACTATGTTCGATTCTGCCTCTATCTGTGGCCAAGCAACTGCAACAGGGGATTCATTACCTGAGTAACAAAAAAGCCAACCCCGAGTATTTGCGTACATTTGAAAAAGCAGCCATCGCCTGGAGTACCCGGAGATGTCTGGAATTTAAATACCGTTCGCTTAAGAGCAATAAGACAAAGGAATGGACAATTGCGCCTTACTTCATCGAGATCACCGGCACAAGCTACTCCACTTATGTACTGGGCAAAGTAATCAAGGGAGAACGCGAAGGAATCATTACCTTCAAACTCGACCGCATGAGCGAGGTTCGATTGCTGGAAGATAGTTTCGATATTCCCGATGGACTCAAGCTCGATGAATTATTGAGTTCCAGTTGGGGGGTGATGTGGGGAGAAGAAACAGCAGTTAGACTTAGATTCTCACCGCAGGTGACCCGCAGGGTAAAGGAATCGATATGGCATCCCTCACAGGTTATCGAAGACTTACCGGACGGCGGATGTATCATGACCGTCCGCGTCGGCAGTATGCTGGAGATGACTCCCTGGATAAGGGGGTGGGGAGTAGATGTAGAAGTTCTGGAACCGAAGGAATTGAGGGAGCAGTTTAAGGGATGGGCTAAAGAACTGGACAGGATTTATAATGGATAATTTTATTTTTATGGGGAATATAGATGAACTTGAAAACCACTGATTTACTCAAATTATGGGCTAAAATCAAAGATGATAACCCGGAAAAACGTTATCCGTTAATATATCACCTCTTGGATACAACATCGGTAACTAAAATTCTCTGGGAATGTACATTTCAACAAGATTTAAAAGATTTTATATCCGACCAATTAGGGATTAATAACAATGAAGCCATAAGCTGGCTTTCCTACTGGGCAGGCCTGCATGATATCGGGAAAGCCTCTCCGGCTTTTCAAAGGAAATTTATAACTGCAAAGAACGAACTAGAAGAATTGGGGTTTATATTTATTAACGAAGAAAATAACCATGGAGAGGTTACATCACTACTGTTAAAAACTTTTCTGATAGAAACAATTGAGCCTTTGTTAGCCAATCACATAGCTATTTCTGTCGGTGGTCACCACGGCGTATTTCCAAGAGCTGAACAAATAAATTCGATAGGTTCAGATGCCGGTAAAGGAACAAAATGGAAAGAAGCGCAAAGGCAAATATTTGATATTATAACTCAACTCAGCAACATGGATTCTATTCATTCTCCCAATAAGATGCCTTCACCTTCATTCTTCATGATACTAGCAGGGCTAACATCAGTTGCAGATTGGATAGCATCAAACGAAGACTACTTCCCTTATGATGTTAAACTTTCATTAGATGAACACGTTCAATATGCTGACCAGCAGGCAAGGAAAGCAATAAACGCACTTCATTGGGATAAATGGGAGCCGGCAAAAGTTAACATGAGTTTTCAAAACTTCTTTGCTTTTCCCAAAATAAGACCTCTACAGGAATCAATAGTAAATATAAGCAGCGAACTTAAAAACAAACATGGACTGGTTATTATTGAGGCTCCTATGGGGGAAGGAAAAACTGAAGCCGCTATGTATTTATCAGATGTCTGGAATACTAATTTAAAGCAACGAGGCTGTTATTTTGCTTTGCCTACAATGGCAACCAGCAACCAGATGTTTAGCAGGGTAAAAAGTTATATCACCAAACGCTATCCTAAAAAAACAACGAATTTAATGCTGATGCATGGTCATGCTTCTCTTTCAGCCGAATTTGAGAGTATGTTTCTGGATAAGAAATATGAAATCAGCGAAATAAAAAGCGATAAAGGATATGATAGCGTATCAGGTGGAGTTATTGCTTCTGAGTGGTTTATACAACGTAAACGAGGTTTACTGGCTCCGTTCGGAGTAGGAACGATAGACCAGATACTTTTAGCTGTGCTTCAAACTCGACACGTGTTTGTACGTCTTTTTGGCTTAAGCGGTAAAACCGTCATTTTTGATGAAGTTCATGCCTACGATTCCTATATGAGTACTTTACTTGAGCGTTTGCTAGAATGGTTGGCAGCGCTTAACACTTCGGTAATCTTACTTTCGGCGACATTACCCCAAAATAGAAAAGACGCCCTACTAAAAGCCTACATTAAAGGACTGACGCAAAAAGATATAGATATTCCGGTAAATATTTCCAAGATTAAATATCCCCGTATATCATGGACAAACGGAGAGAATATAAAAGCGCAACATATCAATACATCAATTGATTCATCCAAAATTATCAAATTGGAATATCTAGATGGGAATTTACCCGAAGATAAGGGGGAATTTTTATCAGGTATAAAGTTGAAAGATGCCTTATCCGCCGGTGGATGTGCAGCCGTAATCTGTAATACTGTAGATAAAGCACAACAGGTATATACAGCGCTGAAAAAATACTTCCCTGATATTGCCAGCGACGGTTATCCGGAGCTTGATCTGCTTCATGCACGCTTTCCATACGGTGAAAGAAAATTGAGGGAAGAACGCACCTTAATAAGATACGGGAAAGAAAATGCAATAATCAAGTGCGATGATGGAATTGAGAAACCAGTCAACCGTCCTAATCGGGCTGTATTGGTTTCAACACAGATAATCGAACAAAGTCTTGACCTTGATTTCGACTTGATGATAAGTGAAATGGCTCCGGTAGATTTATTGCTGCAACGTGCAGGCAGAATGCACCGCCATGCCCGTAATAACCGTCCCGAAAAATTAAACAGACCTACGCTCTGGATATGCCAACCGGAAATGAATAATGATGTTCCCTTCTTCGGCAAAGGAACCGAAGCCGTTTATGATCCTCATATATTATTACGCAGTTGGCTGGCAATTAAAGATAAAAATAAAATCGTAATTCCGAATGAAATAGAAGAACTAATCGAAAAAGTTTACGGTGAAAATATAAAGTGCACTGAAAATGAGATGGCCGAAATAAAAGATAGATGGAAAGAAACGGCGGATAAATTAAGAGGGGATAAGAATAAATACGAAAGCAGAGCAGAATTAAACCGCATACTCCCACCTTATTACGAGGATGAGATTCTTGAGGATTTTAACCGTGAATTAGAAGAAGATAATCCAGTAGTTAATCAATCAATTCAAGCATTAACTAGAATATCAGATGTTCAATCCATTTCTGTTATCTGTCTTTATGGAGATATAGACAATCCCTATCTATATAAAGAATCGCTCGAAGTGCTTAATACTCAAATGTCTATTGATAAAATGGCCGTAAAGAAATTATTAAATAAATCAGTAAATTTGGCAAATAATATAATTGTACCAATAATAGTTAAATCCAATGTTTTAGTACCTATTGAATGGCGTAAAGAACCTTTACTCAGACATCATTATATGCTCTTTTTCGATGAAAACGGAAATTGTAAAACTGAGTTCTCTAAATATAGGTTGTCTCTCAATGATGAACTTGGGGTAGTTATTTTGAAGAAAAAAGATATGTAAAGGAGTAAACATGTCAAGTTATAATCTTATTGATGAAAAATGGATACCATGTGTAATGCCTGATGGCAGGACAGAAACATTTAGTCTACAAGATGTTTTAGTGAGAGCACATGAAATTAAAGAAGTTCTAGACTCATCCCCGCTAGTGACGGTTTCCCTCCACAGACTCTTATTAGCAATATTACATAGGAATTTTGGGCCTTCCAATTTTTCAAGATGGCAAGAGCTTTGGAACAAAGAGAAATGGGACGAGAATACATTGGAATCATATTTTTCTATATGGCGACATCGCTTTTATTTATTTGATGATGAGAGACCATTTTATCAATGTAAGGAGATAGATGATGCAGAAAGGCACCCAATTGTTCATCTTGCACTTGAATTTTCGACTGGCAATAATGCTACCCTCTTTGATCATAATAACGATGATAATGCTATTTCTGTACCGCCCGCTATAGCAGCACAGTACGTAATAACAACACAAGCTTTTGCTATCGGTTTTGGGAAAAGCAATCCTTTCTATTTTAGCGATACTCCTCTAATTCGCGGTTTTACAACATTAGTACTTGGCAATTCTCTTTTTGAAACGTTAGCATTAAACTTAATCGCATACAATGATGAACGACCTTTTCCTCGTTGCGGTAATGATTTGCCAATTTGGGAACAAGAAAAAATTCCCATCCCGTTAAAAGAAGGGAATCAAGTAAAAGGATATATTGACTATTTAACATGGCAAAGTCGTCGTATACATCTTTTCATTGATGACCAGATGAATGTCATAAACTGTCAAATTCAACAAAATCTTAAATTATCTAATCAAATGCACTATGATCCATTTAAAAGTTTTCGCAAAGATGAAAAAAAAGGTTTCTTACCAATAAATATTAATCCGGAAAGAGCAGCATGGCGTGATAGTCACGTTTTATTTCAAACTTCAGATATGAATTATAAAAGACCTGAAATATTTAATTGGCTTGCACGAATTGATGATGCAAGACAATCAGTATCAATTAAAGCTGATCCAAATTATAAGATCATTATTACGGGATTAGCTACAGATAAAGGGAAGGCGGCAAGTGTAGTTTTATGGCGTCATGAACGTCTGCCACTTCCCCTGCAATATCTTCAGGATGAGAATCTTCTTGACGCCCTTAAAAAGGGTTTAGCCCTTGCAGAAGATATTGGGAAATTTCTTGGTTCTGGCTATATTAAAATTGAAATCTCAGACAAAAAAGGCAAAACGAAGACTATTGACATACCAAGTCCCTTAAGGAATTTAGCATCAGAACTGTTGCCTAAAGATCAGAATGGAAAAGCAAATCCGGATGATGAAAAGAAATTTGTTAATACTCTTTCCCCTTCTCATCCATACTGGGCAAAACTTGGCATTTCATTCAATGAACTATTGGTAGAACTTCCGAAAGGTAAAATAGACCTTCAAGGTGATTCTATCTATGGAGCGAACAGGTTGCAATGGTGGGCAAAAGAAGTAAGTGATGCCGCTCATAAAGCTTTTGAGGAAGTAACCAACAGTCTTGATAATACCGGACGTTCATTAAGAGCAATTGCTATTGCCAGAGATAATTTTGATAGGGAGTTAAATAAAAAGATAAACGAGTTTACTGAACCATATATGAAATTATTAGAAAAAGGAGGTGAAAAAGATGAGTAATTCTATCGAGGAAAAATTTATCGCTTTTCTTGAAAAAATGGTATCCGACAAAGCAGCTATGGCCGATTTGCGCAGGGGATTAGGTAAATCGGTCGGCACCACATTTGAGATGGACAGGTATATATTACCGTTCATTTCAGAAAACACATATAAACACAAGGAGAAAGCCTATTACATAGTTGCTTCGCTATTCGCTCTCTGGCACCATGGCAAAGATTCTCTTGTAGAAAATGCTCAAACGAATCTTGGGAGATCTCTCTGGTCAATGGTGAAAAAAGCAGCCGATGAAGACATGTCAAACCGGAAATATGAAGACAAATGGAAAGATGCCGAGAAAAAAATAGAAAAACGCTTGTTAGCTTTGTTGAACTGTAATAAAGATGATCTTCCATACCATTTACGCCATACTATCAACTTATTAAAGGCAAAAGATATCCCGATAAACTGGTTGCAGCTATTCTTGGATATTGAGAACTGGAATGCTGATGACCGTAGAGTTCAGCATAATTGGTCAAAAGGTTTCTGGGGTTATACTAAACCCACAGAAACAAGGGGAAATCTATCTTCAATGGATGAAGAATAATTAAGAAGGAGATTTAATAATGATAGTCGAATTACATGTCTTACAGAATTTTGCCCCATCATGTCTTAACAGGGATGACACCAACTCCCCTAAAGAATGCCTATTTGGCGGATATCGCCGCGCCCGTGTTTCCAGTCAGTGTATAAAAAAATCCATACGTGACAGTGATGTTTTCAAAACAGTAGTCAACGGAAAACAAGGTGTTAGGACAAAGAAACTCATTACTAAAATTGGTGAAATAATCACTAGTAAACAAGAAGGAACAGAAGAAGTAAATAAAATAATTGCTGAAATTTTCGAAGAGAGTGGTTTTACTTCAGATAAAAACCTGAAGACCGATGTCCTTATCTTTATTGATGAACAGGCAATAAAACAAATAGCACAAATCATTCAGGCAAAACTATCCGATTTGAGAAATGGAAATAAAGAACAAAAGAAATTAATTATCGAAGATATGTCAAAGATTGTTGAAAATCTGGTTAAAACTCCTGATATCTCCTTATTTGGTCGTATGCTTGCAGTGAAACCAGATAGCCCACTTGGTAAGAGAAGTCTTAATATAGATGCCGCCTGCCAGGTAGCCCATGCTATTTCGACCCATAAAGTAGGGGTGGAGTTCGATTTTTACACTGCCATAGATGATTTACAAACAGAAGAAGAACCCGGCGCCGGAATGATGGGCACCATCGAGTTTAATTCAGCGTGTTATTACCGCTATGCGAACATTGACCTCGGACAGTTAAAGACCAACCTCGGAGATAATGAACTGGCAAGAAAAACAGTGGAAGCTTTTATCCGTGCTGCCAAGGATGCCGTTCCCAGCGGGAAGCAAACATCCTTTTCAGCACAAAACCCGCCTGATTTTGTTATGGCAGTTGTCAGAGACAATGGTAGCTGGTCGTTGGCAAACGCTTTTGCCAAACCTGTTAAAGAAAACAAGGAAAACGGCGATCTTGTAGTCGATTCCATCGCAGCACTTATCGAATACTGGAATACATTGAATAAAGCCTATCCGACTGACGGCATATCAGCCAAACCGGCGTTATCGTTGAAAGAGGTTACAATGGATGGCTTGCAAAAAGTTAATAATTTCGAAGAGTTAGTGGCTGTAGTCAATAAAGCTATCGCCGGTGATTGTTAAGGAGGAGAATATGGCAGTATTACTGCTGCGTCTTTCAGGGCCTATGCAGTCATGGGGAACACAAAGTCGATTCAGTAACCGAGATACGGAACTCGAACCTTCAAAATCCGGAGTCATCGGACTGCTGTGCGCCGCTATGGGAATTAAAAGAAACGATACCGTTACAATCGAAAAATTGGCGAAGTTGAAGATGGGAGTCCGCATAGATAAAGAAGGGTCGATGAAAAAGGACTTTCATACAGCTTTACAAGTTGCTAAAGCCGGCGGAGGCATTAAAGATTGCGAACCGTCAGACCGATATTACCTTGCGGATGCATGTTTTCTGGTGGCGCTTGCAGGTGATGCCGATCTTATCAAATCAGTAAATAAAGCCCTGCAAAAGCCAGTCTGGCAATTGTTTTTAGGCAAAAAATCCTTCGTGCCTTCACAACCTGTATATCTCCCCAATGGATATTTACCGCAATTTGATTCGGTTGAGGATGCCTTGAGAAATTACCCTTATCTCTGTCAAAGTACGGATGAAAAAAAACGTCCGCAATCTCTGCGCCTTGAAATAGACACCGGTTACGGCGAAGGCGAAAAAGTAAGGCACGACCAGCCTGAATGTTTTGTACAGGGTCACAGAAAATTCGTTTTGCGCTATGTAACAAGCAAGTATATTGATTACCCGGAACTGCCACAGCCGAAGGAGGATGAAAAATGTATCTTTCTCGTTTAAAATTAAATCCTTTAAAGTGGGAGTCACGACAATTACGCACGAAGCCATATCTGTTGCATCAGGCTGTATATATGGCATTTCCGGATGAAAATGAAGGCGGTGCAGGCAGAATACTTTATCGTCTGGATATAAATAGAAACGGAACTATGAACCTTCTTGTACAATCTGAAAAGGAACCCGATTGGAATAAAGCCGATATGTTATTGAAATGCCTTGACGAACCAGCAGAAAGCCGTATATTTTCCCCTAAAATAAAACCCGGGCAAAAATTATACTTTCGCCTGCGCACCAATCCGACCAAGCGGCTGGGAAAATCTGCTGATAAGGATCATGGCAAACGTGTCGGTATCTACAAGGAAGAAGAGCAATTAAAATGGCTGGAAAGGAAAGCGAAAACAGGAGGATTTAATATTCTTAATTGTAATACTGTCCCTGAAGGAAAGATAGAATTTAAAAAAGACGATGTAGATGCAGAGATAAAACATAATGGGGTGTGTTTTGAAGGAGTACTGGAAGTGAACAATCCTGATATCTTTATTAAAAGCATAGAAAGCGGTATCGGTTCAGCGAAAGGTTTCGGTTTCGGATTATTCTCTATTTGCCCTGCAAAGGAATAATTGATGAGAACACTCCATGAATTACCGCGCTTTCGCGATCGTTGGAGCTATTTATACCTGGAAATGGGAAGACTGGATGTTGATGCCAACGGATTGGTATTCCATCAGGGAGACAAATTCATTCCCGTACCTATAGACCAGTTGGCAGTTGTAATGCTTGGTCCAGGATCAACAGTCACTCATGCGGCCGTAAAATCTCTTTCAAGCAATAACTGTTTATTAGCCTGGACGGGACAGGATGGTGTAAGACTATATGCAGCCAGTATTGGCGGAACATATAGTGCGCGAAGATTGATCAGGCAAGCAGCGCTGGTTAGCGATGAGTTTAAAAGATTAGAAGTTGCGTGGAGAATGTATCGCTTCCGTTTCAACGAAAATATTCCTCCGGTAATTAGCCTAGAAAGTATTCGAGGAATGGAAGGATTACGAGTAAGGCATACTTACAGTGAAGCGTCTGCTAAATACGGGGTTGAATGGAAAGGACGCAATTATGATCAGGACAATTGGAATAACGGAGACCCGATAAACCGCGCTCTTTCCGCCGCCAATGCTTGCCTTTACGGAGTTTGTCACGCCGGTATCGTATCTGCAGGTTACTCTGCCGGATTGGGATTCGTCCATACAGGTAAAATGCTTAGTTTTGTATATGATATTGCAGATTTGTATAAAACAGAAACAACAATCCCCGTTGCCTTTCAAATTACTTCTGAACATGCTAATGATAAGGATTTGGAAAGATTTATCAGAATTGAGTGTCGAAAAAAATTCCAGGAGTTTAAACTGATGGAAAGATTATTACCGGATATAGCGGAGGTGCTTGGTGTTGGTGATGATACTGGAGAAAGTCCCGATGAGCTTGAGGGGCGCATTGTCACGCTGGCTGTTGGAACCTAAAACGGGGATTTTTCTGGGTGACCCGAGTGCCAGGGTAAGGGATGAACTCTGGATGCAAGCAATAAAAAAAGCGAAAGAAAGTGGCTCTGTAATACAGATATGGAATGATAAAAATCCGCAGGGTTTTTCTTATCGGCAGTACGGAGTTCAAAATCGTAAATTTGTTGACGTCGATGGCCTTTCTTTGATACAAATAAAACACGATAATATTGAGAAAGAAACTACCAACGACAATAACAATTTTTCTGACCCTGAAAATGTTTAACTAGCTTTGACCTTAATAAGAGTTAGCTATGACAATTCAGGGGTATTCCCCATGCGTATGGGGGTGTACCGCTACAGGCTGGTTTAGCCGTTGCTCCGTCAACGTATTCCCCATGCGTATGGGGGTGTACCGCATATACCTAAAGAGAAAGTAATCCCGCAAGAGTATTCCCCATGCGTATGGGGGTGTACCGCCGACCATTGTATCAGAGCATTAAAAGGATATGTATTCCCCATGCGTATGGGGGTGTACCGCCCACACTCCAACGATAGCCCTGACTGTTTTAGTATTCCCCATGCGTATGGGGGTGTACCGTCGTAGCTACAAACGCAACAGGTGATAGTCCAGTATTCCCCATGCGTATGGGGGTGTACCGTGAAATGTGCTTTATTGGATGACGGTTATAGTGTATTCCCCATGCGTATGGGGGTGTACCGGAGGATTAAATGATAGAAGTGGTAAATATAGAGTATTCCCCATGCGTATGGGGGTGTACCGTTTTGCCCCTTTAGTTACTGCGCACCCAGAGCGTTATTCCCCATGCGTATGGGGGTGTACCGAAGGCGTTGCAGAAACCAAAGCAGATATAAGAGTATTCCCCATGCGTATGGGGGTGTACCAGACGCTTTAAATGTCCTACCCATTGAAGTCGTTGTATTCCCCATGCGTATGGGGGTGTACCGTGTGAAAACTATGGTAGTGATGGACGATGTACGTATTCCCCATGCGTATGGGGGTGTACCGGAATATGCTTCGTGCCGAGTATAAGGTCACGGGTATTCCCCATGCGTATGGGGGTGTACCGTTTGCCCTCGCGTCTGGAATTGCTAACGGTGAGTAT